>CABTYA010000001.1 GCA_902488965.1 uncultured Veillonellaceae bacterium
CGCCATCGAGCCGTCACCGCCGATAACGATGAGCCGCTCGACCCCGATCCGTTCGAGAAAAGCAAGTGCCTGCCGCTGTCCTTCGGGCGTGGTGAATTCTTCACAGCGTGCCGTCCGCAGCATCGTCCCGCCGCGGTGAATGATGCCGCCGACACTGCGGCGAAACAGCGGGCGAAAATCTTCCTCGATCAATCCCGCAAAGCCGCGCGCGATCCCGACGACATTCCAATCCCGATAGATGGCCGCCCGCACGACGCTGCGCAGCGCCGCATTCATCCCCGGCGCATCACCGCCGCTCGTGAGTACCGCCAGTTTCGTGGCCATGTTCTCTCTCTCCTTTACGTCCGTAGCGGCGCGCCTGTGTCGGCTCGACGAAGCGCAATCCGCGTTTTTTAATATGATGCTGAATATCACGTACGATTCGCTGCGGCGATCGGTAGGTCGTCGTAAACACGTGATCCACCGCATGCCGGCAAGCACGCCATTGGCGATTCATCTCGCGTACGCACGACTCGATATGGTCATAGTCCATCGTCGGTCGCTTACCGACCCTGCGGCCGACCCGCTCGACCAAACGAAAATCCGCCGCCGTAAATAAAAATACCGTCCCGAATTCCCGCAGTTTGGCCAGTACATCATGCCGCAACACGAAATTGCCGCCGACGGAGATCACCGTCCGATAGCGTCCGCGCACCCGATCAATGACCGCATCTTCGAGCGTCGCCAGACCGTCCGTGCCGACCCGTTCGGCAATCTGCGCCATACGTTCGCCTTCCTGCTTTTCCAAGAACCGATCCGTATCGACAAATCGCCAGCCCAGTTCGCGCGCCAATGTATAGCCGACACGACTTTTCCCCGTGCCCATCGGGCCGACGAGGACGATATTGCGTTTTCGTCCGCGCTGTCTACGAGTTGTCATAGCATTCCCCTTCATTGCCTTTTTTATTATTATATCATGACCGCCCCTCACGGGGAGTCGGCCGTAACACAAAAGAGCCCGCCCCTGCGGGCGAGCCCTTGTCGAATTCTTATTTGATGACGGCGCGTTGCTTGCGTGCATCGACCTCGGCATTCCACGCGACGGCGCTGTCCAAGTCGAACCGCTCCGACACGAAACCGTAAAGAGACCAGCCGAAGAATGTCGCCAGCGCTCCGTACATCATCGCGTCCGGCCCGGTGGAATACAGTGCGTAAAAACTGTACAACGCGCCGATCCATGCAATCCGCGTCGTGCGTTTGCGATAGCCGCCCGCCGCTTTTTGGATGACCACGATCGAGCCCATCGAGAGCAGGTACGGCACGACATTGGTCACGACCGCCAAGTTGACCAGCGTCTCAAACTGGCCGTAGAGCGAATCGCTGATCGTCAGCAGCGACAACAGCGACTGCACGGTGACGATCACCGCCATCCCGACAATCGGCGTCTGGTACGTCGTCACCCAGCGGAAAAAGCGCGGGAAATAGCCTTCTTCCGCAGAGGCGCGGAACACGTGCCCGATGGTAAATTGCCAACTGAGCAGCGAACCGAAACAGGAAAGCACCATCATGCCCATAATAATCCGTCCGATCGTTTCATTGAACATCGTCGCGAACGCCAAGCCGAACGGCGCATCCGATTGCGCCAATTCCGCATTCGGGACGATGCCCGCGATAACGTTCGTCGACAAAATATAAATCACCGCCGCTCCCAGCGTCCCCCACAAAACGGCCTTGGGCACGTTGCGCTCGGGGTCTTCAACCGCGTCGCTGTTCACGCAGGCCGACTCCAGCCCCAAAAATGCCCACAACGTCATCGCAATCGACTGGCTGACCCCGTCAAAAAACGACAAATTGTGCGGATTCCACGCATCGATGTACATCTGCGGGTCAAACCACATCCACCCGAACAGGAACAGAGCCCCGACGGGAATCAATGCGCCGCACGCCATCACGGAGAAAATGCGGCCCGTATACTTGGCGCCGCCGAAATTGAGCACGGTGGCCGCCCACAATGCCGCGACCGTACTCATCCACACTTCCCGCGCGTCCATTTGGATTTCCAAAAACTCCTGCGCATAGCCGACCGCCGAGATGGCGATGGCGACATTGGCGATCAGCAGCGACACGCCGTAAGCGTAATTGGCCATAAAGCTGCCCGCCTTGCCGAACGAATACTGCGCGTAGCCGCCCATACCGCCGCGCCGCCGGGTAAACATCCCGCACTTGGCAAACGCATACGCCAAGCACATCGAGCCGACCGCCGTTACCAGCCAGCTCAATACCGAAATTGTTCCGACCTGTGCGAGCTTGGTCGGAAGCATGACAATCCCCGAGCCCATCATGCTGACCGTCGTCAAGACCGTCAGTTGCAAGACGCTCATTTTATCTTTTCCTGCACTCATGACCTATCCTTTCTCCGTCCTGCTTTTATGGTGTGCGGGCGGTATCCTCTCCTGTCCATACATAACCGAATGCATCGACGCCCTGCGGTGTCGACTCGATATATACCCCTTGAATTTCCGGTGCAAATCCCGGTAAACGCCGAATCCCTTCGAGCAGCGCGGCAAAATACGCGACTGCCGTCGCCGACCAACGTTCTCCCGGAACGACGGTCAAAACGCCCGGCGGATAGGGCAATGCCCCTTCGAGCGCAACCCGTCCCTCAATTTCTCCGATCGGGACAAGCTCCGCATGACCGCGTACCAGCTCCGTCTGCGCGACCCGCGGCGGCAGTACATAGGCCGGAAGATACGGCTCGCTGAAGAGCCGACGCTGCAATTCGTTGACCTTGCGCGACCGATAGATCTCATGCATCTCCCGGCACAATGCCCGAATATGATAACCCGCGTACCGCTCCGCATAAGTCCGTGCGATGGAAGGCAGCACGTCCGCCAGCGGTGCGTCCGCTTCAATCAACCGTTCGAGGTCGACCAGCGCATCGACAAGTTTTGTCATTTTCTCTTTCGTTGCGGCCGGCGTGAGCAAAAACAAAATCGAATTCAAATCGCATTTTTCGGGAATAATGTGCCGCCCCCGCAGGTAATGCGCCACCACCGTCGCCGGTACGCCGAAGTCGGTGTATTCGCCCGTTGCCATGTCGATTCCCGGCGTCGTCAACTGTAATTTGAGCGGATCGACAAAATACTGTCCGTCGCCGTATCCTGCAAACGAATGCCAGCGCTCGCCCGGAACGAAACGGAAATAGTCCATATCACGTGCCATTTCTTCCGTATCGCCGTCTTCCCACGGACGCCCGTGCACCGTCGGCGGCACAAAGGGGCGAAAGAGCGTACACCGTCGCAAGATATCCTGCCGTGCCTCAATACCGACCTTGACCGCATCTTCCCAGATTCGGCGTCCCGCCTCGCCCGCCATCATGCGCGCATTCACGTCGAGCGACGCAAAGAGCGGATACAGCGGCGAGGTCGACGCGTGCATCATAAACGCATTATTGAACCGCTTGTGATTGACATACCGCGCCTGCCCGCGGATATGACTGTCTTTTTTATGAATCTGCGAGGCTTGCGAAAAGCCCGCCTGCTGCTTGTGTACGGACTGCGTTACAATAATGCCCGGATCGTCCGGTCCGAGATTCATCAAGAGCGGACTGCACGGCCGCATCATCGTCACAAACTGTTCATAGCCGACCCAAGCCGAATCAAATAAAATATAATCGCACAAATGCCCGATTCGGTCGAGCACCTGCCGCGCATGATAAATCGTACCGTCGTATGTACCGAGCTGAATGACCGCCAACCGAAACGGCCGCGACGCTTTGGCCCTTTCGGGGTCTTTCTGCGCCGCACTTCGGCGCAACCGCTCCTCGTCGAATGCCGCCAGCGGAATCCCCCCGATAAATCCGTACGGATTGCGGGTCGTTTCCACATAGACGGGCAATGCTCCCGCCTGAATCAGCGCACCGTGACACACCGATTTATGATTGTTGCGATCGTACAGCACCAAGTCTCCCGGTGCAAGCAGCGCGTTCAGCACGACCTGATTGGCCGCGCTCGTGCCGCCCAGTACGAAGTACGTCTTGTCCGCGTGATACGTCCGTGCCGCCGCCTGCTGCGCCGCCAGTGCCGGTCCTTCATGAATCAGAAGATCGCCGAGCTTGACATCGGCGTTGCACAAATCCGCCTGAAACATCCGTTCGCCGAAAAATTCGACAAAGGCACGTCCCGCCGGCGTCCGGCGAAATGCCGCGCCGCCTTGGTGTCCGGGACAATCGAAAGGGACCGTCCCCGCCTCGACATACTCCGTCAGTGCACGAAAAAACGGCGGCAATACATTCTCTTCGTACCGTGCGGCCAGCGTTTCCGCCGTTTGCGCCACCATGTCGGGCGACGTCTCGCTCGGCAGGTGGGCATCGCCCTCCGTTCCCGCACCGATCACGCACATCGGGATATCGAATCCCGTTCGGCGCAACGCCTCCGTCAAATTCCACTCCTCGTCAGTCGCCACAACGACCGCCACATCCGTACCGTCCGTCTCGCCGATCGGCGTCAACGGGCGCTCCATCGTGTCCAAATAATGTGCCGCCCTCGGCGTATAAGCCGCCTTCCACGTCATTCGTATCCCTCCTGTCCGTCACAAATTCATCCATTATAAAAAGCGACCCCCTGCCCCTTGTGAGGTGACAGATGATTCGCCCGTCGTAATCTCCGATTATCCGCGATAAAGCGGTATAAAGTCGGATTATTACGGATTATTGACCAGTGCTATTATAAGAAACTCCGTTCCCCCTTGTCAACATCGGTCTTATCTCTTTTATTCTTTCGTTTTCTTTTGTTTTTGATCCCATGCACACTCATACCCCTATCCTGCCCTCCCGCAACGAGAAAAAAATCACCCTGCTTGTTAATTTCTAATCTGCATATAGTAAAAGCACCCCGCCATGCGAGGTGCTTTTACTATACATAAATCATTATGCTTCCGTGTCGGTTGTGTCGTCGGACTGCTGGTGTTGTTCCGGCTTGAGCAGGGGGAACAAAATCACGTCACGGATGGAAGACGCATCCGTCAGGAACATGATCATGCGGTCGAGGCCGATGCCCAATCCCGCCGTCGGCGGCAAGCCGTATTCGAGCGCGCGGACATAGTCGTAGTCCATTTGGTGCGCTTCGTCGTCGCCTTCTTCGTATTGTTTGACTTGGTCTTCAAACCGCTGATATTGATCGATCGGGTCATTCAATTCGGAGAAGCCGTTCGCCAATTCCCGTCCGAAGATGAAGGCTTCAAAGCGGTCGGTAATCATCGGATTTTTGCGATTTTGTTTCGCCAGCGGCGAAATTTCCAACGGATGACCGAAGATAAAGGTCGGCTGAATCAGTTTTTCTTCCGCCACTTCTTCAAAGCAGGCATTGAGCAGTTTGCCGATGCCGTCATGCTCGCCGTATTCCACGCCGAGACGGTCGGCAATCGCGCGGGCTTCTTCGACGGTCGTGACCTTGTCGAAATCTTCGCCCGAATATTTCTTCACCGCCTCCGGCATCGTCATGCGGTTCCACGGCGGCGTGAGGTCGATTTCCTGTCCCTGGTAGGTGATTTTCATCGTACCCAGCACCTGCTGCGCACAATAGGAGACGATTTCTTCCGTCTGACGAATAACGTCTTCAAAATTGCCGTACGCCTGATAGGTTTCCAACATGGTAAATTCCGGATTGTGACGGGTATCGATCCCTTCATTGCGGAAGTTGTGGTTAAGGTCGTAGACTTTTTCAAACCCGCCGACGACAAGTCGTTTCAAGTACAGTTCCGGCGAGATGCGCAGGTAGACGTCCATATCGAGCGCATTGTGATGCGTGATAAAGGGGCGTGCCGCCGCACCGCCGTACAGGTTTTGCAAAATCGGCGTTTCCACTTCCATGAAGCCGTGAGCGGCGAGCCATTGGCGTACGCTGGCGATAATCGCCGAGCGTTTGCGGAACGTTTCCCGCACGTCCTGATTCATGATGAGGTCGACATAGCGTTGGCGATACCGCGCATCGGTATTCGTCAGGCCCTGCATCTTGTTCGGGAGCGGTCGGAGCGCTTTCGAGAGCATCGTCAGCTGCGCCACGCGGACACTGATTTCGCCTCTGTGCGTCTTGAATACGCTGCCCGCGATGCCGATGATGTCCCCGATATCGAGCAGGCGGAAAAGCGCAAACTCCGTTTCCGTCACTTCGTCCCGCCGCAGGTAAATCTGGATATCGCCTTCACCGTCACGAATCGTCAAAAACGCCGTCTTGCCGTGGTCGCGAATCGCCATGATGCGGCCGGCGATGCGTACATCTTTGCCGTCCAGTTCATCAAAATTCGCTACAATGTCCGTTGTATGATAATCCCGTTCAAACTTGTCGCCGAACGGGTAAATCCCCAATTCTTCGATCTTTTGCAATTTTTCACGACGGATTTGCATCTGCTCCGTTTCATGCTCGCGCATCGATACATCCGTTTCGAGTTGCTCCATATCTTTTCCTCCTTCATATCATCGCCGCATCCGACGGCTGTTTCGCTGTCCGTATTTTATTTATTATAGCAAAGTCCCACCGCAACGGCAACCGCGCCGCGCGCAAAAACGCCCGCACAAGGCGGGCGTCCGTCAATTCGCAGCGATTATTTTTGAGCTCGTTTCGCCGAGTTGTTTCGGATATCTTTGATGATATAGTGCAGCTCCTGCTCCGGTGCCTGTACCGTGACTTTGTCACCTTTCTTATGCTGCATCAAGGCCTTGCCGACCGGTGATTCGTCCGAAATTTTCGGCGGCTCCGCAAAGAGATCCGCTTCCGCCGAGCCGACAATCTGGTACTCGATTGTTTCTTTCGTTCCTTCGTCTTCGAGCATTACCAACGACCCCAGTCCGATATGTTTGCCTTTCGGCGCTTTCACGATTTTGGCGGTGCGAATTTTTTCTTCCAATTCCGCGATTTGGCCTTCCACAAATGCTTGCTGGTTTTTCGCATCTTCGTATTCCGAGTTTTCACTCAAGTCCCCCAATGCAATCGCTTCCTTCAGCCGTTCCGCGACCTGCAGGCGAGTGACGGACTTGAGTTCGTCGAGCTTTTCATGCATTTCCTGTAAAAAAGCCTCGCTGACCGGCGTACTCTTTTCTATTTTTTTGTGTTCATTCGCCGTATCCGACTGCTTGAGATTTTCCGTGTCGACGGCCTTGGCCGCCGCTGTTTTCGTATTGCGTGCTGTCATCCGATCAAGACTCCTTTTTGCGATAGTAGTTTTCTTAAAAATCGACATTACGTGAATTATACCACACTGATTCCCGTACGTCTATGCATAGGACCGAACCTTTGCACTCACTCAACCGAGCCGGGCCCGATAGGCGGCCAGCACCTCGTCCCACGCGGCGACGGTCACCAGCGGCATGAGCGTGCGCCGTACCTCGGTCGCGCCGAACAATCCGCGCAAATAGCCGACGACATGCGTCCGCATCTCCCGCACGGCAACCGCCTCGCCCTTGTCCTCCGCCAACAGGTGTAAATGCCGCAGGCACATATCGATTCGTTCCTCCGCACTTGCCGGCCGGGTTTCGACGCCGTCACGCAAATAGCCGACAATCTCTCGAAAGATAAAGGGATTGCCCTGTGCCGCACGGCCGACGGCAATCCCCGCGCAACCGCTCTCCCGCAGTCGACGCGCAGCCGTCGGACCGTCGTCGATATCACCGTTTCCCCAGACGGGAATGGCGACAGCCGCCGCCACCGCGGCAATCGCCTCCCAATCCGCCTTACCGTGATACATCTGCTCACGCGTCCGTCCGTGAATGGTCAGCGCCGCCGCACCGGCCGCCTCAAGCCGCCGTGCGACCTCGACCGCATTGCGTGACGCATCGTCCCAGCCGAGGCGGATTTTGGCGGTGATCGGTACGTCCGTCGCCGCCGTCATCGCCGCCACGATTTGCGCCGCCAGGGTCGGCGTCTTGAGCAAGGCCGAGCCTTCGCCGTTTTTGACGACTTTCATCACGGGGCAGCCCATATTGATATCGATTACGTCCGCGCCCTCGGCCGCCGCCATCCGCGCCGCCTCCGCCATGATGTCGGGCTCGCTGCCGAAAAGCTGTACCGCGACCGGATGCTCATCCGCGGACGGACGCAGCATTTCCAGCGTTTTGTCATTATGATAGACAAGCCCTTTGGCGCTGATCATCTCCGTACAAATAAAACCGACGCCCTGCTCCTTGGCAAGACGTCGATAGGTCCGGTCGCTGACCCCCGCCATCGGGGCCAGTGCCACTTGATTTGCCAGCGTCACGGGCCCGATATGCGTCTCAGCGATTAAGTTCATAAATCCGTGCCAACCCTTCCAGCGTCAACATCGGGACGACCTCGTCAATCGTCTCGGAGCTTTCCGAGATGAGTCCCGCCAGTCCGCCTGTCGCGATGACTTTGGCCGGCGCGCCGATTTCTTCACGCAGGCGCGTCACGATACCGTCCACCTGACCGACAAACCCGTAGTAGACCCCCGACTGCATGCTGCTGATGGTATTTTTACACAATACCGACGGTGTCTTGCGCAGCTCGATACGCGGCAATTTCGCCGCCCGCTGGAACAAGGCTTCCATCGAAATCCCGATGCCCGGGGCGATGGCGCCGCCCAAATAGTCTCCCTCGGCGGAGATCACGCAGAACGTTGTCGCCGTACCGAAATCGATGACGATCACCGGACCGCCGAAACGATGATACGCCGCAACGGCGTTGACGATACGGTCCGCACCGACCTCGCGCGGATTTTCATACTTGATATTGATCCCCGTCTTGGTGCCCGGTCCGACGAATATCGCTTCCACGCCAAAATAACGGCGCGACATCCGTGCCAGCGTCGGGTTGAGCGGCGGTACGACCGACGACACGATGATCGCCTCGACATCGGCAATATTCATGCCTTCCAAACGGAACAAATCACTCAAAATGACGCCGTATTCGTCCGTCGTCCGCAGGCGGTCCGTCGAAATCCGCCAATGCTCCGTCAAGCGCTTATTTTTCCGATACGTTCCCAAAACGATATTGGTATTTCCTACATCCACTACTAACAGCATAGACCCTCACTCGTTTTCTTTATTCATGTGTCCGGTTACGAATCGACACATCTCCCGCCATGACCCGTTGCGTGCCGGTCGGCGTATCCACTATCAAACAACCGTCGTCATCAATATCACGCGCCGTACCGCTGTATATTTCATTCGGCATGATGACATTGACTTCGCGCCCCAACGTCACGGAGTGATCGCGCCATTCATCCAAAATCCGCGCAAACCCGGCGCGCTGTGCTTCTTCATAGAGCGCTTCAAGCTCCAGCAGCACCGCCGCCAACAACTCCTTGCGTACCACGCGCACGCCTTCGGTCATAAACGACGTCGCTTTCCCGCGCAAATCTTCCGGCAAATCGACCGGCGCGACGTCCGTATTGATCCCGATGCCCATCACGATGTAGTTGATTTGTTCCATCGTGGCATCCATCTCCGTCAGAATCCCGACCAGCTTGCGGTCATGCACCAGTATGTCGTTCGGCCACTTGATGCCGGCATCCGTCAGCCCCATCTTGTGAAACGCCCGTACCAAGGCCACCGCCGCCAGCAAGGTGCATTTCGAGGCATCCTGCGGCGCAAAGGTCGGCCGCCAAATCACGGAAAACCAAATCCCCTTGGCATACGGAGAAAACCAACCGCGCTGTACGCGCCCGCGCCCGCCGGTCTGCTCTTCCGCCACGACAACGGTTCCGTCCGGCGCCCCTTTGCGTGCGGCTTCTTTGGCGACGACGTTCGTCGATGTCATCGACTCGTCGTAGATGATATGACGCCCGAGCACTTTCGTTGTCAGGACACTGTTCAGCTCCAATTCCGTCAACAAGTTCGGCGCATGAATCAACCGATACCCTTTGCGTGTACTCGACTCGAAAATGTACCCGCGTTCTTTCAACACCTTGATATGTTTCCAGATCGCCGTGCGCGATACGTGCAAATCATCCGATATCTGCTGCCCGGAAACAAATTCTTTGCCCGCATCGCGAAAATACTTCAGAATTTTGTTTCTCATACCGTCCGCCTCCTTTGACAGATTTCTTCCTTTCCTTTGAATTATTCAGTCCAATTATACCGACAGGTTTACAATATGTCAAGCATCGGTATAAAAAACACACCCGCTACGTCGGTAACGGGTGTGTCAATCGTCAAATGGTATCCGGTGCGGAAGGTTCTTCCGTAACTCCTTCCGGGACCGTCAACTGCCGGTACTTGAACAAATTGCGTACCTGCTTGGCGTCGATGGTTTCCACTTCCAAGAGTGCCTGCGCCATGGCGTGCAGGACGTCGATATTTTCTTCCAAAATCCGAACGGTATCCGCATAGGCTTCTTTCGCGAGACGTTCCATTTCTTCGTCGATCACCGTCGCGACATTTTCACCGTAATTGCGTTCCGATCCGAGCTGCTTGCCGAGGAAGATCTGCTCCTGGTGTTCGCCGAAAGTAATCGGCCCCAGGCGTGTATTCATGCCCCAGCGCATGATCATATTGCGCAAAATTTGGCTGACGCGTTCCAAGTCGTTGGATGCGCCGCTGGAGATTTCATTGAACGCGACCTGCTCCGCACAACGACCGCCCATCAGGACGCGAATCTCCGCCATCATATGCGAATAGGTGATGTATGCGCGTTCTTCTTCCGGCAGCATCATCGTATAGCCGCCCGCTTGTCCGCGCGGAATGATGGTCACTTTGTGGACCTTGTCCGCTTCCGGCAAGACTTCCGCCACAATCGCATGGCCCGCTTCGTGATACGCCGTGATGCGGCGTTCTTTTTCACTGACGACATGGCTGCGGCGTTCCGGCCCGTAGGCAACCTTCTCGCTGGCTTCTTCCAACTCCGCCATACCGATGGTTTTCTTGTTTTGGCGGGCGGCAAGAAGCGCCGCTTCGTTCAGCAGGTTGGCCAAATCCGCCCCCGTAAAACCGGGCGTCTTTTTCGCAATAATCCGCAAATCAATATCGTCGTCCAGCGGCTTGTTGCGGGCGTGCACTTTCAAAATCGCCTCACGGCCGCGCAAATCCGGTCGGCTGACCACGACTTGACGGTCAAATCGCCCCGGGCGCAACAACGCCGGGTCGAGAATATCCGGCCGGTTCGTCGCCGCCAGTGTGATAATCCCCTCGTTGGCGCCGAAACCGTCCATTTCAACCAATAACTGGTTCAATGTCTGTTCACGTTCATCATGTCCGCCGCCGAGACCGGAACCGCGTTGACGGCCGACCGCATCGATTTCATCGATAAACACGATACAGGGCGCATTCTTTTTCGCTTGCGCGAACAAGTCCCGCACACGCGACGCTCCGACACCGACAAACATTTCGACGAAGTCGGACCCGCTGATACTGAAAAACGGTACGCCCGCTTCGCCCGCGACTGCTTTGGCAAGCAAGGTTTTCCCCGTCCCCGGAGGGCCGTAGAGCAAAATCCCCTTCGGAATACGCGCCCCGATGGCGTTATATTTTTCCGGTCGCCGCAGGAAATCCACCACTTCCGTCAATTCCTGTTTGGCTTCTTCTTCCCCCGCGACATCGGCAAACGTCACGTTGACCTTGCCTTCTTCGTGCATTTTCGCACGGGATTTACCGAAATTCATCACGCGTCCGCCGCCGCCCTGTGTCTGATTCATGATAAAGAACCACACACCGATCAAGAGCAAAATCGGCAGCAAACTCGTCAATATGCTCATCCACCACGACGGCTGTTCCGGCGGTTTTGCCTGGATGGTAACACCGTGTTCGCGCAAGGTCGGCAACAGTTGCAAATCGTTGTCCGGCGCATACGTAGTAAACTCCGTGCCGTTTTTCAATTTCCCCGTAATGGAGTTTTTCGTCATCACGACGTAATCCACATTTTTTTCCTGCACCTGTGTCAGGAAGTTGGAATAAGTCAGGTCAGCCTGCTTTTCTTGCGGCTCCATGAAATTGCTGAAAAGCGATACCCCGATAATCATGAGCAAGACCCACATGCTGACGTTTCGTATAAATCGGCTCAATCTCGTTCCCCTTTCCGGATTTGTAGGGCGTATTACCCTCATACGCTATTAGTATATCATAGCATAATGATGTTTTTTTGACAACGATTACGATTGATAGTACTCCGGCTTGAGTACGCCGACAAACGGCCAGTGACGGTCGTTTTCATCGAAATCAAGTCCGTATCCGACGACAAATTCGTCGGGCACTTCAAATCCGATATAGCGGACCTTAACATCTACTTTGCGGCGTTCGGGCTTGCTGAGCAACGTCGCAATCTCGACCGAAGCCGCGCCCCGATGAGCGAGCAAGCGCTGCAAATGGTACAGTGTCGAACCCGTATCAACGATATCCTCCACGATCAGGACATCCCGCCCCCGAATATCCAGCGCCAAATCTTTCAGCAGGGTAATCGTGCCGTCGGACGACGTCTTGCTGCCGTAACTCGACACGCTGATGAAATCAATATTCAACGGCAGGCCGATTTGGCGCATCAAATCCGCCATAAAAACGACCGACCCTTTCAAAATACCGACCAGCACCAAATCCTTGCCGGCGTAGTCGCGGGTGATTTGTTCGCCCATCTCCCGCACTCGTGTGCGGATGTCTTCCTCCGACACCAGTACTTTTTCAATCCGTTCCTTCATCTTGCATCCTCCTTCGGTCTCCGATCGCCCAATACGGCCCCGGTTCGTCCGGCGGCTCACTCCCGCGCCAATAACCGAACGCATGATAAATTCGTGTATCGTCCGCCAATACGACAATGCTGTCGCGATCGCCGCGCGGCACTTTATGATCAATCAGCCAGTCTTTCCATTTTTTCGTGCCGACCCGCGGCACCGCAATCCGATCGCCCGGACGTCGATAGCGCAGACGCAGCGGGCCTTGCAAGGTGCGAATCGGCACATTGATTTCCCCGTCGGGGTAATCGCTCCGCCGCACCGTCACCTGCCGCTCTCCCAGTGTAAGAATCCCCGTCTCGCCCGCGGCAGCCGACATGGCCTGCTTATCCGTCACGACGAGGCCGTTGCGTGCCGTCATTCGATCGGCCGCAACCTCCCAGTACAATCCGCGGGCGACATAGCGCGCCCCCGTCCTGCCGGCGCGCCACAAGTCGACCACGCGCTGCGTCTGTCCGCCGTCAGGTGTTCCCGTACCGTAGCGTCGATAGACCTCGCGCACGACATGCCGACACAACGCAAGCGGCCACTTCATCGGCCGCGGGAGCGAGACTTTCCCGTCCGCCACCGTCGCCTCACGATCCCACCATGCGGCCGTCAGCGCATCCGTCCATTCCGTTTCGTCACGCATCAGCGCGCCCAGTCGGCAAAGGCCTTCGCGAATATTGGGATTATACTGCACCAAGTACGGCAGCACTTCATGCCGTAGCGCATTGCGCAAATAGCCCGTGTCCGTATTCGTTTCATCGATACAAGGCGCGTACGGACAACACGCCGCCAAATACGCCTCGACCTCCGCGCGCGTCACCTCGAGCAGCGGCCGGACAATCCGTCCCGTCTGCGGCAACATCCCGCGCAAGCCGCGCATGCCCGTACCGCGCAAAATATGATGCAGGATCGTCTCCGCCTGGTCGTCGGCGTGATGCGCGACCGCAATCCGATCGTCTCCCGCCTCCGCCGCCGCAGCCCGCAACGTGCGATACCGCAATGTCCGTGCCGCCGTCTCCGTCGATTCGCCCGTCGCCTTGATTCGCTCCGGTACATCGACATGACGAATCTCGACGGCAAACCCTTGCTCGCCGCCGATTCGTGTGAGATATCGCGCTTCCTCGTCGGCCGCAGTACGCAGATGATGATGCACATAGACCGCGCGTACGGTCAACTCGTCACGCCTGCGACGGGCCAGCAACCACCACAACAGCGCCAGCGAATCGGGGCCGCCGCTGCAGGCGACCAATATGCGTGCGCCGAGCATCCATAACCGCTCGCGCCGAACGAACG
Source organism: uncultured Veillonellaceae bacterium (assembly GCA_902488965.1). Lineage (GTDB taxonomy): Bacteria > Bacillota > Negativicutes > Veillonellales > Negativicoccaceae > CAMCNU01. The sequence goes on from CABTYA010000001.1 coordinate 13,930, forward strand.
CGTCAACCTTGCGTTCAAACGCTGTCGCCGGGTCCATACGTCTCCCACCAGACGCCTTCCAGCAAATCCGCATCGCTGACCGCCATCTCCGGCAACGCGAAATACTCCATCAAACTTTCCGCAATCGCAACTCCCGCCACGATAATATCCGCCCGTTCGGGCTGCAATCCCGGCAGCTCCCGCCGTTCTTCATAGGACAACATTGCCAAACAATGGAGCAATTTCTGTACCGTTTCATACGACAAGCGATACCCCTGCACCTTGGCCGCATCATACGGCGAAAGTTTTTGCACGATAGCCGCCATCGACGTCATCGTGCCACCGACACCGATCCATCGACTGATGCCCTGTACCTCTTCGGCCCGCTCCGCCAATACGGCGAAACAATGCTTTTTCAGTTCGCCGATACCGCGTGGTGTCATCATGTCAAAATCCCGACTGCCGCGGACCGCTCCCAGCGGCATACTCACTGCCACGCCAAGCTCTCCGCTGAACCCGACGGCAATTTCCGTACTGCCGCCGCCGATATCGACCACGCCCGTCATCGTCGGGCTCTCCTTGGCCGCGCCGAGATAACTGTACCGTGCCTCTTCCGTCCCGTCGATAATCCGCACCGATGCGCCGATCACCTTGCCGATCTCCGCGGCAAATGCCGCACCGTCCGCCGCTTCCCGCAACGCGTTGGTGCCGACAGCCGTCACCTCGGTCGCGCCGCACGCACGCGCCTCGGCGATCAGCTCCGCCACGCCCTCAAGTGTGCGCAAGCGGGCCGATTCGCCCAGCGCCTTGCCGCTCTCCAGCCCGTCTCCCAGACGGGTCGTCCGGAGCGTTTTGCACACGGTGCGCATTCCTTCCGGCGACAATTCCGCCACCAACAGCCGTATCGAATTCGTACCGATATCCATCACGGCTTGTTTCATAGTATCCTCCTAATAAAAAAGCACCCCCGCGGGATGCTTCCTCCAATCAATCGGAACGACGCGCCCCTCGTCCGCCACGTTTGGATTCCGTATTACGTTTCAAATCGCTGAGCCGTTCATCACTGTCTTTCAGAAAACGGCTGAGCTTATCTTCAAACGACATCGCCCCCATCGGCTTGCGACGCGACGGCCGGTGGCCGCCTCCCGACGGACGATGATCATGTTCGCTTCGCCGGGCATTCCCGCGAGCGGGCTCGCGCTCCTGTGCCTGTTTCATGGACAATCCGATTTTGCCTTTATCGTCCATCGATACGACTTTGACGCGGACCTTATCGCCCACCTTGACGTAATCGGACACCTCATTGACATATTCATGGGCCACTTCGGACACATGCACCAAACCGACTTTTTTATCCGCGAGCTCAACAAACGCTCCGAACTTGGCGATCCCGGTTACGACACCTTCTACCACTGCCCCTACTTCTACGCTCATGCGAAACGAACATCCTCCTTAAAATAAATGTATCTTCATTATACGAAAATATGCGGCTCTATGCAACTTTTAACGAACATAAGGCACCTCGTCCTCTTTGACGAGACCCAGTTGCTCCCGCGCTTCTTTCTCAATCTCCTTGGGATCCTGGTAACGCGCTTCCTCCTGCTTGAGCTGCTGCTGCTCTTGTAACAACTGCTGCTGATGCGCCTCGGCGCGGCCCAGCTCCTGCTCCAACTGCCACCACTCGTAGCCGGTATATGCCAAATAACCGGCAAGAATCAGCACTGCCACAGGGATTACCCAACGTTTCACGGCGTTCCACGCAGATTCCGACGGACGCAAATGGCGCGGTGACGACTTGCCGTTAGTCGGCGGCGAAGATTTCATATGAGTCTCCTTTCCCGTAATGTATGTCCATTTTACCATACTTACGCAACCGCAGGCTCTTTTCAGTCCGATTCCATAAAAAAATCACTCTCCGCAGAGAGTGATTTTTGATGAACACGAATTATTTCAATTCGATCGTAGCGCCCGCTTCTTCGAGTTTTTCTTTCAGCGCGTCGGCATCCGCTTTCGCAATGCCTTCTTTGACAGCAGCCGGAGCACCGTCAACCAACGCTTTGGCTTCTTTGAGGCCGAGACCGGTCGCTTCGCGAACAACTTTGATGACGTTGATCTTGCTGGCGCCGACTTCTTTCAGGATAACATCGAATTCGGTTTTTTCTTCCGCTGCACCGCCGGCCGCCGGAGCTGCCGCCGCAACGGCTACCGGAGCCGCCGCCGAAACGCCGAATTTTTCTTCCATTGCTTTTACGAGTTCGGACAATTCCAGTACCGACATCTCTTCAATTGCTTGCATAATTTCTTCTTTAGTCATGATAGTCCCTCCTATGGGTGAATACTTATGCGCTCATGCGCTTTCTTTCTGTTTGCGAATCGCTTCCAATACATACACCAAGTTCATTACGTTGCCGTTCAGGCAGCGAACGATACCCGTAATCGGAGCCTGCATGCTGCCCACCACTTTGGCAAGCAAAACATCCCGGCTCGGCAGTTCGGCCAAATCCTTGACCGCGTCCAGCCCGATCATTTCACCTTCGAGCAAGCCGATTTTCATCGTAACCGCCGTGCTCTTGGATTCATCCAAGAACTCTTTCAACGCTTTCGCCGGAGCAACCGCGTCGCTGTCCGATACCGCCAATGCGTTCGGACCGTGCAATTCATCAGCAAACGCGTCCAATCCGAGCTCACGTGCCGCAATCGCCGTCAACGTGTTTTTGATGACATGATAGCGGACATTGTGCGCCAAGAACTTGCGACGCAATTCCGTCGCCGCTGCCACTGTCAGACCGCTGTACTCAACGAGAACCGCCCCTTTGGCGGATTCGAGTTCCGCTTTCATCTCAGCGACAATCTGTTCTTTTTCCACGCGTGTGGCCATGTAAACACCTCCTTTTTGTAGTGAGTTGTATTTAGCACATTAGCCGTAAAAAACGACCTCGTTGTACGAGGTCGCGTACCGATCATCTCGGTACTCAGCCTCGGGTGGCGGGCAATGCCCATTACCAATACCACCGGTCTTAAGCTAAGTGTAAATAGTGTAATTATTCTTTCGGAGCCGCCATTTTGGTTTGATCCAGACGTACGCCCGGTCCCATCGTCGCAGACAGCGTCACTGTCTTCATGTATTGCCCTTTGACAGTGGCCGGACGCGCTTTGAGAATCCGGTCGAAAATCGCCCGTGCGTTATCCGCAAGTTGTTCTTCGGTGAACGATGCTTTACCGATCGATAATTGAATATTGCCCGCTTTGTCCGCGCGATATTCGATCTTACCGGCTTTCACTTCACCGACGGCTTTCGCCACATCCATCGTAACCGTACCGACTTTCGGGTTCGGCATGAGTCCCTTCGGGCCCAAGACTTTACCGAGTCGGCCGACGACGGACATCATATCCGGTGTCGCAATGACGACATCGAAATCAAACCAACCGCCTTGAATCTTGGGAAGCAATTCTTCCCCGCCGACGTGATCGGCACCTGCTTGTTCCGCTTCGTCGACTTTCGCACCCTTGGCAAAGACGAGTACCTTTTTCGTTTTGCCCGTTCCGTGCGGCAAGACCATGGCCCCGCGAATCTGCTGATCCGCATATTTCGGGTCGATGTTCAGGTTGAACACCATGTCTACCGATTCATCAAAATTTGCCGTCGCTGTTTTTTTCACCAGCGCCACCGCTTCGTCCAGCGTATACTTTTGGTCACGATCGACGAGCGCGGAGGCGGCGGCATACTTCTTGCCCAATTTTGCCATAATTCCTCCTCGAGAGAATCTCTCACCTTCGCTTATTCTTTAATCGTAATCCCCATGCTGCGAGCGGTGCCTTTGACCATTTCCATCGCGGCTTCCACCGTGTTGGCATTCAGGTCGGGCATCTTCGTTTCCGCAATTTCACGAACCTGCTGTTCCGTGACGCTGCCGACTTTGTTTTTGTTCGGCTCACCGGACGCTTTTTCCAAACCGGCCGCTTTTTTCAGCAGTACCGCTGCTGGTGGCGTCTTGGTGATAAAGGTAAAGGAACGGTCTTCATATACGGTAATTTCTACCGGAATAATGAGTCCCGCCTGCTGCGCCGTACGGGCGTTGAAATCCTGGACAAATGCCATGATGTTAATCCCCGCCTGACCGAGTGCCGGTCCGACCGGCGGTGCCGGAGTGGCTTTCCCCGCTTCGACCTGCAGCTTGACCATTTTTGCTACTTTCTTTGCCATGTCTTACACCTCCTTACGTGGTAAGATGTGGTGCCTACGGACGATTGTCCTCCCACCCGCACTCCGTAAAGGAGCACGTCATTTAGAGTATATTTCAGGTGCGGCCTCAAATTGAGACGCATCCAACTCTGTCGGTGTTGCCGTTCCGAATACGTCGAGCAGTACACGAATCGTGCCTTTTTCCGGAAACACTTCCGAAACATTGGCCAGCTGATCCGTGAACGCGCCCTGGGTGATTCGAATCCGATCGCCCACATTGACGGTAATTTTCGGAACCGGTGCGCCCGCATGATCCTGCTCATGCAGAATGCGGTCGACTTCTTCGTCGCTGAGCGGTGTCGGCTTGGTCGTCGTCCCGACAAATCCGGTCACGCCGGGCGTATTCCGCACGACATACCAGCTGCGATCGTTGACTTCCATTTCGACCAGCACGTACCCCGGGAATACTTTCCGTTGCACCACACGCTTGGTGCCGTCTTTGATATCGACTTCATCATGCATGGGAACCAAAATCTGCCGGATCGTATCCGTCATCCCGAGCGACTGTACTTTCAATTCCAGATTGGTTTTGACCTTGTTTTCATACCCCGAATAGGTATGAATGACGTACCACTTAATCTTATTGCTGTCGGCTGTCATTCTGTCCTCCTTGTCAAATCAACTTGGAAAACAGTTTGAAGATTTCCATGAATACAAAATCTACCGCCATAATAATAAAGGAAATGAAGATCACTGTAATAAATACGACAATCGTATAGCGTACTAATTCCCGTTTGGTCGGCCATTGGACCTTTTTCATTTCCTGCTTGACGCCGCGAAAGAAAGAAGTGATGCCGCCTTTTTGCACTGCTGTGTTTTGACTCGCCATCGTATCCTCCGTTTACTTCATTCCGTCAACTTACATGAAAAACTTATTTGGTTTCTCGATGCAATGTGTGTCGTTTACAGAACTTGCAGTACTTGTTCATTTCCAGACGTTCGGAATTGTTCTTTTTATTCTTGTTCGTCCGGTAATTGCGCTGCTTGCACTCCGTGCATGCAAGTGTTACCCCGTCGCGCATAGTTCACACCTCGCTCATTCTAAAATCGGGGATTCACCCCGTACCTATACCAATTTACTGTACCATACTTGCCCGTGTACTGTCAACGACTCCCCGCCCGTCGGCCTGCCGACCCGACGCGAAGCCGGACACGGGTGTCAGGCTTTTTTCGCGATATCGACCAACTTGGTGAACGCCGCCGGATCCTGAATCGCCAAATCCGAGAGCATTTTACGGTTGATTTCCACGCCGGCTTTATGCAAGCCTGCGATCAAACGGCTGTATGTCGTACCGTTCAAGCGGGCCGCCGCATTGATACGGGCGATCCACAATTTGCGGAAATCGCGTTTCTTCTGACGACGGTCACGACGAGCATACGCCAAGGAATGCATTACCGATTCGTTGGCTTTTTTGAACTGGCGATGACGCGCGCCGCGATATCCCTTTGCAAGTTTTAAGATTTTTTTATGGCGTTTCCGTGCGGTGACGCCGACTTTAACTCTGGCCATGTGTCTTCCTCCTATTAAGCGTGCGGCAACAACCGCGAAATGCGTTTATGATCAGATTTGCTGACCAGTGTGGCTTTCCGCAAATTACGTTTCCGTTTATGTGTTTTCTTTTCCAAAATATGGCTCTTGTACGCTTTGCTGCGTTTGAATTCGCCGGAACCCGTTTTCTTGAAACGTTTGGCTGCGGCACGACGAGTTTTAATCTTCGGCATGGTAAGCCTCCTTATTTTTCTACTTTCGGTACCAACATCATCGTCATGTTGCGACCTTCCAATTTCGGTCCTTTTTCCTGCGTCGCGACGTCTTCCATCTCACGGGCAAACCGCACCAGCAGTTTTTCTCCCAACTCCGGATGACTGAGCTCGCGCCCGCGGAACATAATCGTCACCTTGACCTTGCTGTCGTCGGCGATAAACCGACGCGCGTTTTTCATCTTTACGTAGAAGTCGTGATCCTCGATATTCGGGCGCAACTTGACTTCTTTGAGCGTGACGATTTTCTGTTTCTTTCTTGCTTCTTTTTCCCGCTTTTGTTGCTCGTAGCGGTACTTGCCATAATTCATCAATTTACAAACCGGCGGACGGGCGTTCGGTGCGACCTCGACCAAGTCGAGCTGCACTTCCGCCGCTTTTTCCATCGCTTCGCGCGTACTGATGACGCCGTGCTGCTCGCCGTTTTCGCCGACCAGTCGGACTTCACGCACGCGGATTTGTTCATTGATGCGGGCTTCTTTACTAATAACATTCACCTCCCGATAAATATCGTGTGAATCAAGTCAAATAAAAAACGGATGACAAGCGTCACCCGTTTGTTCCGATGCTGTGACCTTAGTAACGACCGTAGTGTTGTGTAAGGTGAGAAGCGGATGACTTCTGCTTGATTCAATTACCGTGTAATTATATCGTATTTTTCGCTTGCTGTCAACTAGGACTCGACCGCCGCGAGCGCCGCCGCCAGTTTGGCCGCAATCCCGCGGATTTTTTGTTTCGGTACAGCGCAGACGGCAATCCGTACACCCGCCTGCAACGGCACAAGGAAAATGCGGTCGGCATGCAGACGTTCACACACCGCTTTGGCCCGCGCGGTCGGCACACTGATGAAAAATCCCGCCCGATACGGCAAGACCCGCAGCCCGACCTCGCGCGCTTCCTGCATAAAGATTTCCGCCCGTTCACGAATCATGGCGAAATATTGCGCCTGTTCCTCCCGAAACGATGCCAACAATGCGGAATCGTCGCTGATATTGACCAGCACCTGCATCGGCGCACGACTGATATTCGACCACGTCGCCCGACTCGTGAACTGATTGATCTCGCGGAACTCGCGAATCACGTCCGCCGACGAGCTGATGCCAATCATCGCTCCGACCCGCTGTCCGTAACGCGTAAATCCTTTGGACATGCTGTACGCCGCAATGACCAACAGACGTTCGGGGAGACCGCCGAACTTACGGAAAAACTGCCGTGCCTCATCGCCCTCACCGGCAAAATCGAGATACGCCGCATCGACGACCAGCGTGACCCGTTTGTCGGGATCGGCGGCAATCTCCGTCAGTACCGCCAGCACCCGATCCCAATCGCCCTCCGTCAAGCTGTATCCCGTCGGATTGTGTGCGGGCGTATTCAGCACGACCGTCACCTGCCGTTGCGTCGCCGCCAACGCATGAACGGCACGGGCAAAATCGTCATGGTTAAACGTCAAGTCGTCCGTAAACAACGTAAAGGTCTCCAGCCGCCGCTGGTTGTCTTCGCAAATCGTGCGATACGCGCCCCAAAACCAATCGCTCGTGAGCACGGCGTCACCCGGTTCGGTGTAGTTGTGCACGACATGGTGAATGACCCCCGTGCCGCCCGCCGTCGCGACCGCAGCGATTTCCGCCTCAGGGCGCGCATTACCGAAACAACGGCCGCAGACGCGTTCCAAAAACGCCGGCAGACCGGAAATCGGCGCATACGCAATGATATCCTCAATCGCCAACGCCCGAACCGCCCGTTCCACTGTCGGCAAACAAACCAACCGTTCTTCTTCATCCAAAATCGCGCCGATGGTCGCGTTGGTCACCGCGGCCGCGCCGTATTGCGCAATGGCCGCCTGTGCGGCGGCGCTCGCCCCGAAAATCACATCGTTGGATTTCTTGCCGAATGCCTGCGGTGCTGCCATACTCATCATACTGCTCGCCCCTTTGCCTGTTATTTTTTCCATTATACCATACCGACCCCTGCCGGCCGCCCCTGCCGTGCATGTATACAAAAAAGAGCCCGTAGGCTCTTTTTAATGGTTATTCGGTAATTTCCTTCGGCGGCCGATTCGGCAGGGTGATATGCATCGTCGTACCGGTCTGCGCCGTACTGGTCAGTACAATCGTCCCGTCATGCTGCCGAACGATATGCTTGACAATCGCCAATCCCAATCCCGATCCTTCCACTTCTTTCGAACGTGCCGCATCCGCCCGATAAAACCGCTGGAACACCTGTTCCTGCTGTTCCTTGCTGATGCCGATCCCGCTGTCGCGGACCGTGAAATCGACCGCATCGGTGCGGCTCTCGATCCGCACCTCGACAAACCCGTCGGGGCGGTTGTACTTGACCGCATTGTCGAGCAGGTTCAGCACCATCTCGTACAGCAGCTGCGGATCGCCCCACAGGTATCCTTCGCCGCCGTACAGCTTGAAGGTGATATTCTTTTCCTCGATATTGCGCTCCAACAACTCCTGCGCTTGCTGCGTCAATAACCGCAACGACACGCGTTTGCGATGTTCGCGGCCGGGATCTTCCTCAATGCGCGATAAGCGCATCACCGTCCGAATCAACTCGAGCAGTCGATCCGATTCCGTCAGCATCCGCTGCGCAAAATTCTTCACCTCGTCATCGCTCTTGTACATGCCGTTATACAAGAGCTCGGCGAATCCGTGAATCGCCGTCAGCGGAGTATTGAGCTCGTGCGAGACATTCGCCGTAAATTCGCGGCGCTGCTGCTCGGCGGTATAGGCCGTCGTCGTATCGCGCAACACGACCAGCCGATTCGGCCGCCCCTGCGCATCGCGAATCGGACGCACAATCAGACGATACACCCGCCCGTCGCGTTGTAACAACCGTGTCGTGTCTTCTTCCGGCGTCGCCGTCAAAATCCCCGCCCGCCAGCTTTCATCGGACAACAGATCCGCCATCGGCCGACCGCGGTCCTCGGTTTCAAAGTCAAACATCATCGCCGCCGCGCAATTATATTCAACCAGGCACATATGCTCATCAAGCAGAAGTACGCCTTCACTGAGCGCATTCATCATCGTCCGTGTCGTGTTGCGTTCTTCGCGAAGCGCTTCCACCGAACGCGCGATATGCTCCTGCTGATCGCGGATGCGCCCGATAATGGGGTCAATTTCGGGAACGCCCATAACCAAAGGGGCGGGTTTTCCCTCCACGATGGCCGCCATCGAGCGCTCCGCATCCCTGAGCGGCGTCAGTACATACGTCGTCAGGCGCCGCGAGAGCAGGACGCACCCCGCAATAACCAAAAGCACCGCCACCACCAGTCCCGGGATGGCTTCCGCCATCAGCCGCCAAATGCCCGCCCGGTCGATGGCTCCGCGCAACACCGAGCCGTCCTCAAGTTGCCGTGCATAATAAAACGACACCCGCTGCAACGTCTCCGATGTCCGCTGACCGACGCCCTCGCCCCGATGAATGGCCGTCTGGACTTCTTCGCGCTGGCTGTGATTGTCCATCCAATCCGAATGGTACGACGACTCGTACAGGACGCGGCCGTCCGCGGCAATCCAAGTCAACCGGATATCGCCCTCCAGCCGTCCCGCCACCTCGTGCAGGTACGCCTCGGGCGTATCGGTTTGCTCCATCCCCGTACCGACCGCATTCACCAAATGATGCAAATGCTGTTCGGCATCTTGGCGGACGCCCGCATAGTAAAACCACATCACCACCGCGACCGCCAGCAGTGTCGCCAGCAGACTGATCCCGATCAGTGACGCACGGATGCTTCGTTTCATACCGCTTCACCCAACTTATAACCGACCCCGCGAACCGTATGGATGTACTTGCCCGCATCGCCGAGTTTTTGCCGCAAGCTCATGATATGCATGTCCACCGTCCGGCTTTCCACAAAATACGCCACATCCCAGACCCGCTCCATGATCTGCTCGCGAGACAGTACAATATCCACATTGAGCAATAAATACGCCAGCAGATCAAACTCCTTCGCCGTCAGTCGGATTGATTCCCCCGCCACCGTCACCCGATGGCGGCGGCGATCGAGCTCAATCGTCGCATAGCGATAAATCTCGTCGCCTTCTTCACGACGCCGGCCGCGCCGCAACGCCGCGCGCACCCGCGCAATCATTTCCATAATTCCGAACGGTTTGCAAATATAATCGTCCGCTCCCAAATCCAAGCCCGTGATGACATCGTACTCCGCACTTTTCGCCGTCACCAGAATGATCCGCACTTCGTCGTACTCCCGCCGTCCGCGCAATCGTTTCAGAATGGACAGGCCGTCCTCGCCGGGCAGCATCACGTCGAGCAGAATCACCTCCGGCACCTGTTTCTCCAACGCCTCCGTGAGTTCCTCTCCGCTCGCGAGACCGACCACCTCAAATTGCTGACTTTCCAGTGCATAAATCATCAGCTCGCGAATGTTGACATCATCTTCCACACAATATACCAACGTCATCGCCGCACACTCCGTTCATCGGGCGGGCGGCCGCCGCATCCCTCGATATGCATGTCCCTGCCGTCTCGCTCCGTTGCTGTTATTATACCGAACTTCGTCCGGTCTTTCATCATCCGAACCGTCCCGTGACATAATCATGCGTCCGCTGTTCCTTCGGAGAATGAAAAATCACGTCCGTCCGATTCTTTTCGATCACCTCGCCCATCAGGAAAAATGCCGTATAATCCGAGCATCGCGCCGCCTGCTGCATATTATGCGTCACCAGTACGATGGTATATTGCTCTTTGAGCGTTTCGACCAGCTCTTCGATCTTCCGTGTGGAAATCGGGTCCAGCGCACTGGTCGGTTCGTCCATCAAAATCACCTTCGGCTGGACGGCAATCGCCCGTGCGATGCACACGCGCTGCTGCTGTCCGCCCGACAGCGACAAGGCGTTTTCATGCAACCGGTCATGTACTTCTTCCCATAAAAACGACTGTTTCAAACTGCGTTCCACTCGTTCGTCCAGCACTCGCTTATCGCGGATTCCCATCGACTTGAGCGCAAATGTAATATTGTCATAAATACTCATCGGAAAGGGATTCGGCTTTTGGAATACCATCCCGACTTCACGGCGCAACCGGTTCACATCTTCAATCGCAAAAATGTCCTGCCCCTGATACAATACCTCTCCCGTCGTACGGCACGACTCAATCAGATCGTTCATCCGATTGAGCGTGCGCAAAAACGTCGACTTGCCGCATCCTGACGGGCCGATGAGCGCCGTGATCGCATGCGATTCAATATCCATATCGACATCGAACAACGCCTGCTTGTCTCCGTAAAATAAATTCAGTCCCCGTACCTGAAATGTCGTCTCACTCATCCTATTTTCTCCATTTCCTGACGATATAGGCCGATGCTTCGTTCATAATGAGCACCGTCAATATCAAAATTACGCCCGTCGCATAGGCTTTGTCCGTGTGCAGACCTTCGCCCGACAGCGCATACATATGTACCGCCATCGTCCGCCCCGAGGCGAGCAAATGATCCGGGATCTCCGCCACAGTACCGATGGTGTACATGAGCGCTACCGTCTCGCCGACGATTCGCCCGATGGCCAGGATAATCCCCGCAATCACGCCGCGCATCGCGACCGGCAGGATAATCTTCATGATGGTGTCTTTCTTGCCGACCCCCAGTCCGTAGCTGCCTTCGCGCAAATTCTGCGGCACGGTGAGCAACGCTTCTTCCGTCGTCTTGACCACGAGCGGCAAGACGAGAATCGTCATCGTCAAAATCCCCGCCGCCAACGAATACCCGAGCTGACAAAACGTCACGAAGAACAAAAACCCGAACAGCCCGTATACAATCGACGGAATGGCCGCAAGCGTTTCATTGGCGATTCGCACCAGCTTGACTTCCGCCGACGAGCGACGCGCATACTCCGTCATGTACAACGCCGTCCCGATACCGAGCGGCACCGACAATGCCAACGTACCGCCGACCAGGTACACCGTCGTCACCAATGACGGAAACAGCGACATATTGGTCGTATTATAACGGAACGCAAACAAATCCGCCGTCACATAGGGGATCCCGTTCCACAATACATGAATAATCAGGTACAGCAGTACGCCGAGCGTGAGCACGATGCCCGCATGTACGACCGTCTGTACCGTCCACTCATACCAGCCTTTCGGCTCCGCATGACGTCTCATACCTTCACCCATTTTTCACGTAAGTACAAAAAGACCGTGTTCAGGCACAAAATCATCATAAATAAAATTGCCCCCGACGCGATCAGGGAGTCGCGGTGCAAATCCGCCGCATACCCCATCTCCAATACGATATTGGCGGTCAAGGTCCGTGTTCCTTCCCAAATGGAAGTCGGAATCACGGCCTGGTTACCCGCCACCATGACCACGGCCATCGTTTCACCGATGGCGCGTCCGATACCCAATACCAACGCCGCCAGCACCCCGCTCGACGCCGCCGGCACAATCACGCCGACCATCGTCTTCTCATGGGTCAGCCCCAGCGCGCGTCCCGCCTCGTAATACCGTTCGGGCACGGCCGAAAACGCCGTCTCGCTGACGGAAATGACCGTCGGCAAAATCATGATGGCCAGCAGCAACGCCGCGGTAAACAGACTGCTGCCCGTACCGCTGAACGACTCGCGTACCCACGGCACCAGCACGACCATCCCGAAAAAGCCGTAGACGATAGACGGAATCCCCGCCAACAACAATACCAGCGAGTTCAACGTCCGCCGAAACCGCGGCGGACAAAATCCCGCCAAATACACCGCCGCCGCCAACGCTACCGGCGCCCCCATAAGCATCGCACCCGCCGTCACCATGACGCTGCCGACAATCATCGGGAAAATTCCGTATTGCGGAGGCATGTCGCCCGGCTTCCACGTATCGCCGAGCAAAAATTCACTCCAACCGATTGTCCAAATCGGCGGCAAGCCTTTGGCAAAAATAAATAACGCAATCAGCCCGACGCTCAAAATCGCAATCGCCGCCATCGCGCGTACCCACCATGACATCCATCGTTCCCCTCGCAAGCGGGATTGCGCCGCCCGATCGGGCGGCGCTTCCCATGACGAGGTCGTCATTATTTCACTTCGTTCCATTTCGTCAGTGCTCCGATATAGAGGTCACGTACCGTATCCGCTGCAACATTCGTCGTCGGGTTCTTCAGGTTTACGATGACCGCCAAGCCGTCACGCGCAATGACATCGGCGCTGACTTTGTCTTTTTCACTGTCTTTCAAATCACGCGACGCCATCCCCAGGTCCGCCGTACCGTTCATCGCCGCCTGGATACCGGTCGTCGAGTCGCTCTGCTGGACTTCGATCTTCAAGGACGGATTGTGCTTGTTGTACGCTTCGGCGAGTTTTTCCATCACCGGCGTAACCGAAGACGAACCCGCAACGACAATTTTGCCTTCCGTATTCAGCGGCTGGTAGTCTTTCGCGTCGCTGTCGACCGCGATGTAACCGTTATCGGCGACAATCTTTTGTCCTTCCTTGCTGTGGATGAACCGCAGGAAGTCTTCACTTTCCGCCGAAAGTGCTTGTCCCTTGTTCATCACGACATGGAACGGACGCGCCAATTTGTACGAGCCGTTCGCGATATTTTCCGGCGTGGCTTTCGCGCCGTCAACGTCCAACGCTTTGACCGTATCGTTGAGCGACCCCAACGAGATATATCCCAGCGCATACTCGTCATTGGCGACCTGCGTCATCATGACGTTCGTACTGTTGGTAATCTGTGCCGACGAAATCGTGCGGTCGACTTTCTTGCCGTTTTCTTTCACTTCGATGCCGAGCAATTCGACAAATGCGCCGCGCGTACCCGATCCGTCTTCACGGGAAATGACATGCACCTCTTTGCTCGTATCAAACGCCGGCGCCTTTTTGTCACTACTCGCGCCGTCACCGCCGCATCCTGCCAACACCATCGCCCCGACCAATGCCAATGTAAGTCCGCCGTACCGTACTGCCTGTTTCATGTTAAAATCCTCCTTTACCCTCTCTTGATGGGAAACTGATTGATCTGTCTATACTCTACTCGGCGGCAGTCAAATCCCTGCCCCCGTTGTGTCAAGTTTGTGTAAAAAAAGATGACCCGTCCGTTTTCACGAACGTGTCATCCGTTGTTTTTCTTCCGTTGTCGCATGTAAAAAGGTATATACGGCCGATGCCGCGCGCCTTGTCATTCCCGGCACCGCCGCCAGTTCTTCTTCGGTCGCGCCCCGCATCGCATCCATATTGGGGAACGCCTCCCACAGCGCGTTACGTCGTTTCGGCCCGATGCCCTCGATATGATCGAGCACCGAATGAAAGTTGCGCTTGCTGCGCAGCTTGCGATGATATGTAATCCCGAAGCGGTGCGCCTCGTCGCGGACAATCTGCAACAGTTGCAAGGCGGGCGAACGCCGATCGAGCACTATCGGAATCCCGCTCTCCTCGGTATAGATTTCCTCGATCCGCTCCGCGAGCGAAATCACGGGGACATGTACCCCGCACTCGCGGATCACGGGCAGCGCCGCATGCAGCTGTCCTTTGCCGCCGTCGATGACGATAAGATCGGGCGCCGGCCATTCCGGGTGATGCCCGTAGCGACGCGCCATGATCTCGCGCATCGATGCAAAATCGTCCGGTTTGCCCTGCACGGTTTTGAGCTTAAACTTACGATATTCTTTCGGCGTCGGCTTGCCGTCCGTCAGCACCGTCATCGCCGCCACCGTCTCCGCCCCCTGTATATGGCTGATATCGAAACACTCGATCCGCTCGGGAATATCCGCCAGTTCCAACAACTCAGCCAGTTCTTCGAGCGCGCCTTCTTCCTTCTCGCGCCGATGCTCCCACTGCAACCATTTATCCGCCAAAAACTTCGCGGCGTTCTCCTGCGCCATCTCTTTGAGGGCGCGCCGGTACCCGCGTTCCGGTACCGCCAGCCGTACCTGAGAGCCGTTGCGCTCGCTCAGCCACTCGCCGAGCAAGGCCATATCCGTCGGCGGCTCGGGCAAGATAATCTCCTTGCCGGCGCGAACGCCGTCCGCCCCGTAATAGTGTTTGATAAATCCCGCCAACACATCGGCATCGCTTTCGCCCGCCGACCCGCTCAGCGTAAAGTTTTCCTTGCCGATCATCTTGCCTTCCCGCACCAAGAGCACCACCGCCGCCACCTGCTGCTCGCGCCGCGCCAAACCGATGACGTCGAGATAGCCGTCGGGCGCGACGATACTCTGCCGTTGGGTAATGCTTTTGAGGGCGCGCAATCGATCTCGCCAGCGAGCCGCCTGTTCAAAGTCCAATGCCTCCGCCGCCGTTTCCATGCGCGTCGTCCAATCCGCGGCAATCGGTCCGTCTTTCCCTTCGAGCACCGCGACAATCTCGTCAATCATGCGGCGATAGGACGCTTGCTCGACCACGCCCATGCACGGCGCTTCACACCGTTTGAGATGATACTGCAGACACGGGCGTGCCACCCGCATACTGCGGCAGGTCCTGAGCGGGTACATCCGATGCAGTGCCCGCACCACCAGTGAAAGATCGCCCACCTGCGAAAACGGCCCCAGATATTTTCCGCCGTCACGCTTGAGACGGCGTGTCATGAAGATCCGCGGATACGGCTCCTGCACGGTGATTTTGAGATAGGGATAGGACTTGTCGTCCCGCAGCAGGATATTGTACTTCGGGTGAATCTCCTTGATCAGGTTCGACTCCAAGATCAAGGCTTCCATCTCCGTTTTGGTCAGAATAATATCCACGTCCACCGCGTGATTCATCATCGCGCGGACCTTCGCCCCCTGCGTCGCCTCGTCGCGGACATACGAACGGACGCGATTGCGCAGGTTGACCGCCTTACCGACATAGATGACCCGCCCGAAACGGTCTTTCCACTGGTATACCCCCGGTGTCGTCGGCAGCGCCTTGAGTTTGGTCGCCAATGCCTCACTGATTTCGCGCATCAGTCTTCATGCTCCATCAACGCACGGGTGCGTTCCAGCACGGGCCGCAAATAGCGTCCCGTGTACGATCCCTCGACCTCAATGACTTCTTCCGGTGTACCTTGTGCGACGATCCGTCCGCCGCCCGCGCCGCCTTCCGGTCCGAGATCGATCAGGTGATCCGCCGTCTTGATGACATCGAGATTATGCTCGATCACCACAACCGTATCCCCTTCATTGACAAGTCGCTGCAACACTTCGAGCAGCTTATGAATATCGGCGGCGTGCAGTCCCGTCGTCGGCTCGTCCAAAAGGTACAGCGTCTTGCCCGTACTGCGTTTGGCCAGCTCCGTCGCCAGCTTCACCCGTTGCGCCTCGCCGCCCGACAGTGTCGTGGACGGCTGACCGAGACGGATATAGCCGAGGCCGACATCCTGCAGCGTCTGCAACTTGCGCACGATACTCGGATGATCGGCGAAAAATTCCGTCGCTTCGTCCACGGTCATATCGAGTACGTCCGCGATACTCTTGCCGCGATATTTTACTTCCAGCGTCTCGCGATTGTATCGTGCTCCGTGGCAAACTTCACAAGGTACATAGACATCCGGCAGGAAATGCATCTCGATCTTGATGATGCCGTCGCCCTTGCATGCCTCACAGCGTCCGCCCGTCACGTTGAAACTGAACCGCCGCGGTTTATAGCCGCGCAATTTGGCCTCGGGCGTCTGGCTGTACCATTCGCGGATCGGGGTGAATACCCCTGTGTACGTCGCCGGATTCGAGCGCGGCGTGCGGCCGATCGGCTGCTGATTGATGTCGATGATCTTGTCGATATGCTCCGTACCTTCGATGGTGCCGTGCTCGCCCGCACGGTGATAACTGCGATACAACTCGTTCGCCAAACTTTTGTACAGGATCTCGTTGACCAGCGTACTTTTCCCCGATCCCGACACCCCTGTCACAACCGTCAGCACACCGAGCGGAAACCGTACCGTCAGGTGCTGCAAGTTATGCGCGTGCGCATCGCGAACGACCAACGCATGACCGTTTCCCTTGCGCCGTTCGGCGGGAGTCGGAATGCAGCGTTCGCCGGACAGGTACTTGCCCGTCATCGACTCCGGCGCGGCAATTAAATCGTCCACCGTACCCTGCGCCACGACCCGGCCGCCGTACTCGCCCGCTCCCGGGCCGATATCCACCAAATAATCCGCCGCCCGCATCGTATCCTCGTCATGCTCGACGACAATCAGCGTATTGCCCAAATCGCGCAATCCTTTGAGCGTGGCCAGCAGTCGGTCGTTGTCCCGCTGATGCAGACCGATGGACGGTTCGTCGAGGATATAGAGCACTCCGACCAGTCCCGACCCGATTTGCGTCGCCAAGCGGATACGCTGCGCCTCGCCGCCCGACAGCGTGCCCGCCGAGCGCGCCAACGTCAAATACCCCAGCCCCACATTCGCCAAGAAACCGATTCGTGCGCTGAGTTCTTTTTTGATTTGCGCGGCGATAATCATTTCTTTTTCCGTCAGTTCGAGCCCGTCCATAAAGTCCTGAATCTCCCCGATGGAAAGCTCCGTGAGCTCGTGGATGGAAAGCCCGCCGACCTTGAACGCCAATACTTCGGGTTTCAGACGTGCACCGTGGCACTCGGGACAGGGCGTTTCCGTCATATATGTTTCGAGTTCTTCGCGCTGGCTGTTGGAGTACGCCTCGCGATACCGCCGCCGCACCATCGGGAGTACCCCTTCGAGCGGACGCTGATACTCCTTCACCTCGCCGCGCAGATTCTCATAGGTAAAAGTAAATAACCGCTCCGTTCCGTATTGCAGCTCTTTCTTCGCCTCCGGCGGCAGGTCCGCGTACGTCGCGTCGACCGTCAAACCGTACGACGCCAAAAACGGCACCAACTGCGCCATAAACCATGAATTCGGATTGCTCGACAACGCCCGTACCGCGCCGTCGCGGAACGACACGCGGTCATCCGGCACAATCAGCGAGAAATCCGGATCCAGACTTGACCCCAGCCCCGTACAGACCGGACACGCCCCGAACGGGTTGTTGAACGAAAACAGTCGCGGCTCCGGCGCAGGCAGCGAGATGCCGCAGGTCGGACAGGCGAAATGCCGGCTGAACACATGCTGCGGGCCGTCTACTTCCTGCACCAGTACGACCCCTTCGCCGACAGACATCGCCGTCTCCAGCGAATCCGCCAGCCGTTGGCCGATCCCCTCGCGTACGATGAGCCGGTCAATCACCACATCGATGACATGCTTCTTGTTTTTCTCCAGCTCGATTTCCTCATCGAGCAGGCGCACTTCGCCGTCGACCCGTACCCGTGCAAAGCCCTCTTTGCGCAGCCGCTCCAGTACACGCCGATGCTCACCCTTTTTGGCCCGTACGACGGGCGCGAGCAGCAAAAACTTCGTCCGCTCCGGCAACGCCAAAATCGCATCCGTGATCTGATCCACCGTCTGCTGGGAAATCGGCTCGCCGCACTGCGGACAAATCGGCCGCCCCACTCGCGCATAGAGCAGCCGCAAATAGTCGTAGATCTCCGTCACCGTGCCCACCGTCGAGCGCGGATTGCGGCTTGTCGTCTTTTGGTCGATGGAAATCGCCGGCGACAGTCCCTCGATATTGTCCACGTCGGGTTTGTCCATCTGCCCCAAAAACTGTCGTGCGTACGCCGACAGCGACTCTACATAGCGCCGCTGCCCTTCCGCATAAATCGTGTCGAACGCCAGCGACGATTTGCCGCTGCCCGACAGCCCTGTAAATACGATAAAACGGTCGCGCGGCAAGCACAGATCCACATTTTGCAAATTATGCTGCCGCGCCCCTTTGATGACCAATTCGTCCTTCATACTGCTCCTTTTCTTTTACCGATGACGGCGCGACTTTTGTTTCATCGCCTGAAACTTCGCGTCCGCCTGTGATCCGAAGCGATCCGCCCACTCCTGTCGGAGCGTACCGAGCACGTCACGCCAGTGCGCTGCCTGCTCAAATTCGAGCGCCTTCGCCGCCGCCCGCATATCCCGTTCCGTCTGAATGATCTGCGCATGCAGTGCGGCGTCCGTCGCCCGGCTCATCTGCCGATCGTAATCCCCTCGCCAATCGCTGTCCTCGACCTTCGTCAGTTCGATGAGATCCTTGACCTCCTTACGAATCGTCTGCGGGATAATCCCGTGTTCCTTGTTATACGCTTCCTGGATCGTCCGCCGCCGCTGCGTTTCGTCCATCGCCCTTGCCATCGAGTCCGTTACCCGGTCCGCATAGAGAATGACATGCCCGTTCGCATTACGCGCCGCACGGCCGATCGTCTGTATCAAGCTCGTATCCGAGCGCAAAAATCCTTCCTTGTCCGCGTCGAGTATCGCGACCAGCGACACTTCGGGCATATCCAGCCCCTCACGCAACAAGTTGATCCCGACCAATACATCAAATACGCCCGCCCGCAAATCGCGAATGATTTCCGCCCGCTCGATGGTGGCGATATCGCTGTGCAGGTAGCGCACCTTGACCTTCATTTCCTTCAAAAAATCCGTCAAATCCTCCGCCATCTTCTTCGTCAGCGTCGTGATCATGACCCGCTCATCCGCAGCGACACGCGCGCGGATTTCTCCGAGCAAGTCGTCCATCTGACCGCGGATCGGCCGCACCTCCACCGACGGATCGAGCAAGCCCGTCGGTCGGATGATCTGCTCGGCCAAGTTCGTCTGTACCGACATCTCATACTCCGCAGGCGTCGCCGAGATATAGATCACCTGATTGATTCGCTCCACAAACTCGTCAAACGTCAGCGGGCGGTTGTCCGCCGCCGACGGCAAGCGAAATCCGTACTCGATCAGCGACTCCTTGCGCGAACGGTCGCCCGCATACATCGCGCGAAGCTGCGGCATCGTCACATGCGACTCGTCCACCATGATGAGAAAATCATCCGGGAAATAATCCAGCAGCGTATACGGTGCATCCCCCGCCGCACGTCCCGACAAATGCCGTGAATAGTTCTCGATCCCCGAGCAATAGCCGATCTCGCGGATCATCTCCAAGTCGTAGCGCGTTCGCTGTTCGAGCCGCTGCGCCTCCAGCAGACGGTCACGCGCCTTGAGCTCCGTCAAGCGCTCTTCCAACTCCGCCTCGATGGAAGCGAGCGCGCGTTCCATTTTCGGTCCCGTCGTTACATAGTGACTGGCAGGATAGATTGCCGCATGCGTCCGTTCTGTGATCAGATTTCCCGTCAGTGCGTCCACCTCGACGATTCGATCGATCTCGTCGCCGAACATCTCCACCCGCACAACATGATCCGTTTCCCCGACGGGATAAATCTCGATGACATCTCCGCGCACCCGAAACGTGCCGCGGATAAGGTTCATATCGTTGCGCGTGTACTGGATCGCCACCAACTTGCGCAAAATATCCTCGCGCGGCTTTTCCTGACCGCGGCGGATCGACAGCACCATCTCACTGTAATCCTCCGGGTCACCCAACCCGTAGATGCACGACACCGATGCCACGATAATCACATCGCGCCGCTCAAACAGACTCATCGTCGCCGAGTGGCGCAACTTGTCAATCTCGTCATTGATCGATGCGTCCTTTTCGATATAGGTATCCGTCCGTGCGATATACGATTCCGGCTGATAATAATCGTAATAACTGACAAAATACGCGACCTCGTTGTCCGGAAAAAACGCCTTGAACTCACTGGCCAGCTGCGCCGCCAGCGTCTTGTTCGGCGCAATCACCAACGTCGGCCGTTGCGTCGCCTCGATGACCTTGGCCATCGTATAGGTTTTCCCCGTCCCCGTCGCGCCGAGCAGTACCTGCGCCCAGTGGCCGTCCTTGACCCCCTGCGCGAGTTTCGCAATTGCCTGCGGCTGATCGCCGCTCGGCGTATACGGCGCCTCTACTCGGAACGGCACGGCGGGAAGTTCATAACTGCGTGGTAATGATTTCATCCGCTCCCCCTGCCATTCATCGCCCTCGTGTACCCTGCGTACCCGACGGCTGTTATTGTATCTATTATATCATATCTATCTTTTTCTATATATTGTTTTCCCCGCGACAAATCCCCCGACCGTAACCGATCGGGGGATTGCCCGCCTGCGCGGGAACCTCTTTACTTGTCTTGCCAATTCGTGCCGATTTCCGACACGTCACGCGGATGCAGCGGACTTTCCGGCTCACCGACAGCAGCCGCCGCAATCGGCGCCATGCCGGCCGGCAACGCCAAGCGGGAGATATAGTCCGCCGTTTCGCCGAGCGTGCGTACCGCCCCGCAGATAAAGACCGAACCGAGCCCTTCCGCCGTCGCGGCCAGCAGCATGTGGTCGACGATGCACGCCGCATCCGCCGCCCGCATCGTCGGCTCGATATCCGTACTCCCCGCCACGACGAAGAGCACCGGCGCCCCGTAAAACGGATCCGCATCCTTCACCTTGGCGCGAAACTCCGCCCGCCATGTGTCAATCACCTGCGGATCACGCAGTACCGCGATATAGTACGAGGCATTCCGATGCATCGAAATCGGCGCCATCCGTCCCGCCCGCACAATCCGACCGACCGCCTCATCCGACGGCATCGCCTGTGCAAACGCACGCGTGGACTGCCGCAGTGCGACCACCTCGTCCCACGTCATACTGCAGCCCCCTCGCCGAGGAGCGCCTGTTTCCATTCACCTTCACGAAATCCCGTGAGCACTCGCCCGTCATCGAGCACCAAGATCGGCCGTTTGACCAGCATCCCGTCCGACGCGAGAATCTCCGCGAGCTCTTCCGGCGACATCGAGGCGCGCTTTTCCGCCAGCCCCATTTCCCGATACGCCCGGCCGCTCGTGTTCATGAACTTCGTCCACTCGAGGCCGCTCCGCGCCACCCACTCCGTGAGCTCACGTGCCGTCGGCGGCTCATTGACGATATGACGCTCCTGATACGTCAACTCGTGTTCGTCGAGCCACGCCTTTGCCTTGCGGCACGTACCGCAACGCGGATAATAAATGAATAACATGCCCATCCCTCCTTTGCTACCATTATACCACTACCTGCGCTCGCTGCGCCGTTTCGTGCTATAATGACATCAACGACCGGCGCACACGCGCAGAAAGGACATCATCATGCAGAACATTCGCGTTTACTTTGACTTTGTCTGCCCCTATTGCTACACCGCTTGGGGCCACTTCCGACAACTGCGCCGCGACGGCGTCGATGTCAATATCGAATGGTACGGCTGGGAGATCCATCCCGACTGGCGCGGCCGCGATGCCAAACGCGCCTTCTTCACCCCCGAACAGGAAGCGGAATTTGCCGCACTCGGCAAACCCTCCGGTGTCAACGCCGCCGGCCTGCGCTACACCGCCTCCTCCTACGACGTGCTGCGTTTGCTTTGCGCCGCCGAAGAACAAGACCTCGCCCGTGAATGGGTAGACCGCGTCTTCAAAGGCATCTGGCAGGAACAACAAGCGATGAACGATCACGACGTCCTGCGCGCGTGGGCGGACGTCATCGGGCTCGTCGGTGCGGACGACGTCCTCACCACGCCGAAATACGCCGACGTCATTGCCGCGCATGACGCACATTGTATGGACATCGCCCTCGAATACGTCCCCACCGTTGAAAAAGACGGTCGCATCCTGCTAAGCGGCGTCCTCACCTATCAAGACATCTACCGCGCCCTCACCTGAGGGCGCCGACCTGCGAATCCGCCTCCCCTTTCACAGATAAAAAAAGACTTTACAAATCCGTTTGCAAATGCTACAATAAATACCGTTATGGACCATTAGCTCAGCTGGCAGAGCACCTGACTCTTAATCAGGGTGTCCAGGGTTCGA
>CABTYA010000002.1 GCA_902488965.1 uncultured Veillonellaceae bacterium
CGCGGTAGGCCAACTGGGCGGCCGGTTGTCGGCGTGGGTGCGTGCGCCGGCCTCCAAGACTGCCGTCAAAGCCGCTTCCACGGCCAGCATTCCGCCATGCAACTGCAACTCGGCGACATCTTCACCGGTATACGATTTCGGGGCACGCATCACCAACAAGATGGCCTCGTCGATCGGCCGTCCCTGCGCCACAATATGGCCGTAAGCGGCATGATAGCCGGCAAGTTCTTCGACCTGTCCCCGCAGCGGTGTGAATACACGCGCCGCCACTTGCAACGCCTCGCGGCCGCTGATGCGGATAATCCCGATACCGCCTTGTCCGACCGGTGTCGCGAGCGCCGCAATCGTATCTTCTTTATACATACGAATCCTTCCTAAAAAATAAGACCGGGTTGCCCCGGTCGATTATTCGCGGTAATGAATCACCAAATGACGATCCTGGTACTCACCTTCGCTCAATGTATATACCTGCGGATCATCCTGCAAGGCGGTATGAATAATTTTCCGTTCATACGCATTCATCGGCTCGAGTACGACCTTACGCCGATTTTTCTTCACCTTTGTCGCCATCCGATGGGCCAGCGAAATCAGTGTTTCTTCGCGCCGGGAACGATAATTTTCCACATCCAGCATGATGAAATACCGTCCGCGGACATCGCGATTGGCCGCCAAATTCGTCAGGTACTGGAGCGCATCGAGCGTCGTACCGCGCTTGCCGATCAACAGCCCCAAATTATCGCCGTGCATGTGCAGCCGAATCATATCCGCCGATGTCATTTTCTCGATCATAACGGAAACACCCATCGACTCCGTCACCTTATGCAAAAACGCTTTCGCCTGTTGCGCGACCGTTTCCTGCTCTTCCTCGGAAAAGAACGTCTCCCGTCCGCGACGATCCGTCGCATGATGTTCTTTTTCCTGTGCGGGAGACGCATCCTTCGCCTTCTCCGTCGGTTCATCCAACGTCAACGGCTCGGGTTCGCGCAAACTGATCCGTTCCGGCTCTTCCGTTGCGGCTTCTTCGGGTTCGGCAGTTGTTTCTTTTACCGTTTCTTTTGCCGTTTCTTCGGCCGCCGTATCGGCCAACGCACCGTTAAATACCGCAACTCCCGGCGCGACTTCTTCGACCGCTTTCACCGCATCCGCAGGCGCGGCCGATTCGTCTTTCCGAAAAACCTTGACTTTCGCATCGCGGGCACCTAAACCCAAAAAGCCTTTGCTCGGTTCTTCCACGACGATAATCTCTACCTCGTCACGAGTGACATTCCACGTAGTAAGCGCCTGATTGACCGCCTCTTCGACAGTCTTTCCCGTAACTTCCAAACACTCTCTCATGACTTGACTCCTTTCGGCTCCGCACGAAACATAATAAACTGCTGTATCATTTGGAACAAATTGGATACCACCCAGTAGATCACCAGCCCGCTGGGAAATTGCAAACTGATATATCCGATAAACAGCGGCATAAAGACAAGCATGATCTTTTGCTGTTGCGCCGCGGCTCCCGATGCGCTGCTCGTGGACATTGTCTGCTTTTGCATGATAAATGTCGACAACGCCGACAATACCGGTAAAATATACAGCGGGTCGGCTGCTCCCAGGCTCGGCAGCCACAAAAAGCTCATATGTTCCGGATCATAGCTGTACTCACGCAACGCATAAAAAATCGAAATCAAAAACGGCATTTGGATCAGCATCGGCAAGCAACCCGACAACGGATTGACGCCCAATTCCTGATACATTTTGGCCATTTCCTGCTGCATGCGTTGCGGATCGCCTTTATATTTTTTTTGTAATTGCTGAATCCGCGGCTGCAATTCCTGCATGCCCTTCATCGAACGAATTTGCTTGATGGCCAGCGGCAACAGCGCCACCTTAATCAAGATCGTCATTAAAATAATCGCAATCCCGTAACTCGGTGTCCCCAGTCCTACGGTAATTTCATAACAAAAGGACAAAAACACCTGCATAATCGACGCTAAAAAATCAATCGCATCGCTGAAAATACTCACTGCACTCCTCCTCAATTCCCCTGTTGTGAACGGGGCGGTACGGGATCATACCCGCCGCGATGAAAGGGATGGCACTTGCCGATACGCCGCAACACAAGCCATGTACCGTACACGACACCGAACCGTTCAACCGCCACCAGCGCATATTCGCTGCATGTCGGTACAAACCGACAACACGGCGGTTTCAACGGGGATATATAGCGACGATACCCCTGTATCAATCCCAGCAATATCGTTTTCATCGTTTCATCACGCGGGCCCGTTTCCACAAGCCGATAATATCTTTTTCCGCTTCGGCATATGTCGCACGCGTCAAAGGACCGCGGCCGACCAATACCAACAAAAAACCCTGTTGTAATCGGTGTCGGTGCAGCCGATATACCTCGCGCATCAATCGCCGAGCGCGATTACGCTTGACCGCCGAACCGATTTTCTTGCCGGTGACAAAACCGATCCGTGTCGATTGACCCGCTTGCGGCAGGACGTACAGCACCGCCCGCGGCGATACACACACCTTGCCGCGGCGATACACATACCGAAACTCACGATTTTCGCGTATGCGATACTCTTTTTTGAGATCATTCATACTTTTTCACCTTAGACAATAAGAACTTGGCCGAGGCCAAGTTCTCGCGTCGCCTCGCTTAGGCGGACAATTTTTTTCTACCTTTTAATCTTCTTCTCTTGAGCACCATGCGGCCGCCTTTGGTTTTCATACGTTCGCGGAATCCGTGCGTGCGTTTGCGCCACAATACGTTCGGTTGATATGTACGTTTCATCTAACCCACCTCCTTACTATATTTAACGGAAATCTCCGTTAGTATCGGACATTCACTCATAACAAAGTTATTATATTGAAAAACCGCCCGTATGTCAAACTTTTCCGCAACAAATACGCAGGTTGTCTTTCTCTTCTTTCTCGTAACAACCGTTTTACGTAGAAAAATTTTTTTATTTTTTTACTTTTTCGTGTTGAAAACAATGTCCCCTTCAATTATAATAGTGAGAATACTTGAATAGGGAGGATACTCATATGGACACAAAAATTTCTCGTTCCGCTTACATCGCCATCGGGCTGATGCTGTTCGCACTATTTTTCGGAGCGGGCAACCTCATTTTTCCGGCCTCGCTCGGACAACAAGCCGGGACCAACTTCCCGCTCGCCACGCTGGGGTTCTTGATTACCGGCGTCGGCCTTCCGTTATTGGGTGTCATCGCTATCGGTTACTCGGGCAGTCGTGACTTGCAAGAATTGGCCGGACGGGTGCATCCCTGGTACGGTGTCTTTTTCACCGTTTTGCTGTACTTGACGATCGGTCCTTGTTTTGCGATTCCCCGTACGGGCACCGTATCGTATGAAATTGCCGTTCGTCCCTTTTTAGGCGGCAGTGCGGGCACCATGGAACTGGGCTTGTTCCTGGCCGCATTCTTCGTCATCTCTTGGTGGTTTTCGATTTCACCGAGCAAATTGGTCGAACGAATCGGAAAATTTTTGACGCCGGCCTTATTATTGTTGTTATTTATATTGATTGCGCAATCGCTGCTCAGTCCGATCGGCATGCCGCAGGCACCGACTGCGACGTATGCCACCTCATCGCTCGCTTTCACCCAAGGCTTTTTGGACGGGTACAATACGATGGACGCACTGGCCTCATTGGTCTTCGGTATTTTGATCGTCAAATCGGCCAAACAATACGGCGCGCAACATGAAAAAGAAATCGCGGCCGCCACGATGAAATCGGGGATTGTCGCTGCACTCTGTCTGGCCTTTGTCTATGTATTTATTGCCAATATCGGGGCGACCAGCGTATCCGGTATCGGCTTGCAGGAAACCGGCGCTCCGGTATTGGCATTGTCCACGGAATATTACTTCGGCGCTCCCGGTGCAATCATCTTGGCTTTTATCGTATTGTTGGCCTGCCTGACGACGAGCATCGGTTTGATTTCTTCCTGCGGTTCGTATTTTTCCGAATTGATTCCCGCTTTATCCTATCGGACATGGGTCACGCTGTTTTCCGTATTTTCCGGCTGCATCGGCATCATCGGTCTGTCGACGATCATTTCCGCGGCCATTCCGATTTTGATGTTTCTCTACCCGCTGACGATGGTACTGATTGCGCTGACATTCGCCTCGCCGTATTTCAACCATCGGCGCGCCGTATACGCATGGACCATCGGCTTGACGCTCATCCCGTCGGTATGGGACGGCTTGCGTACCGCCGGCGTCGATCTCGCCGCGCTCAACACGCTGGGAGGAACGTATTTACCGTTATTCACTTACGGTCTCGGTTGGATCAGCTTTGCTGTTGTCGGTTTTATCATCGGCCTTTTGCATACTCGTCTGATTCGATAATCACTCCGATCCCTTCGCATTGCGAAGGGATTTTTTATTGCGCTGCAAAAGAAAAACGCTCCTTTTCTTGCGTCATAAACGACATTCTTCCTTTGCGGGATAAAGTGTGTTAAAATATTTCTACACTACTTATCCACAGATTTATCCCCGTTTTCCACAGTGCCGATTACCGATAACTGCGGGAACGATCGTACTTATTCTATATTGTCTTCTATATTTTCACCATTGTAAGGAGTGTATATGTTACCCAACGTCAACGATTTTTGGCAAATTGTATTACATCAATTGGCGCTGCGTATCTCCGCGGAATCGGTCGACTGGCTGAAAACCAATGTCATCCCTCTCCATGCGGATGATAACGAACTCACATTGCAAGTCGCCAAACCGTTTCACAAAATTTGGCTGGAACAAACCTTTTTGCAAGATGTCGCAACGGTCGTCAACGAAATGAACGGCTCGCCGCTCACAATAGCGATTTTGACGCCGAATGAAACCGGCGGCGCGACACCGCCGGCTGCACCGGCAACGGTATTTCCCGACTTGACTCCGTCCGCTTCCATGACGGAAGAAGAACGGTCGGCCTATCTGGCGCGTTTGCCGGAAGTTCCTCCGCAGCCGCTGCCTGTCCCCGCCGCCGCTGACCGCCGCCTCGCAAAAGCAACTCCCGCACCGTCTGTTGCAACAGCGGATACCTCGGTTCACAGCTGCATTCCGATCAATCAGGAATACACCTTCGACAACTTTATCGTCGGCACACCGAATCACATGGCATATGCCAGTGCACAGGCGGTCGCGGAATCACCCGCCCAACAACAAAATCCGTTCTTTATTTACGGCAAATCGGGCCTGGGGAAAACGCATCTTATGCATGCCATTTGCAATTACGTCCGTACGCATACTCCCGAAAAAAGCGTCCTTTTTCTGAGTAGTGAACAATTTACCAATGACTTTATTTCTTCCTTGAGTAAACGCGACATCAGCCTCAATCAGCAGTTTCGTGAAAAATATCGCAATGTCGATTATTTATTGATTGACGATGTCCAATTTTTCGGGAATAAAGACGGTACGCAGGAAGAATTTTTCCATACTTTCAACGAACTGCTGAATTACAGCAAGCAGATTGTCATGACCTGCGACCGGCTGCCGGAAGATATCGAAGAAATCGAAAATCGACTGACCAGCCGTTTCAGTGCGGGACTGGTCGTAGAAATCAAACCGCCCGATTTTGAAATCCGCAGCGCGTACTTGCGCCAAATGGCGGAAACGGAACAATTTCCGCTCGCTCCGGAAATCATCGAATTTATTGCGGAAAATTTTTATCAAAACATGCGTGATGTCGAAAAAGCGTTTAACCGCATTTTATCCTATCATGCCATCACCCAACGCACCTCCGGCCATACGGAGTTATTGTCACTGGAGCAGGCAAAAGAGTATTTGACGGATTTACTGCCGAAAAACAAACGTCAACCTTTGGATGCGGATGCGATTATTGCGGAAATTGCACATTTTTACAAAGTCGACCGCAAAAAAATTCTCGGCAACTCCAGACCGAAAAACATCGCCACTGCACGTCAAGTTGCCATGTATTTGTGCCGTGAATTGTTGGACTCTTCCTTTACGGAAATCGGTTCGTTTTTCAATCGCGACCATACCACCATCATCTATGCGTATGAAAAAATCACAAAGAAGATGAAAGCCGACACTTCGTTTGAAAAAGAAATCCAAACAGTCATTCATAAACTCGTCGGGGACAACTCCGTGTGATACTTGTGAATAACTTGTGTATAATTGGCGAAATCTCGATTTTCCGCTCTTTCCAGTGAATATTGTGAATAGGCGAAATCATTTATCCACAAAGTTATTCGCGCCATTCACAACCGATACTTTCGGTTTCGGTGCTGGTTTTCAACATATCCACCGTGCCTACTAGTACTACTGCTTTTTTTAACGTTTTTGATTTAATCCAGTCGACTTACAGGAGGTCACTATGAACATTCAAATTGAAACCGCTCAATTGCAACATGCATTGGATACTGTCAGCCGGGCAGCTACCTCGAAAATCGCCAACAATGACGATCTGGGTATTTTCTTTTCCGCTCATGATCAATGTTTGGAAATCGAAGCAACCGACTACATCATCGGTATTCATGTAACGGTTCCCGCAACGGTTATTGAAAGCGGCGACATTGTTATTCGTGCGCCATACTTGATTGATTTGGTCAAAAAATTCAGTGACGACACGGTTACAATTCATACCGCCAAAGAAAAAGTCGTTACCGTTTCTTGCGGTAAAAGCGAAAATGATTTGGTGATGGGAATGGCCTCCGAATTTCCGCGGCTTGAAACGCTGGATCAGACACAAACGGCGGTATTGCCGAGCGACCAGTTGAAAGATATGTATCAGCAAACCCGTTTTGCGGTCGGCGGCGATAATCAACGTGCGATCTTTACGGGGATTTTGCTCGAAGCCGAAGGTCGCCGTGCGCGAATGGTGGCGACCGACACACATCGGCTGGCCTGCCGTGACGTGGAATTGGAACAGGAAATGGCTCGTCCGATATCATTGGTGATTCCGGAAAAAGTATGGGCGGATTTGATTCGGTTGTTGCCGACGGATGAAGTCATCAATGTGACCATTCATTGGTTCCGCTCAAAAGTTGCCTTTTCGTTCGGGCAAGTGTATTTTATTGCCTCGCTGATTGAGGGAGAATTCCCCGATTATCGTCGGGTATTCCCGTCGACATTCCAGGCCAAAGCCGTGATTGACCGGCGGGCGTTTACGGCCGCGTTGGAACGGGCTTCGTTGATTGCTCGGAATATGACCTACCGTACGGTTACGCTCAAATGGAGTGACGGGCAGCTGGAAACCAGCGTCATGAGCGCCGAATACGGCAGCATGGAGGAAACGATTCCCTGTCAATACGAAGGAGATCCGTTGGATATCGTATTTAATTGTTTCTATTTGTTGGATATTTTGAAACATTCGTACGGCGATACCGTAACCTTGCATATGTTGCCCAACGGTCCGATGTTGGTCGAACAGGAGCAGGATGAATTGTACCGGTATATCGTCACACCGATGAGAGGAAACTGAATGAAACGCGTAGCTATTACCACACCGACGATTGCACTCGATCAGTTGCTCAAGTTTGAAGGCATTGCCGCCTCCGGCGGTGAAGCCAAACAAATGATTTTGACCGGAGATATCTGGGTCAACGGCGCGCCGTGTACGATTGTTCGAAAAAAATTGGCCGTCGGTGATCGGGTGGATATCCCCGATATCGGCAGCTTGGTGTTGGTACAGGATCACGATGAAGATTAATTCGCTTCATGTCGTCAATTTTCGTAAGTATACGGATAAAACTATCGATTTTGACGGCCCGGTAACATTTATTCACGGTCCGAACGGCGGCGGTAAGACGTCCGTGTTGGAAGCGCTGTATATGGCGTCGGTCGGAAAATCACCGCGGACCAATCGGGATACCGTGGTGATTTTGCATGAGAAAGAAAGCGCCTCGATCGGGGTGGATTTTGTGTATCGGGAGGTCGAGCAGCGCATTCGCATCAAAATTCATCGCCGTGACCGTAAAGAGATGGCATTGAATGATACGCCGGTCAAACAAAAAGAATTGGTCGAAACGTTACAGACAATTTTTTTCGGCCCGGATGATATTCAGCTCGTCAAGGGAGGTCCGCAGCAGCGGCGGCGATTTTTGGATTTGTCGCTGGCGCGGGCCAATCCGCTGTATTATGATGCGTTATTGCGTTACAATCGTGTCTTGGCTCAGCGAAATTGTTGCTTGAAAATCGCCGATGAAGCGAGCGCCTACGGATGGGACGAACAGTTGGCGCAGCAGGCGGCGTATATTACCGAAGAACGACTGCGGGCCGTCGAGGAATGGAACCTTCGCTTGCAGCGAATCATCGGTGAAATCGGTGAATCGGCCGCCGATATGCGTTTGCTGTATTTACGGCCGTATACTCGGGAAGAGGCGACGGATACGGAATCGTATCGGCAGCTGCTGACGGCGGCGCGGGAGCGGGATCTGCGCTACGGGTATACTTCGGTCGGCCCGCATCGCGGCGATTGGCGCGTCGAGCGCGATCACTGGGATATTTCCCGCTACGGATCGCAAGGCGAACAGCGGTTGGCGGTGCTTGCGCTCAAATTGTGTGAAATTGATTTTTTACAGGAACGGACCGGCGAGCGGCCGATTTTACTGCTGGATGATGTATTGAGTGAATTGGATGCGCGGCGACGCGCGGCGTTTTTTGCATGGGTCAGAGAGCATCGGATTCAGATGATCATCACGGGAACGGAGATTCCCGGTGAATGGGCAGGCACAATGCAAGAAATCGAATTGGGCGGTGACGGGAATGGCAGAGCTGAATAATACCGAAAATGTTCTACAACAACTGATGAAACGATTGGAACGGACGCCCCGCGGCCGCTTGGAAACATGCCGGCGTCGGTGGCGGGAGGCGGTCGGACCGATATTGTCCAAAAAATCCATTGTCGGTGCGGTAGATGACGGAAAATGGATTGTGTATACAGAAAATTCGGCATGGATGCAAGAGCTTTTTATGCAAAAAAAACGGTTGATGAAGAAAATCAATCAAGCGGCGGGTTTTGTTGTCGTCACAGAAATCGAATTGAAACCCGGGCGGATACCGGCATCGTCCGTTACGACTGTTGACAAAGAAGAACCAAAAGAAGAGGAGGTCTTACCGCCGCTGACGCCCGCACAGGAAGAAGAGATCGAGCGGCAGTGCGCGAATATTCCCATTCCCGAATTACGGGCGTCGATGGTACTGCTGCGCCGGAGGCAGGCGCAATTGGACACGGCGCGGCGGGAAGCCGGTTGGCAGACGTGCCTTCATTGTCGAACGTTGACGGACTGCCGAGATCGGATATGCGACCGTTGCCGAATCGAATTGCAGCAAAAAAGAGAACAAGAGTTGCTGCAGTTTTTGGTTCGCCGTCCCGCGGCGCAATATGAGGAAGTCCGGCAGACACTTTCCGTCAGTGAAAAAGAATATGAAGAGGCACGGCATTATTTGATCCAGCGGACAGTGGATCGGGTATGGCGGCGGCAGGAAACCGAGGAAGAGCAGTGGATGTTGGCCAGATTGTTAACGCGATTGGACGGTAATGAATTGACAGCGCAGCATAAAGACAACTTGATTCGTAAATTGCTGAGGCAGTCACTTTCTGATGAAACAAAAAATCGCTAAATCAGTATCAAAAAGCGAATAAAATAAAACTTCATAAGGAATGTCAGTCAAACTGAATATTAAACTGTATAAAGTATTAATTTTGTTAATTTTGTGATTTTATAGTATAATAGTCATAACGAATGAATGTAACAGAGACGAGGAATGGGAATGGCAGATCAACAAACAACAGGATTATATGACGCAAAAAATATCCAGGTATTGGAAGGATTGGAAGCGGTACGAAAACGCCCGGGAATGTATATCGGCGATACGTCCGATCGCGGGTTGCACCATCTGGTGTACGAAGTGGTCGACAACAGTATCGACGAAGCACTCGCGGGATTTTGTACGCATATTGAAATCACGGTGCATGCCGACAACAGTGTAACTGTAGTCGATAACGGCCGCGGGATTCCGGTCGATATGCACAAGACGGGACGCCCGGCGATTGAGGTCGTACTGACGGTACTTCATGCGGGCGGTAAATTCGGCGGCGGCGGTTACGCGATTTCGGGCGGTCTGCACGGTGTCGGGGTATCCGTTGTCAACGCTTTGTCCGAATGGCTCAAGGTGGAAGTTCGCCGCAATGACAAGCTCTATACGATCGGCTTTGCGCGCGGCAAGATGGTCGCTCCACTGACCGAGCATCCGTCTGACGGAGGCGAAACGGGAACGACGGTAACCTTTTTGCCGGACAATGAGATTTTCGAGCATGTGAATTATTCCTATGAAACATTGTCCGTCCGTTTGCGTGAATTGGCGTTTTTGAACAAAGGTATCTCGATTACGCTCAATGACGAACGGGCCGGTAAAGAAAAAAAGGAAGTCTATCATTATGAAGGCGGGCTGTCTTCGTTTGTCGCGTATCTCAATGAAAACAAACAGCCCATCCAGCAGACAATTGTCGATTTTGAAGGGGAAAAAGACGGCGTGATCGTCGATATCGCCCTGCAGTATCATGACGGTTTCAATGAAAATATTTATACTTTTGCCAACAATATCAATACGATTGAAGGCGGGACGCATTTGTCGGGATTTCGTGCGGCCTTGACCCGTGTGGCGAATGAATACGGACGCAAAACCGGGATTATCAAGGAAAACGAAGAAAATCTCTCGGGCGAAGACGTACGGGAAGGTCTTACCGCAGTGGTCAGTGTTAAAGTCCCCAATCCCCAGTTTGAAGGCCAGACAAAGACGAAACTGGGCAACAGCGAAGTCAAAGGGATTGTCGATACCATCGTATCGGAAGGCTTGCGGATTTATTTTGAAGAAAACCCCGCCGACGGCAAAAAAATTATTGAAAAGGCGATTTTGGCGGGTCGGGCGCGGGAAGCCGCCCGCAAAGCCCGCGAACTCACCCGTCGTAAAAATGCGCTGGAAATCTCCAGCTTGCCGGGTAAATTGGCAGACTGTTCGGAACGCGACGCGTCACTGACGGAAATTTATATCGTCGAAGGCGACAGCGCGGGCGGTTCGGCCAAGACGGGGCGCGACCGCCGCTTCCAAGCGATTTTGCCGCTGCGCGGGAAAATCATCAATGTAGAAAAAGCACGGTTGGACAAAATTCTGGGCAATGCGGAAATTCGTTCGATGATTACCGCATTCGGTACGGGTATCGGCGAAGAATTCGATATGAGCAAGCTGCGCTATCACAAAATTGTCATCATGACGGATGCTGACGTCGACGGCGCGCATATCCGTACGCTGCTGTTGACGTTCTTCTACCGGTATTTGACGCCGCTGATTACGGAAGGCTATGTCTACATCGCCCAGCCGCCGCTCTATCAGTTGCGGAAAGGGCGCAGTAAATGGTATCTGTACAGCGACGACGAGCTCAGTGAAAAACTCGAAGAAACCGGCCGTGAGGGGATTACCGTTCAACGGTACAAAGGTCTCGGGGAAATGGATCCGGAGCAGTTGTGGGATACGACGATGAACCCGGAACATCGGACGCTGCTCAAAGTTCATCTCGAAGATGCCATCCAGGCCGACCATATCTTTACCGTATTGATGGGAGACAAGGTCGAACCGCGGCGCGAATTCATCCAGGAAAACGCAAAGAACGTAACGAATTTGGACTTGTAAGAAGATGTCCGGGCACCTCCCGTTTCGCAATATTGTGAAACGGAAGGTGTTTTATATTGCAAGTATGTGCAAATCATCGCACCGTGAAGAAAACTGATGATATATCCGCATAAAATCGGATTCATTTCCGAAATACGGAACAAACATCAATTTTTTTGTATATTATGTTGAAAAATAAATCAGAAGTGCTATACTTGACCTATTATCAAGTATGAAAAAGAAGGTGAACGCACAATGGAAGAAAAAACAAAGGGGACGGAAGCGCAGCCGAAGCTGAAACGCAGCTTGAAAGCCCGCCACATGAACATGATTGCACTGGGCGGAACCATCGGCACGGGGCTGTTCGTCGCCGGCGGTGAGACGGTATCGCAGGCCGGCCCGGGCGGGGCACTGGTTGCGTATGCTTTCATCGGGATTATGGTGTACTTCCTGATGACGGGGCTCGGAGAGATGGCGACATACATGCCGGTATCCGGGTCGTTCGGTACCTACGCGTCGAAATTTGTCGACCCGGCATTCGGTTTTGCGCTCGGATGGAACTACTGGTTCAACTGGGCGATTACACTGGCGGCCGAGCTGGTGGCGGGCGCGTTGATTATGAAGTATTGGTTTCCCGATACGCCTGCGATTCTATGGAGCGCGTTGTTCTTGGTGATTATTTTCGCGCTTAATTTTCTGTCGACACGATCATACGGCGAGAGTGAATTTATCTTTGCGGGGATCAAGGTCATTACCGTAATGGTGTTCTTATTTGTCGGTGCGATGTTGATTTTAGGCGTCGGCGGTCAATCGCCGGGAACGGTCAACTGGACGGTCGGCGACGCGCCGTTTGTCGGCGGCTGGGGCGCGATACTGGGGATCTTCATGATTGCGGGATTTTCGTTCCAAGGGACGGAAATGCTGGGTGTTGCGGCCGGCGAGTCGGAAAATCCGGAAAAAAGCGTACCGAAGGCGGTACATTCGATATTCTGGCGTATTTTACTCTTTTATTTAGGCGCATTTACCGTTATCGGGTTCTTGATTCCGTATACGGATCCGAATTTGCTCAACAGTTCGGTGGAAAATATTTCCATCAGCCCGTTTACCCTTGTGTTTGAACGGTTCGGTCTGCCGGCGGCGGCCACCGTGATGAATATGGTCATCTTGACGGCGGTTCTTTCGGCGGGCAACTCCGGTCTGTATGTATCGACGCGTATGTTGTATGCGCTGGCGGCGGAAGGCAAAGCGCCGAAGATGTTCCTCAAAGTCAACAGTCGCGGCGTACCGGCCAATGCGCTCTTTGCGACGGTGATTTTCGGTTTGGCGGCGTTTTTGACCAGTTTGATCGGCGACGGTGTCGCTTACAACTGGCTGGTCAATATCAGCGGGATGGCGGGATTCATTACCTGGGTCGGAATTGCCGCCAGTCAGTACCGTTTCCGCAAAGCGTTTGCTTATCAGGGACATGATCTTGCCGAATTGCCCTATCGGGCGTCGATGTATCCTTTCGGACCGATCTTTGCATTGATCGTCTGCCTGATTGTTATGGCAGGGCAGAACTATTCCGCATTTACGGGAGAAACGATCGACTGGTATGGCGCCAGTGTTGCGTATATCGGAATTCCGGTGTTTTTAGCGGTATACTTCTGGTATAAGATGAAACATCATACGACATTGATTCCGTTGGAACAAGTGGATCTGAATCGTCATTTGGACGAATGATTATGAAAAAACAGAAAAAGACATCTTCCTGGGAAGGTGTCTTTTTTGTGTGTAAATGAGAAAACAGAAAACGAATAAAACAATGTTTATAAATAATAGCAATTCCCTTTTCTTTAGGGTATAATGGGTCTAATCAGACGGGAGGGATACCGTGAAAAAGTTCGGAGTATGGTTGATGGTTGTGATGTGCCTGACGGTACTCGTCGGTTGCGGCAGCACGACACAAACGAAAGACAAAATTATACCGCGAGTGAAAACCGAGACGGTCGGGCGGGCAGCAGAGGATGCGGTCGATACGTTTTCGGGTACAATCCACGGGCGCAGTGAAGCCCCGCTGGCGTTTTCGCTCGGCGGCAAAATCGTGGCCCGGTATGTACAGGCGGGCGATGTAGTAGAGGCGGGTACGACCTTGTTCCGGTTGGACGACAAGGATGCGTCGGAGCAAGTCATTGCGGCTCGCGGGCAGTTGGAAGCGGCCACGGCACAGTTGAACTTGGCGGAAAGTACATTCGGACGGATGTCGCAATTGTACAGTGCCAATGCCATCAGTGCGTTGCAATTGGACCAGTCACGCAATACGAAGGAGTTGGCGGCGGCGCAGTATCGGCAGGCAAATGCCGCGTATGAACGGGCCTTGAATCAGGAGTCGATGACGACGCTTAAAAGCGAGCATGCGGGTATCGTCGGTGCGACGTTGGTCGATGTGGGACAGGTCGTCGGTGCGGGTACACCGGTAGCGGTCGTGGTCGATATGAGCGAACCGGAAGTATGGATTTCACTGACGGAGCAGAATTTGCATCGGTATGAAGTCGGTCAGACGGCAGATGTTACGCTGTGGTCACGCCCCGGACAGACGTGGACGGCAACGGTACGTGAGATTGCGCCCGCGCCGAACCGATCCACGGGCACGTATGATGCCAAGTTGCGATTGGCGACACCGTTTGACGGTGAGGTCGGCATGACGGCCAAAGTGACGTTCCGGACGGCAGAGGGCGAAGTCATGACGGTGCCGATCTCGGCGCTTGCCCAGCAGTCGGAGACACCGTCCGTATGGGTGGTGCGCGCAGATACGGTTCATCTCGTACCGATCACGATCGGCGCCACGCACGGTGAACGGGTAGAGGTGCGTACCGGTTTGCATGAGGGGGATGTCGTTGTCATTGCCGGAACGCAGCATTTGTATGAAGGTGCCAAGGTACGGGTATGAAACGATTTAATTTAGCGCGGTGGGCGGTCGGATACCGATCCATCGTATACTTCTTCGTTGTGGCGATACTCATCGGCGGGATTTACAGTTTTATGGAACTGGGCCGTCGGGAGGACCCCGATTTTACGATTCGGCAGATGGTCGTCACGGCGGTGTGGCCGGGGGCGTCGGCGGATCGGATGACGGCGCAGGTCACCGACAAGCTGGAAGAAAAATTGCAGGACACGCCGGGGCTCGACTTTATCCAAAGCTATACGCACGGAGATCGGACGGTCATTTACGTTTGGCTCAAGGAAGACCTGCCGGCCGATCAGATTCGGCCGACATGGACGGAGGTGCGCAATCTCGTCAACAGCGTCTGGGGGGAACTCCCCAAAGGCGTGCACGGGCCGTTCATCAATGACCGCTTTGACGATGTGTTCGGCTCGATTTATGCGTTGACCGGGGACGAATACACGTACGAAGAAAAACGCGAATACGCGGAAAAAATACGGCGTGATTTATTACAGATCGAGGACGTCCAAAAGGTCAATCTTGTCGGCGTGCGGCAACAGACCATCTATGTGGAAATGGACGAAGCGAAACTTTCGGCACTGGGCATCGATCCGCGGATGCTGTTCCAACTTTTGCAGCAGCAGGGTTCGCTCATGCCGGCGGGGACGATTCAGACCGAGCACAATCGAATCTCCCTTCGGGTCACGGGACTGTTGGACGGCGCGGAAGCGGTTGAAAACATGACGGTGCATTTGGGCGAGCGCTCGTTCCGTTTGGGCGAGATTGCCACGGTGCGCGAGGGGTATCGCGAGCCGAATGAGCCGCAGATGTATTTCAACGGCAAAGAGGCCATCGGGATTGCGGTGTCGATGAGCCCGGGGGGCAATATTTTAGACGTCGGCGAAGCGCTCGACGAGCATCTGTCCGATTGGCAGGGACGGTTGCCGCTGGGGCTGGAAATCGGCCAAGTCGCCCATCAGCCGCATGTGGTCAAGCAGTCCATCAATGAATTTACCCGTTCGCTGTTCGAGGCGATCGTGATCGTGTTGGCGGTGAGCTTTATGACGCTCGGATGGCGGTCGGGTGCGGTCGTGGCGCTGTCGATACCGGTGGTGGTCGCGGGGACGTTCATCCTGATGAAACTCGAGCACATCGATTTGCAGGTCGTTTCGCTCGGGGCGTTGATCATCGCACTGGGGCTGTTGGTCGATGATGCGATCATCGTCATCGAGATGATGCAGCGCAAACTCGAGGACGGCTACGAACGTGTCGCGGCGGCCACTGCGGCGTATGAAGAAACCGCCTTCCCGATGCTGACGGGGACACTGATCACCGCATCGGGATTTATCCCCATCGACCTGTCGCACGGAATGGTATCGGAGTATACGGGCAGTCTCTTTTCCGTGACGTGTATCGCGCTGTTGCTGTCGTGGATTGTATCCGTGCTGGTCAGCCCCGTGCTGGGGTACAGCCTGATTCGTCTGCCGGAAAAACAGCAGTCGCGGGGACGCTGGCAGGAGTGGCAGGAACGGCTGTACGTGTGGTTTCGCCGCGGACTGGAGTGGACGCTGCGCCATCGCCGTATCGTCGTTTTGGCGACACTGGGGGCGTTTTTGCTCGCGGTGGCGAGTTTCCCGTTGCTGAAAAAACAATTTTTCCCGGCGTCCGTGCGGCCGGAACTCATCGTCGAGACGGAACTTCCGCTGGGGGCGTCCATTCAGGCGACGGAGCGCGAACTCAAACGTTTGGAATCGCATTTTGCGGAGGATGATCGGGTGACCTCGATCGTGTCCTATGTCGGGCAGAGTTCGCCGCGGTTTATCCTGCCGTTTCTGCCGTCGCCGCCGAAAGACAACTACGCGCAGCTCATCATTACGGCGACCGATGCCGAAACGCGGGTGGCGGTACATCAGGATTTGGAACGGATTTTGCAGGACGAATTTCCCGATTTGCGGGTCAATGTCCGCCTGATCCAGGTCGGTCCGCCGGCGGCGTATCCCGTGATGATGCGCCTGACGGGACCGGATATCCCGACATTGACGAGTTTGGCCCGCGAGGCGACGGAGATCATCCGTTCCTCGCCGCAAATCAGTCGGGCGGAAATGAATTGGCCGCAGGAAATGCCGAGTGTACGGGTGGATATCCAGCAAGACAGCGTCCGTCGCCTCGGAATTGACAACTATGCCGTGGCCGCCGACCTCTACGCCAAACTCTCGGGGGTCGAAATCGCGCAGGCGACGGAAGACGACCGGCTCGTACCGGTGGTATTCCGATTGCCCGATATCGGCGCCGAACGCTTGAGCGGGCTCGAACAGCTGCCGATACATATCGGCAACGGCCGTTATGTCCCGCTCGGACAGATTGCGACGCTGACCATGGTCAACGAAAATGCCACCATTTGGCGGCGGAATCTGGTACCGTGCATTACCTTGCAGGCGGATACGATCGGCGACGTGCCGGGCGACTCCGTCACGGAAGGATTGTATGAAAATGAGTTGCGGGCGTTCCGTGAGTCGCTTCCGCCGGGATATGCGCTTGCTTATGACGGTACGACGGAGCGGAGTCATCTTTCGATGGAGTCAATCACCAAAGTCATGCCGATCATGATATTCGTGATTATGGCGCTACTGATGTTCCAACTGAAACGACTGCGGCTGATGGTGATGGCGGCACTGACCGCACCGCTCGGGCTTATCGGGGCGATTATCGCGCTGCAGGTGACGCGTTACCCCCTCGGCTTCGTCGCCGTGCTCGGCATCATCTCGCTCGGCGGAATGCTGATCCGCAACTCGATTATCCTGATCGACCAAATAGAAAAACACCGCGCGGCCGGAGAAACGGTATGGAATGCGGTCATCGACTCGACGTTGCTGCGTTTTCGCCCGATTATGCTGACGGCGATGGCGGCGGTATTGGCGATGATTCCGCTGATGCGCTCGTATTTCTGGGCGCCGATGGCGTTTGCACTGGCGGGCGGCCTGCTGGTCGCGACCATGCTGACATTGGTCTTTTTACCCGCGCTCTATGCCTGGGTCTACAAAGCTGAAGAATCCGATGCGGCCTGAGCGCCGCTGCTCGGACATCAAAAAAGACTTCCGCAAGGAAGTCTTTTTTAGTACGGATACGACCGCTGCCGGAAATGAGTTTCACTACATGAATCACCGCAATTAACAACACCGTCGAAAATTGAAATGACATATATATGAACGACCGCCGCCGTATCCTTAGCTTCATTATAGAAGAGCCGCGCCGATTTGGCAATCATTCCTCTTCGGCAGTCGGTGCGGCGGGCGCCGGCGGCTGTCGTTTGACGAGGACTTTGTCGATGCGGAAGTTGTCCGTGTCGACCACTTCAAAGGTAAATTCGCCGTAGGCGATCGTATCCGTTTCTTTCGGCAGGTAGCCGCACAGGAAGATCATGAATCCGCCGAGGGTCTTGTAATAGTCCTCGCCTTCTTTGGGGAGCAGGGTGCGGATATGGAAGAAATGTTTGAAGTCTTCAATCGGCAGCAGGCCGTCAATCAGCCACGAGTCCGCCGAGCGGCGGATGATCCGATTGCGCTCCGCCAGCCGTTCATGGACACTGGCGGGGATCGTCCCGATGATTTCTTCCATGATGTCGTTGAGCGTGATCAATCCCTCCGGCGCGCCGTATTCATCAAGGATAATCGCTTCGTGGGCGCTGTGGACGCGGAAAAGCTCGAGCGTTTTGTCGAGGGTGAGCGTTTCGGGAATGTACAGCGGCGTTTCCGTGCGGCGACGAATCAGCTCGTGCCACGACCGCTGCGGATAGCGCAGCCGATCGGTGAGCAAATCCTGCATGCGGACCAGTCCGCGAAAATCGTCGAGCGACTCGTTCCCGACAGGCAGCCGCGTGTGCCGTGTCGTCAGGATCAGCTGTTCGAGGGCGGCCTCCTCATCGGCGAGGTCAAGCCACAATAATTGCGGCCGCGCCGTCATGATATTTTCCGCGGGAATGTCATTGAGCCGGAAAATCCGATCGATAAGCTCGGGTTCTTTGGCGTCGAAGGTCCCGAGCTGTGCGCCCTGGCGCAGTAAAAACCGGATCTCCTCTTCGCTCACGGGCTGTTCGTCGACAATCCGAATCCCCAAGATCCGCAGGACCAGCCCCGTCGAGGCCGACATAAACCAAATGATCGGGGTGTTGATTTTGGCAAACAGCGACATCGGCCGAGCGACCGCCATCGTGACGGCTTCGGGCGCATTGATCGCGATCCGTTTCGGGACGAGCTCACCCAAAATCAGCGTGAAATAGGTCACTCCCGTCATGATGATGACCAGACTCAGCGCCTGGGCATACGGGGCGAGCGCGGAAATGCGCGCAATCTGCTCCGCCAAAGGCGCAGCCAACGTCGAGGCACCGACCATCCCCGTGACGACGCCGATGGCGGTGATGCCGATCTGAATGGTCGAAAACAGGCGGTTCGGGTTGCGGGCAATCTCAAGCGCGGCTCGGGCGGCGGTGGAGCCTTTCTCCGCTTCGCGCTGCAGCCGCAACTTTTTGGCACTGACAACGGCGATTTCCGTTGCGGAAAAAACGCCGTTGGCGATAATCAATAAGAATAAAAACAGCAACTGCCATCCGGGGTGATCGCTATCCATATCCACTCTCCTCTTTCTTTATGTACATATTACAGTAACTCCAGTATAGCATAACCGACGGGAATAACAGAAAAAAGGAAACCGCCGCACAAGAGAGAATAATGTACATAGAGGCTATTATAGTTACCCGAAGGAGGATATGATGAGACAACCGTTGCCGATTGATACGTACAGCTTGACCATCAGTGAATTATTGCATGAGATTTGCGTTGAATTGCTCGACGGGCAGGATATGCTCGACGATTTGCGTGCGGAACAGGAATCGGCCGAAGGGGCCGGCGAAGAAACCGTACAGGCGTATGAATTTGCGCAGGAACAGATCCGGCTGCGGATGGAACGCTATCGCGAATTGGGTGATCGTGTCGATGAAATCATCCAGCTTTACGACCAACTCCAGGAAGAGTTGTACGGGGATATGTACGACGATGAGGACGAAGAATTCGAAGAGCTGCCGACCGATACATTCCTGCATGAATACGGGGATGACAGCGATATCGAGGACGAAGACGATGATGCCGAAGATATCGATGAAGACGAAGACGACGGTGATGATTGCGACTGTGAATGTGACTGCTGCGCCGATCATCACGATGGGGACGGCGACTGTGATTGCGACTGCGACTGCTGTGCCGACCACCACGGAGTAGCGAAGAAAAACGAAAAAAAGAAAGACAAGAAGAAAGAGAAAAAAGCCAAAAAGAATAAAAAGAAAGCGAAAAAGAACAAGAAAAAATAAAGTCAAGTAAAAACGCCGCCCGCGGGCGGCGTTTTTGTGTGCGAGATACGGTGGCGGGGGCGTAGCGAAAGGAGGGCGGCATTGACGCCGGTTACCACATCGGTACGGGAAAGAGGATGCGGGCGAGGTAGATGACGGCGGTGAGCGTGACGGAGCCGACGATGAAACTCGACATGACGGTCTGCGTCGTGTAGCCGGGGTAGTTTTTGAATTCGACCGCAAAGAGCACGGAGTTGACCGCGCAAGGGACGGCGGAGAAGATCAAGAGCACTTGCGAGGCAATCGGGGAAAATCCGCCGTAGGCGTAAATGACGCCGAGGGCGAGCAGCGGCCCGATGACCAGCCGTGTGAGGACGGCGAGCCAGACGTCGGGATTGAACCAGTAGATGGTGGTGCGGTGCAGCTGGATGCCGAGGATCAGCATGGCAAAGAGCGGCAACGTCACGGCGATGCGTTCGACGATTTGCCAAACGAACCAGGTATGGACGGGGATCGCGAAGTATTTGACGGCAATCGCCGCAAGGACGACGTAAACCGTCGGCATGTGCTCGATCATTCGCAGGGCGTCGCGCGTGGTCAGCCGGCCGCGGCCGGAGAGATAGAGCCCCAGCGTGTTGAGCAGGACGTTCGTCATGATGAGCAGGATGGTGATGGCCGCCATGGCGGTCGTGTAGTACGGTTTTTCATAGCCGTTGATAAACGGCGGCTGGCTGTAAATCAGCGTGACCATCGACAGGCCGATATTGCCGCAGTTGGTAAACATCGTCATCACGCGGAAACTTTCGCGCTGCCCCGCGTCGTAGCCGCGCCAACGGGCGATGATTTCGGCGAGGATGCCGTGCAGCAAGAGCAGGGCCAGCCCCGCGCCGAGGATGCTGAGACTGCTCATGGCAAAGGGCATTTGGTAGACGTTGAGAAAAATCAGTCCCGGCAGGACGATATAAAAAACGATCGTCGTCAGGGTCTTGATGTCGATTTTGAATTTGGCGTCGAGCCAATACCCCGCCGCGGCCAGCCCGATCAGCGGGAACATATTGAATAACAGAATGTGGATCAGTTCGTTCATAGGCCTTCCTCCGTGGAATTATTCTTCTTTATGATAGCATAATCCGAGAGAAATGATGGCGGAAATATTCATAAAATTGATAAAATCGGCGATGCGTACAGGGACTGCGAGTCGCGGGCAAAGCGTGTTATAATAAATAGATATAGCAGGAACTAAGGAGTGACGAAGTGAAAACGAA
This sequence comes from uncultured Veillonellaceae bacterium, assembly GCA_902488965.1. Lineage (GTDB taxonomy): Bacteria > Bacillota > Negativicutes > Veillonellales > Negativicoccaceae > CAMCNU01. The sequence goes on from CABTYA010000002.1 coordinate 21,173, forward strand.
ATTGACCTTGCGGCGGATTGCGGCGCAGGCGCAGACGCTGCGTCCGAGCTGGGCGAGTTCGCTGCTGCCGGTGATGCGCAAGGCGATGGCGGCGGTGCTGGACGGGGCGGCCGCTCCGTCGGCGGACGAGGTCCGCGAGGCCATCGCCGCGGCGTACGGTCGCTACGGGGCGCGGATCGCACCGACGGACGTACGGCTCGGTATCGATGCGGCGCGGCTGGCGGCAGCGGCGTCTGCGGATAATATCGTCGCCGTGATGGATCCGGGCGGATTGTACGAGCTGGGCGTGCATATCGGTGACGGCCGCGGTGCGGATATCGATCAGGGCTTTTACCGCGGCGTCGAATACCTCAGCGAGTTTGACGAGGCGGGATTTCGCGTGCCGCTGCCAATCCATGAGCCGCAATTGGCGCAGCTGGCGGCGGCGCAAGGAGTGACGGGCGTCGCGATGAGCGCACGCGAGCAGCTGCAGTGGGTGCGGTATGCGCAGCAGACGGGGATGACGATCCTCCATGACGCGACGGCGGGGGCGTTCGTGACGAGTGCTCCGGCGACGCTGCTGGCGACCGAAGGGGCGGCGACCTGCGTCTTGGAGACGGTGTCGGCGGCGTCTTGCGGTTTGGCGGGCGCGGTGTACAGTATCGTGCCGGCCGCCTGGCAGGCCGACCTCGGCACGTTGCGCGATGTCCCGATGGCCGAGGCGCTCGGTCATTACCTCGTAGAGCCGGAGCTTTCGCCGCTCTTGGCGGCGGGACTGGTCGCGCGGTACAGTGAGCGCGGCGAGGAAGAATGGGCCGCGCGCCGATGCGCATGGCAGCGTCTCACGGCGGATGTGCGGGCCCTGCTCGACACACTTGGCAGTGAGTACTGGGGCGCGCGGGAGATTCCCGTGATTTGGACGGATCAACGCAGCGCGGCGGTGCTGGCGGCGGCGTATCCCGCGGCGGTCTTGCATGACGGCGCGGCGTTCGGGCCGGCCGGTGCGGCGCACGTGCGCGTCGATATCAGCGGAGTGATCCGCACGGATAAAGGAGAATAGGGATGAGTACGAACCTACAAGTCGGCATCGTCGGACTTCCGAATGTCGGCAAAAGCACATTGTTTAATGCCATCACCAAAGCGGGCGCGGAAGCGGCGAACTACCCGTTTTGTACGATTGAGCCGAATGTCGGCGTCGCCCCCGTGCCGGATGCACGGTTGGCGCATCTGACGGAGATGTTTCAGCCGAAACAGCAGATTTCGGCGGTGATCCGTTTTGTCGATATTGCGGGACTGGTGGCGGGCGCGTCCAAGGGCGAAGGCCTGGGCAATCAATTCTTGGCGCATATCCGCGAGACCGATGCCATCGCACAGGTCGTGCGGTGTTTTGAAGATGAAAATGTCACCCACGTGGCGGGCTCGGTCGATCCGCTGCGCGATATCGAGATCATCATGACGGAACTGTGTCTGGCCGATCTCGATGCGGTGGACAAACGGCGGCAACGGATTGAGAAAGTCGCCAAGAGCGGTAACGCCGATGCCAAAGCGGAATTGGCGGTACTGGATAAAGTCCGGCCGCTCCTCGAAGAGGCGAAACCCGCACGGTTGGCGGACCTCGATGAAGACGAAGAAGCGTGGCTGGCCGAGCTTAATCTGCTCACCCGCAAGCCGGTGCTCTATGTCGCCAACGTCGGCGAAGACGAAATCGCCGATCCGCTGGCCAATCCGCACGTCCAAGCGGTGGCGGATCTGGCTGCGCGGGAAGGGGCGGGCTGGGTGCCCGTTTCGGCGGCGATCGAGGCGGAAATCGCCGAACTCGAACCGGATGAAGCGGCGGCGTTTTTGGCCGATCTCGGCGAGGACGAACCCGGCCTCGACCGACTGATCAAAGCGGCGTATTCGCTGCTCGGATTGATCAATTTCTTTACGGCGGGCGAGATGGAGACCCGCGCCTGGACCATCGTCCGCGGGACGAAAGCGCCGCAGGCGGCGGGCAAAATCCACACCGATATCGAGCGCGGATTTATCCGGGCGGAGATTGTGTCGTACGACGACCTCGTGCGGGCGGGATCGATGGCCAAAGCCCGTGAAATGGGACTTCTTCGTCTGGAAGGCAAGGATTACGTCATGCAGGACGGCGACGTGACCTATTTCCGTTTCAACGTCTGATACGGCGGCGCGGCGCTCATTGCGCCCGTCCCGATTTGTATTCCGCCGCCTGTCGGGCGGCGGCGTCATGCGCCCATAGCTCAGGGGATAGAGCAGCGGTTTCCTAAACCGCGTGTCGGATGTTCGAATCATCTTGGGCGCACCACTACCAACAAACGCTCCGCTACGGCGGGGCGTTTTTGCGTGGGGAAAACTCCCTGCAAGAAGGCGGGAAATGATGAAAAAGATGCAAATATACGGGCGTATATGCTAAAATAAAGACAATCACATGCACGCCTTTACGGGCGGCGCACGGTATCGGGGTGGCATATGGAACGGATGGGGCATGTACCGGAGTCGGATCGGGTACAGGTAACGATGGAGGATTTGCAGCGGGCGATCACGGAGGCGAAGCGCTGCATGCAGTGTCCGCGGCCGACGTGTCGGACGGGGTGCCCGATCGGCAACGAGATTCCTTCGTTTGTTCGCGAAATGGCGGCGGGCAATATCGGCGCGGCGATCGCGATCATCAGCGAGCGGAGCAATTTGCCGGCGGTCTGCGGGCGGGTGTGTCCGCATGAAAATCAGTGCGAGGGGCATTGTATCCTCAATCGGCGCGGACAGCCGGTGCGGATCGGGCTGATCGAGAGTATTATCGGCGACGCGGCGCATTCGCTGGGATTGACACAGCCGCGTCGCTTGCCGCGTAAAAAACAAAAAATCGCGGTCATCGGTTCGGGGCCGGCGGGGCTGACCGTCGCGAACGACTTGCGCACGGCGGGCTATGCCGTCGACGTGTACGAAGCCGAGGCCGAGCCGGGCGGGGTACTCCTGTACGGAATCCCCGATTTTCGCTTGCACAAATCGGTCGTGCGTTTCGAGGTCGAGCGCTTGCGGTCGATGGGAGTGCGCTTTCTCACGGGCATGGAGCTGGGACGGGATTTCTCCACGGACGACCTTACCGAGGACGGCTATGCGGCGATTTTTCTCGGCATCGGGACGGATCAGCCGCGGGATTTGCCGCTTATCGGCGATGAACTGGACGGCGTCATGCAGGCGATGGATTTTCTGCGGGCGGTGCGCCGTTATGCCGACGGTGCGGCGGAAGGAGCGGAACTGCCGGTCGGACGCGGCGACCGGGTGGCGGTCATCGGCGCGGGCAATGTCGCAATCGATGCGGCACGGACGGCGGTGCGGCTGGGGGCGGCCGAGGTGACGGTCGTCTATCGGCGGACGGAGGAGTTTATGTCCTGTCTGCCCTCGGAATATGAAGAAGCCCGGCAGGAAGGCGTCGCGTTTCGCTTTTTATCCGCACCGGTGGCGGCGTTCGGGAAGGGCGCGGTCGAAGGATTTCGCTATGCGGAGCAGGAGATCAACGATGTCGGCGAGATGACGCCGACGGGCCGTGAAGGGACGCTGGCGGTGAATCGCGTCATCATTGCGGTCGGGCATGTCCCCGGGACGTGGATGCGTTCGGCACTGGCGGACGTCGCACGCGACGATGCGGGCTATATCCGTGTCGTGTCCGCGCCGTACTACGGGATGACGACGCAGGAGGGCGTGTTTTCCGCGGGCGATATCGTCCATCGTCCCGCGACGGTGGTGCTCGCCATGCGGGAGGCGAAAAAGACGGCGCAGGGGATCATCGCCTACCTCGCCGCGCAGGAAGAGCGCAAGGACTGACGCGCGGAAAAGCGGACGGGACACGCCCCGCAAGGCTTTGCCGTCCCTGACGATTCGCCGGGGGCGGGGCGATATGATATAATCAAGACAATCAAACGATCGGTAACGATACAGCGGCTATGAGGCCGCTGCTTTTATTGGTAAAAACGGAGGAATGCGCATGGCAGGACAACGATGGCGAAGCAACTTATATTGGCTTGTTTTTATACAGATTTTGGCAGGCTCGGCGATACTCGGATTGATTTCGTTCGTGCCGCTTTTTATTCACGAACTCGGCGTGCACGATATCGGCCGTGCCAGCCTGTGGGCGGGGATGGTGACCGCAGTCACCAGTCTGACCGCCGCCGTCGCCAATCCCTACTGGGGAGCCTACGGCGACCGCCACGGCCACAAAAGCGTGCTGTTGATCATTTTGGGCTCGCTCACGATGATCATGGCGGCGATGGCGTGGGTGCGCTCGCCGTTTGAACTGCTCGTCCTGCGGGCGTTGCAGGGCTGTGCGGGCGGATTCATCGCGGCGGGATTGGCGATGGTCGTCGTCGAGACGCCGCGCGAATACGCAACGCACGCCCTCGGGATCTACCAGACCGGCATCGTCCTCGGCGGCACGCTCGGTCCGCTCATCGGCGGGGCGGCGGCGGACATCTTCGGCTACCGCAATACCTTTCTCGTCTTTGCGTTCTTTGCACTCGCCGCGCTTGTGTGTACGGCGCTTTTCGTCCGTCCGCAAGCCGTGCCGCGCCCGCACGCGCCCAAAGAATCGATGTGGGCGAATTTGCGACTTTTCGTTTCCATTCCGCTCGTACGCGCGATGATGATCGTCCAATTTCTCGTCCAGTTCGGTCTGACGGGCATGGGGCCGATTATCCCGCTCTACCTCAAAGGGCTCACCGAGGCCGAAGCGGCACTGGCGACGATCTCGGGCACGATCATCGCCATCGGCGGCGTGGCCAGCGCCGTCAGCTCGTTTAACGCGGGCCGCGTCGTGCAGTGGTTTTCGCATCGGCATATCCTGTGCATCGGGGCGTTTTTGACGGGGATCTGCTTTATCCTGCAATATTTTGCGCCGAATGTGTGGATATTCGGCGTACTGCGCGGTGTGACGGGATTTTGTATCGGGATGCTCATGCCCAGCGTCAATACCGTCATTGCCGACAACGTTCCCGCCGACAAACGCGGCATCGCCTTCGGCGTGACCTCGGGCACGGCGCTCATGGGCAACGTCTCGGGCCCGTTCGTCTCGGGCGCGCTCGCTGTCACGCTGGGCATGAGCGCGGTATTTTGGTCGACGGCGCTCATGTTCTTCGCCGTCGCGCTCCTCGTCCGCCGCAGCCTCCCCGCGGACGCCGTCTGAGCGGATGCCCGACTTCAGTGCGTTTGCTGCTCGCGGCTGTTTCCCCGCCCGCTCTGTATGAGCAGGAAAGTGTCAGGAGCAAAAAAATCGGATGACGGGATCATTACAACGCACCGCTGCGGCGGTGCGTTGTTCGTTCGCCCAAGATGGCCGGCGATACGGTATAATACAGGTAACAGACGCAAAAACAAAGGAGGCGGGGACATGATTGGTGCGATTATCGGGGATATTGTCGGGTCGCGGTTTGAATGGGACAATATCAAGACGAAGGACTTTACTTTTTTTACGGACGAATGCTTTTTTACGGACGACAGCGTGATGACGCTGGCGATCGGTGATGCACTGCTTGCGGCGCGCGGCGGCGAGGATCTCTCCGCGCAGGCGGTGGCGTCGATGCAGCGGATCGGCCGGCACTATCCCGACTGCGGTTACGGGGGCATGTTTGCCCAATGGATGTGGGCAGACGACCCCGTGCCCTATGACAGCTACGGCAACGGTGCCGCCATGCGCGTCGCCGGGGTGGCGTATGTCGCAACGTCCGTCGAGGAGGTGCGCACGCTCTCGCACGCCGTCACGGCGGTCACGCATAATCACCCCGAGGGGCTCAAAGGCGCCGAGGCGACGGCGATGGCAACCTATCTCGCACGGACAGGGACACCGCTCGCGGAAATCGAACGCACGATCCACGAGCATTATTACGATATGAATTTCACGCTGGACGAGATTCGCGCGGACTATCAGTTTAACGAAACTTGCCAAGACACCGTGCCGCAAGCACTCAAAGCGGCCTTTGCGGCGACGGACTTTACAGACGCGATCCGCGGAGCAATCTCCATCGGCGGCGACAGCGACACGCTTGCCGCCATCACGGGCGCCGTCGCGGAAGCCGCCTTCGGCGTACCCGCCGCCCTCCGCACCCGCGCGACCGCCTACCTCGACACCCGCCTGCGGACACTGCTCGAGCGTTTCGAGAGCGCCTACCCGGGTAAAACGGCAGAGTGAGGGCGGGAAAAATCAAAATTTGGGCGTTGTCATGCCAACAGAAAAGGCGTATACAGCTGTAGCTGTATACGCCTTTTGCTATGCCTTCCGTCACTTGATGAGGCCGCAGGAGCGGAGGTAGTCGCGGGCGACTTTGGCGGGGGGTTCTTTGCCTTCGTCGACGCGATAGTTGAGTTCTTGCATGACTTCGTCGGTGAGGTAGGGTTCCAGTTCGGCCAGTGCCCGAACGACTTCCGGATGTGTTTGGGCGGTTTCACCGCGGAGCATGGGGACCGCGTAGTAGGGCGGGAAGTAGTCGCGGTCGTCGGCGAGGAGTTTGACGTCAAATTTGCGAATGAGTCCGTCGGTGGCAGCGGCGTCGATGAACTGGACGTTGCCGCTGGCCAGTGCGGTGTAGCGCGGCGAGCCGTCGATGCCGACGATGTCGTCAATATTCAGCCCGTAGTAGGCGAGCATGCCGCTGATGCCGTCGGGGCGGTTTTGGAATTCAAACGTGGTCGCACCGCGGATGTCGCTTTGGACGCGTTTGAGGTCGCTGATCGTCTCCAGACCGTGGGCGGCGGCGTAGTCGGGCATGACACCGATGCTGTAGGTGTTGTTAAAGCGATAGGGGGTGAGGATATCGATGTCGTAGCGCTGTTTGAGCTGGTCGCGGGTGATGTTGTACATCGCCTCGAGGTCGCGGGTCGGTTCGTTGTTCAAGAGGTTGATGTAGACCGTGCCGGTGTAGTCGAGGTAGAGGTCGATTTGCCCGCTTTTGAGGGCTTCATAGGCGACCTGCGTGCCGCCGAGGTTGATGCGGCGGTCGACGGTAAGTCCCGTGCGTGCTTCGATGATGTCGCTCATGAGATGCGCGGCGACGATATTTTCGGTGAAGTCTTTGGAGCCGACGACGATGTCGGCGTCTTCCGTCTGCCATTGGCGATAGGCCGAGGTACCGCCGGCGAGCAGGGCGAGGATGAGCGCCCCCGAGAGGATGCGTTTGGCGCGGCGGCGTTTGCCGGTTACGCGGCTGCGGTCCTGCTTGGCGTTGAGTTGCGCGGCCAACGGCGTGGTGAGGGTCTCGACGAGGCCCAAGAGGTAATCGACGGCGAGCGCGAGCAGGCAGGCCGGAATCGCGCCGGCGAGGATTTTCACAGTGTCGACGGTACGGATCCCCGCAAAGACGAGGTCACCGAGACCGCCCGCACCGATAAAGGCCGCAATCGTCATCAGTCCGACGGCGGTAACGGCACTGATACGCACCCCTGCCATGATGACGGGGAGCGCCAGCGGCAGTTCGACTTTGCGCAAAATCTGCCAGCGGGAGAGACCGATGCCGCGCGCGGCTTCGCGCGTGTTCGGGTCAATCTGCGCCAGTCCCGTGTAGGTGTTCTTGACAATCGGCAACAGCGAGTACACGATTACGACGAGCACGGCGGGGACTTTACCGATGCCGAAGAACGGAATGGCAAAGCCCAGCAGCGCCAAACTCGGAATCGCCTGCATGAGGTTGGCGCCGTTCAGTACGGGGGCCTGCCAGCTGCGGCGATAGGTGATCAGGATGCCGAGCGGAACGCCGATGAGTACGGCGAGCAGGACGGCCACGCCCGTGAGTTCGATATGTTCCCACAGGAGGGCGAGTACGTCCGTGTAGTGTTCTTGTAAATAGAGTAATACGCTCATACGGGCACCTCCTCATCCGCGAGGTACGGTTGCGAGAGGGTCGTGACGAGGCTCGATTCGGTGATCAGACCGCACAGGCGGCCGCTTTCATCGACGACGGGAACCAGCGCGACGCGGTCCTGATTGATGACCGGGAGCATTTCGACCATGCTCTGGCGCGGGTGAATCGTCTCCAGATCCGTCTGCATATATTGGCTGACCGGCGCATGGCGGTCGGGGACGCTCTGCAGTGAGCGGGCCGTCACCATGCCGAGCAGACGATGCGTGCCGCGTTCGATGACGAGCAGGCCGTTGACATGCGCGTGGCGCATTTTTTCCAATGCGCGGATAACGCTCAGCTGCGGGACACAGGTCTCGACGTCGCGAAGCATGATGTCCTCGGCGCGAATGAGATCCGGCGAACTCCAAATCCGGTTCGTCCCGATAAATTGGGCGACAAATTCATTGCTCGGCGCTTTCATCAGCTGTTCGGGCGTGTCGTATTGTAAAATATGCCCTTTGTCGATGATACAGATGCGGTCGCCCAGTCGCACCGCTTCGTCCATGTCGTGCGTGACGAAGACGATGGTTTTTTTCACTTCGGACTGAATCTGAATGATTTCGTCCTGAAGCGAGGCGCGGGTGAGCGGGTCGAGCGCGGAAAAGGGCTCGTCCATCAGGATGATATCCGGATTGCACGCAAACGCGCGTGCCACCCCGACGCGCTGCTGCTGCCCGCCGGAAAGTTCGGCGGGGTAGCGTCCCATGTAAATATGCGGGTCGAGCCCGACCATATCCAGCAGTTCTCGTGTCCGAGCGAGAATCTCGTCGGCGTTTTGGCCCGTCACTTCGGGAATCAGGCCGATATTTTCCTCAATCGTCATATGCGGAAACAGCCCCGTCTGTTGGATGACGTAGCCGATATTGCGCCGCAAGGTGAGAATATCTTCATCGGCGATGTCCGCCCCGTCGATCAGAATCTTGCCCGAGGTCGGATCAATCAGCCGGTTGATCATTTTGAGCAGTGTTGTTTTGCCGCTCCCCGATTCACCGACCAGACAGACGGTCTCGCCGTCACAGACAGTCAGTGAGATGTCGTGGAGGACATGCGTGTCTTTGTAACGTTTCGTAATGTGCGAAAATTCAATCATAAATTCCTCCCTTTCCATGAATAAAAATCAATACCGCGATGCCGATCCGGCCGGGTATTGGCATATACAGTATACCACAAATAACGCAATGTGATAAACGATGCGCTATAAACGGAACAATATTGGACTATGTATACGGAGGCGAAAATACGCGCGGCAGGGCGAATCTGTGCCCGCGGCGTCGGAAAATCGCGCGGATATACCGCAGGGCGGGCGTTCGGCGGCAAGTAAACGGAATCCGACGGGGGCGCCGTTTCTGTCGGCGGGCGCTGCCGAGGCGGGGACGGGCGGCGGTCAATGGTCGGGTCGGAACGGAGGGCGCGGTGTCCGTGGGGTTATTCGTGACGGCTCGGCGCCGATATGCGTGCATACAAAAACGCCCCGCAGATGCGAGGCGTTGCTGTAATCGGATAGGATGCCGAGGGCATCACAGGAACAGGACAAAGTTCATGATGATGACGGTCAGACACGAACCGATCATCGGGATGGCCGTCCGTTTGACCAAGTCAAACGAGGAGATCCCCGCCATGCCGCTGGCGACGATGATGACCGCCGTAATCGGCGAAATCGCACGCGCGGAGCTGGCGATAAAGTGCATCGGCAGTACCATGAGGACGGCTGCCATGCCGGTTTTGGCGGCGATGTCGGGCACCAGATTGGCAAAGGCGAAGAACGGCGCATTGCCCGAGCCCATGACGACCGCACAGACGCCGATGATGAGTGTCATCGTGAGCGTCAGCCCGATGGCGCCGAAGCCGCCCGAGTGGGTACTCGCGATCAGCTGGTCGATGGTGCCGCTGACCATGAGGCCTTTGGCAAACGTTTCACCGGCAACGATGAGGGTAACGACTTGCGCCATCTGCCGCCCCATCCCGTCGAAGAAGACGCCGAGATCTTCACAGACCTGCTTGGCGTTGCGGGTGCGGATATACTGGGCGATCATCCCGACGGACGTACCGATGAGCATCGCTTTGATGATATCCATGCCGATGGATTCGATCATCAGCGGGCTGAATACCAAAATCAGCGCCAGCGGAATCAGCGGCAAAATCGCAAAAATCAGCGGCGGATGGGAATTATCCAACGCGACATTATCCGTATTGACTTCGACACTGTGATGATCGTCGAGCGGACGGACGACGTGGCCGTCACGTTTGTCCATGTATTTTTGGGTAAAATAATGCAAAATACCGACGACCGGGAACACGCACAGCGCGATCGGGACCTGGTAGTCGTGCCAGTAGATGACGGGATCGATGCCGGCGAGTTCGGCGGCAAAGATTGTCCCCGTATCGCTCGGGCTCCAGTCCAGACACAGCGTCGTTGCAATCGCCGCCGTCGCCGACAGCCGGCTGACGCCGAGTGCGACGAGGATCGGGAACATCGTGACCATGAGCAGCATGGCCAGCCCCGAAGCACTGTTGATCGCCAGACCCAGCAGCATCCCGAGCGCCCAGCAAAAGCTCATGACGAGGTACGGCGATTTGAGTTTGAGCAGCGGCTGAATGGTCAGATTGACCAAGGCGCGGCTGGCGCCGATATGGTCCATGTAGCGCGCAAACCCTGCGACCGCCATGATATTCAGCCCCAACTTGCCCGCGCGGCTCGACAGCGTTTCACGGATAAATTCAAAGACGTCAAACAACAAAAATCCCGTACTTTTTTCCGGTGAATAAATATGCCCGTAGCCGAGCAGCACCGAAGCTAACATCAGTACCATCCCGCCGATAAACAGGATCGTCTGCGGTTTGTACCGTTTGAGAATGAAATACCCTACCCAGACGGTAACCAGTAATGCCAATAACAGATTCATACACATCACTCCTTCACGAGTTGAGATCGCTGCTGCCGATTCTCATACAATATAGTTATATTATATCGTATTTAATTATCCTCTGTCCTGTCTTTTGTTTGTGCTTGCATAATTGGCAACGAAGGGGAGGTGTATTCTCAGCGGAAGAGTTGCGGGCATGCAAAATCCCCGCACGGCTGCTCACCGTACGGGGATCGGGAGAAGGTTACATTTCGCAGCAACCGTCTTCTTTGCAATACTTGATTTGCCGGCAGACACATTCGTCTTTGACTTGGTAGAGCTGCGGCAAAAATTCCAAAATCTCGGCAAAGCATGCTTCATTGATGGAGTATCGCATCCACAAGCCGTCTCGCCGGGCATGTACGAGACCCGCTTCTACCAAAATCTTCATATGGTAGCTCAAGGTAGATTGGGAGAGCGAAAAGCTTTGCAACAGGTCACAAGCGGACAGCTCGCTGCAAGAGAGCATGTCAATGATGCGCAATCGCGTTTCGTCACTCAATGCTTTGAATAGCTGGGAATAGGTCTTGTACGTTGGGTTCACTCACAATCTTCCTTTCTATCAGCGTCCCGCCGGGCGGAAACGATACATATGCCGATCGACGCCGACAGCCAGTGTGTGTGCATCGCTGCCCGGTTCGGCGACGGTTAATTCATGATTCCAATTCTGTTCGCCGAGCAGTTGGTGATCGGCGGTGTAGTCTTTCTGCGAGAGTTTCGCTACACGATACTGCGACTGGGCGCGGGACCATTTCGGTTCCAATACCTGCCGTTGCGCACCGTCCGGACGAACGACTTCAATCTGGTAGGTCGTCATCGAGTACGCATAGTTTTGATAGCCGTCCACGGAGAGATTCGCATCTTTGCGGGCGGGGATCAATACGTCACGGACATAGTACGATGTCGGTACTTCGCGCACCGTCAGACGATACTGGTCGACGGCCGGTTGCGGATACGCCGCTACGACCTGGTTGAGCGCGAGATAGTAGGATTTGACATCGCTGGCCGCAATCCATGCCTGCGTGGTCGCCTGTTTACCTTTCAAGTCCTTGAGGACATGATGATAGGTCTTCAGTTCTTCCGGAATGACCTGATGTTCGGTGCCGGCGTGTACGCGGGCCATATGCGCTGCGGTCTGTTGATCGTAGAGAGCGGCCCGTGCGGCGGCGTCATTGTCATGGGCCGCTGCGGCGGTAACTGTTCCTTGCGCGAAAAGCGCGCCGACGAGTAATCCTGCTGCTAACATGTTGAATTTCATAGAAAACACCTCTTTGGGTTATAAAGCTGCCGAAGCAGCGAATCGAGATCTTTCACTTTTACTGTACAACATTTTTCGATATTTGTCAAAAAAGGCTGAAAATTGACGATTGTTCGGATGATCGATAGGGACTACACGGAATACGACCGTGCCCGCAGTAACAAAAAAACGCGATCATGCGATCGCGTTTTGCTTTATCGGATAGAAACGTACCTTAGCGGGTAACGGCATCGGCCGGTACTTCGGTTGTCGTTCCTTCGACCGCGTTGATGACGACTGCGCAGCTGATGTCGCCTGTGACGTTCAGGCAGGTACGGATCATGTCGAGGATCCGGTCGACACCGGCAACGAGCGCAATGCCTTCGAGCGGCAATCCTGTCGATTGCAGGACCATCATCAGCATGATCATGCCCGCGCCGGGGACGCCCGCCGTACCGATGGAGGCCAGCGTGGCGGTCAGGATGACCATGAGCTGCTGTCCCGCGGTGAGGTCGATACCGAAGACTTGGGCGATGAAGATGGTGCAGACGCCTTGATAAATCGCCGTGCCGTCCATGTTGATGGTAGCGCCGAGCGGCAGGACGAAGCTGGCGACGGATTTATCGACGCCGAAGTTGTCCTTGGCGACGCCGATGCTGACGGGGAGCGTCCCTGACGAGCTCGAGGTGGTAAAGGCGACGGCCATCGCGGGGAACGCGCGGCGGATGAATTCAATCGGGTTCAGACCCGCCATCAGCCGAACGATCGCGCCGTAGACACCGAAGAGATGGAGCAGGCTTGCCAGTGCCGCAATCGAGATCAGTTTGAGCAGCGGCAGGAGTACGGCGGGGCCGTTGGTCGCGATGACGGGGGTGATCAGGCCGAACACGCCGATCGGGGCGAGACGCATGATCCAAGCAGTGATGGTGTACATCATATCCGCTACGCCGCGGAAGAAAAGTTCGACCGTGTGGGCGGATTCACCGACGGCGAGGATACTCATGCCGAGCAAAATCGCAAAGACGATGATCTGGAGCATATTGCCTTCCGCCAGCGATTGAATCGGGTTCGTCGGAATCATGCCCAAGAGGACTTCGGCGATACTCGGCGCTTCCTTGATTGTCACTTCGCCGGCCGATCCCGCCGCCAGGACGTAGCCCGCGCCGACATCGAGCAAGTTGGCCAAGACGATGCCGATGGTGACGGCGACGCCCGTCGTCAGGAAGTAATAGATAAATGTCCGACCGCCGATCGATCCCAAGCGGCGGATATCACCGAGGCCGCAGACGCCGGTGACGAGGGAAGCCAGTACCAACGGTACGATGATCAGTTTGATCAGACGCAGGAACAGCGCCCCCAGCGGCTGGATCCATGTCGTGGCGATGTCAGGCGAACTCTGCAACGCCCAACCGACGGCGATTCCCGCCAGCATACCGAGCCCGATTTGGGCGGATAACCCAATTTGTTTCATATCCTATCTCTCCTTTTTGTTCATGTAGGTACATTGTACGCAGAGAAAGCCCCGCAGAACAATAGGTATACAGGAATAATACTGTATACATAACAGAAATATTGTATACAAAATAGGCATGGATTGTTCGCGACATACAAAACGAGCCGCTCGTATATGAGCGGCTCGTTC
>CABTYA010000003.1 GCA_902488965.1 uncultured Veillonellaceae bacterium
ACCGCGTCATGCGCCACGACCAGTATCGTCTGCCCGTCATAGCGCACCGTCACGTCCGCAAGCGCGTCGACCACCCGTGCCCGCACATCCGCCAACGACTCGCCGCCGGGCATGGTCACCGTCTCGGGCGCCTGATGCCACGCCTCGAGACGCGCACCGTCCGTGCGGGCGATATCCGTGCTGTACATGCCTTCCCACTCGCCGTGATTGATTTCCGTCCAGCGCGGATCGGTCACGACCGTAAGTCCGTGCCGCCGCGCCGCACCCGCCGCCGTCTCCACCGCCCTCGACAAGGGGCTTGCAATCACCGCATCGAGCACTGCATCGTCCAACGCACGGGCGAGCGCTTCCCCCTGCCGGCGACCGCGGGCGGACAAGGCCGTATCGACCTGTCCCTGATAGCGGCCTTCCAAATTCCACTCGGTCTCGCCGTGCCGACCCAACCATAACCGCAGCATCAGACTCTCCCTTCCCCGCTGATCACGGATACACTGTCCACGCCGGCGATGGTTTCCAGCGTGCGACGCAATTCGGCATCGACCGCGCGGTCCACACCGATGGCCATGATGTTTTTCCCCGCTTTGGCCGTCTGGCCGACCTGCATGCTGCGTATATTGACCCCTGCCGTGCCCAGTGCCGTGCCGATTTTGCCGATCATGCCGGGGCAGTCGTCATGCGGTACGAGCAGCAGCTGTCCGCGCGGCGCAAAACGGATATCGTAATCGTCGAGCTCCACGACATACGGCACGCCGTCGGTGAGTACGCCGACCAGCCGATGCGTCCCCTCCGCCGTTTCGATTTCCACCGCCAACGCCGTGTGGTATTCGCCGGTGCGGGCGGTATTGACTTCGCGGACATCGAGGCCGCGTTCCGCCGCCAGCGCCGCCGCATTGACCTGATTGACCTGCGTCTGCAGAATCGGATTGAGCAATCCCTGTACGACCGTCGTCGTGACCGCCCGCGTATCGGGAGCAGCCAGCTCGCCCGTGTATTCGACCGTCAAGCGGCGAATCGGCGCCTGCGCCAAGCCGACCGCCAAATTGCCCAGTGCCATAGCCAACGGGAAATAGGGAGTGAGCAGCGGCACCAGTTCAGGCGCAATCGGCGCGACATTGAGCGCGGCCGCGACCCGTTCGCCCCGCAACGCCTGCAAAATTCCCCGCGCCACATCGACGGCGACGCCTTCCTGCGCTTCCGCGGTCGAGGCGCCGAGATGCGGCGTCAAAACGACCTGCGGGAATGTCAGCAGTTCGCTGTGCGCATCGAGCGGCTCTGTCGGATATACGTCCAACGCCGCCCCCGCGACCTTGCCGTCACGCAGTGCGGCGATCAGGTCGTCCATGTTGATGCAACCGCCGCGCGCCGCATTGACGATGCGCACGCCGTCTTTCATTTGTGCAATGGTCTCGCGCCGAATCAAGTTGCGCGTTTCTTCCGTCAGCGGCAAATGCAGCGTCAGGATGTCCGCCGCCCCCAGCACTTCCTCCAGTGTGCCTTTGCGCACGCCGAGTTGGGCGGCGCGTTCGTCCGTCAGGAAAGGATCGTACGCGGTCACTTCCATCCCGAATGCCTGCGCCCGCAAGGCGACGCCCGAGCCGATGCGCCCCAATCCCAACACGCCGAGCGTGCGGCCTTTGAGCTCGAACCCGACCAGATGCGAGCGTTCCCAACGGCCTTGTCGCAGAGATGCGTCCGCCTCGGGGATACGCCGGGCCATGGCCAGCATCAGCGCCATGGCGTGTTCCGTCGCCGCGTTCGTGTTGCCGTTCGGCGCATTGAGAACGACGATGCCGCGTTTCGTGGCGGCCGCGATGTCGATATTGTCCACGCCGACCCCCGCGCGACCGATGACCCGCAATTGATCCGCCTTGGCAAGTACCTCGGCCGTCAGTTTTGTCGCACTGCGCACGACAATCGCCACATACTCGCCGATGGTGTCCTGCAACTCCTGTGCGGTCAGCTTGGGGCGTTCCACCACTTCATATTCCTGCTGCAGGATTTCGACGCCCCATGCCGATACCCCGTCCGCTACCAATATCTTTTCCGCCATCATATCCTCCTTACCGCCGTGCCTCGGCATAGGCCGTCATCCACTGTGCCAGCGCCTCGACCGCCGCTGCCGGCACCGCGTTGTACAGCGATACCCTAAGACCGCCGACCATGCGATGTCCCTTGACGCCGACGAACCCTTCCCGCTTGGCCGCCGCGATAAACTCCGCTTCCGCGTCCCGATCCCGCAGGGTGAATGTGACATTCATCCGCGACCGCGCCGCACGCTCCGCATGCCCGACAAAAACTTCGGGATAGCGGTCAATCACTTCATAGAGCCGCGCGGATTTTTCCTCGGCGCGCCGTGCCATCTCCGCCACGCCGCCCTGCCGCTTGATCCAGTCCAGTACCAGTCCCAGTATGTAAATCGCATAGGACGGCGGCGTATTGTAGAGCGAACGGTTGTCCGCATAGGTCCGATACTGCAGGATCTTCGGCAGACGCGCATTCGCCGTGCGAATCAGTTCGCGGTCCATGATGACGACCGCCATCCCCGCCGGACCGAGATTTTTCTGCGTGCCGGCATATACCGCCGCCACTTTTGTCCAATCAATCGGACGCGCGGCGATATCACTCGACATATCCGCCACGACTGGGACGCCGACCGCCAGCCACTCCCGATACTGTGTCCCATAGATCGTATTGTTCGTCGTGATATGGACATAGGCGGTATCGTCTTCGGGCGCGCCGAGTATCGGAATATCCCGATACCCGCCCGGTGCCGCATCCGCGATTTTGTACGTCATCCCGTAAAGGCCCGCTTCCTGCATCGCCTTCGTCGCCCAAACGCCCGTATCCGCATAGCCGACCGGCCGCCCCTGCGCCAAATTGGCCGGGATCATCATGAACTGATGGCTCGCACCGCCCTGTACGAACATGACCTCGTAATTGTCGGGGACGGCGAGCAGCTCGCGCAAATCCGCCCGCGCCCGCTCATGCAACTCATCGTACTCCGCACTGCGATGGCTGAGCTCCATCACACCCATTCCCGTGCCGCGGTAATCCGTCATCTCGGCCGCCGCCTGTGCCAATACCTCCTCCGGCAGTGCCGCCGGCCCCGCGTTGAAATTGTACGCCCGTTTCATCATTTGCCCTCCTGAATACAAAAAAAGAGAAGACGTCTCCAGGGACGAGCTTCTCCTTCTCGCGGTACCACCCCGATTGCCTATGACCGATACCGATGCCGCCGAATAAAAAAATCCCGTCCCCATGGGACGAGATTTCGCGGTGCCACCCAAATTGGCCGTAAGCCATCTTGATTGCGCAATATCGGGCGCACCCGTCAAACTCATCATTTGCCGCTCCGGAGCGGAACCTCGCCGCGTCCGTACAGGCTCACACCGACCGCCTGCTCTCTGCACCGTCCACTGCGGATATTCTCCATCTTTGCGTTGGCTTTGAAATTATCGACAGTATACCAAATCTTTTACTGCATGTCAACTCTGAATGTACATTTGTCGCGTTGAGCGTGACGCCCGAACTGTGACGCGGCGTTTGCAATAGCACCGCCTCAGCAATCGCCCTGCAGCCCGCAAAGCTGCGCCCGTGCCTGCAGTCCCTTGATGGTTTCCGCCATCACGGTATCGAGTTCCATGCCGAGCATCTGCGCACCGCGCGTGATGACCTCGCGATTGCATCCCGCCGCAAAACGCGCGTCCTTAAACTTTTTGCGCAGCGACTTCACCGTAAGATCGTGGACAGAATGACTGGGCCGCACCAAACATGCGGCGTAGATGATTCCCGTGAGTTCGTCGACGGTATAGAGCGCCTTCTCCCGCGGCGTGCGCGGCTCGACATCGGTCACCATGCCCCAGCCGTGCGCCATGATGGCACGAATATCCTCCTCTTCCCAGCCTTCCTGCGTCAAAATCTTCTTCGTCATGACGCAGTGCTGTTCAGGAAATTGCTCGTAATCCAAATCATGACACAGGCCGACCAGTCCCCACGCCTCGGGATCTTCGTCAAACAGTGTCGCAAAATGCCGCATCGCCGCCTCCACTTGCAGCGCATGTCGGCGCAACGCCTCGGTCTCGGTATAACGGCACAACAACTGCCATGCCTCGTCACGTGTCGGTCGCATCGTACGCCCTCCTTATCCGTTACGACAAACGCCGCCCGCAGGCGGCGTGATAATTTTCTTACAGTTTGATGCTGAGCGCGCGATTGCCGAATTTGTGAATCGTATCGACAAAACGGACCGTGCCTGTTTTGTAGCGCATGATGATGGTCTCCGTCCGCGCACCGCCGCCGAAATACTGCACCGGCCGCAAAATATTGCCCTGCGTGATGGCGGTCGCCGAGAAGATGCAATCATCGCCCGATACCAAGTCGTCAATGGTGAATATGCGATGAATATCGTCGACGCCCATGGATTGGGCCCGACGGACTTCTTCATCCGATTGCGGCGCCAACCGGCCCTGCATATCGCCGCCCAAACATTTGAGTGCGGCCGCCGCAAGTACGCCTTCCGGCGCACCGCCCGTGCCGATCATCATATGTACGCCCGAACCTTCAATGCCGACTTCAATCGCCGGCGTCACATCGCCGTCCGTAATCAAACGGATCCGCGCCCCCGCTTCACGGCAATCACGGATAATGTCCGCATGCCGTTCACGATCGAGTACGACCACGGTCAAATCATCCACCGAGCGTTCCATCGCTTCGGCGACACGCCGCAGATTTTCCTTGACCGGCGCATCGATATCGATGCGTCCGGCCGCCCGCGGGCCGACCGCGATTTTTTCCATATACATATCCGGCGCATGCAGCAGGCATCCGCGCGGCGCAATCGCCAGTACCGCAATCGCCCCGTTCTGGCCCTTGGCGACCAGATTCGTGCCTTCCACCGGATCGACCGCGATGTCCACTTCTTCGCCGCCGATACCGACCTGCTCACCGATATACAGCATCGGCGCTTCATCCATCTCGCCTTCACCGATCACGACCGTGCCGTCGATATGCACCTTTTCAAACGCTTGGCGCATGCCGTCCACCGCCAGCTGATCGGCGCCGTTTTTATCACCGCACCCGACCAAACGTCCGCACTTGAGCGCCGCCGCTTCCGTTACCCGTACAAATTCCATCGTCAATGTTCTGTCCATTCCGTGTTCCTCCATTCGTGGCGAACGCTGCCGCCTTATTGATGTGCTGCCTGCCAATCGGAAATAAACCGTTCGATCCCCGCATCCGTGAGCGGATGTTTGAGGGCATCGAGCAGTACCTTGTACGGTACGGTCGCGATATCCGCGCCCGCCCGTGCCGCCGCCGTGAGATCGAGCGACCGGCGGATGCTTGCCGCAATGATTTCGGTATCGATCTCATGAATGGCGAATACCCGTGCGATATCGGCCACCAATGCCACGCCGTCTTCCCC
This sequence comes from uncultured Veillonellaceae bacterium, assembly GCA_902488965.1. GTDB lineage: Bacteria > Bacillota > Negativicutes > Veillonellales > Negativicoccaceae > CAMCNU01. The sequence continues at coordinate 5,423 of CABTYA010000003.1, forward strand.
GATATCGTCGAGCCGACCGATGAACGGACTGACAAACGCCGCGCCGGCCCGTGCCGCCAACAGCGCCTGATTGGTCGAAAATACCAGCGTCATATTCACACGAATGCCCTCATCGGTGAGTACCCTCGTCGCCGCCAGCCCTTCGGCCGTCACCGGCAGCTTGACCACCACCTGCGGGGCAATCGCCGCCCATTCGCGTCCTTCTTTGACCATATTCTCCGCATCGAGCGCGATGACCTCCGCGCTGATCGGCCCGTCGACAATCGCAGCAATCTCGCGAATGACATCCGCGGGATTGCGCCCTTCTTTGGCCATGAGCGACGGGTTCGTCGTCACCCCGCTCACAACACCGAGCCGTACCGCAGCGCGGATATCTTCCACATGGGCCGTATCGACAAAAAATTTCATAATTGTTTTCGCCTCCGTCAAGATCCTTATTCGCTTTTATTGTATCACAGTTTTCCCTGCGTGCCGCTTGCATGGTACAATCAACCGAAAGGAGGTCAGTATGCAACTCATGGCATTCGGCGACAGCCTCACCGCGGGATACGACGTACCGCCCGCATCCGGCTGGCTCGCCCGCATCGGCAGAGAGCGTCCCGACTGGGACATTCGAAACTTCGGTATTTGCGGTGATTCGCTGGCGGGCGTCATTGCGCGCATTCCCGTCGCACTGCGCACGCAAACGCCCGATTTGGTCTGGATTATGGCGGGAACCAACGATATTTTAACCGAGGCGGACGCCCGCCGCCGCGCCTACACATCTCCCGCCGTCTTTCTGACACCGCTGGAACGCATCGTCGAGCGGCTCGACACCGCGGGTATCCCCGTCGTAATCGGCGCCCCGCCGCTCATCACGAAAGACAGCGTCTATACCGGCTGGCAGACGCTTCCCGCCTGGGAGATTTCCCGTGCCGCGCTCGTCCGCTATGCGGCCGACCTCGTGCGCACCTTTCCGGGACGCGTCGTCGATTTTACTGCGGCGGTCACGGACGACCGTCTCTATGACGATGGCGTCCATCCCAACATCTACGGTTACGCCCGCATGGCGGCATTCGCCCTGCCCTACTTCGAGAGTCTCGCCTGAGCCGCCGCCGTGAGCCGCGCCCATTCCTCCATGGTAAAGGTCTCGCCCCGCCGCGTGCCGTCGATTTGCGCGGCCGCCAAAATCGCATCCGCCGTCGCCGCGTCGCAAAGCGCTTTCAAATTATTGCGAAACACCTTGCGGCGATTGGCAAATCCCGCCTTCACCAAACGGAACAACAGTTGCTCATCCGCCACCTCGATCGGCGGCATTCGGCGCGGGACAATCTCGACTACCGTGCTCACGACCTCGGGCACCGGCATAAACGACGACGCCGGTACGTCAAACAACCGCCGCGCCGTCGCACGATACTGCACCGCCATCGTGATGGCGCCGCCGTCCTTTTCCCCCGGCGTCGCCGTGATTCGGGCGGCGACCTCGCGCTGCATCATCAGCACGAGCCGCTGCAGCGGCCAGCTGCTTTCGAGCAGATGCATCAGAATCGGCGTCGTAATATAATACGGTAAATTTGCCGCCACGGTAAACGGCGCATCCCCCATCAACGCGCCCACGTCCGTCTTCAGTACGTCGCCTTCCACCACCCGCACATTCGGGTACGGCGCCAATGTCCGCGCGAGCACCCCGATCAACTGCCGGTCGATCTCGATCGCCGTCACCGCCGCCCCCGTGCGTGCCAGTCCCTGCGTCAGCGTGCCGATGCCCGGACCGATTTCCAGTACCCGGTCGCCTTCACCGACTGCGGCAGCTTCCGCAATCTCGGCAACAACGGCGGGGCGGATAAGAAAATTCTGCCCCCATTTTTTTTGCGCCCGCAAACCGAAATGAGCCAAAATCCGCCGCACGGCTTGGCGGTCCGCCAGTTCAATCTCCATCTCGTTCCTCCGTCAGCGCCTGCTCCCATTCCTCTCGGGTTACGCCGTAACTGTTGAGCCGCGCGAGCATGCGTTTGGCGTTGCCGTAACCGATGCCCAGACGCGTGCCGAGCCGCGCCCGTCGCGCCGCCGCATCCGCCGTACCGACCGCGCCCGCCCGCCGCAAATCCGCACCGGTAAACTCCGTACGCATCTCCGTCTGATGATGACGCACCTTGGCGAGCGCCCGCCGAATCGCCTCGGGCGACGCCTGCTCGATGCCCACATCATGATGCGCCGTGGCCTCTTCCTTCGGTACAAACGCATGCAGGGCTTCGGGGAACCGCGACGCCAAGTAGCGACGAATCCGCTCGCCCGCACCGTCGGGATCGGTTAAAATAATAATCCCCCGCCGTTCATACGCACAGCGAATCGCCGCGAGCGTTTCCGCCCGCAGCACAAATCCTTCCGTCGCGATGAGGTCAGCGTCCACCGCCTGACTCACCCGTGCGATATCCGATTTTCCTTCAACTACTATCACTTCTCGTATCATACTTGTAGTGTACCACAGCCCCGCGCCCGCGCAAAATAAAAACACCGCGGCAGGCGCGGCATCAAAAAAGACATCTCCCCGGGGAGATGTCTTTTGTGTTATCGATGCTGATTATACGGTTGGGCAGACCAAAGGCGGTGCCTCGGGCACGTCGAGCGTGCCGACGATATCGCGGATATCGTCCACGCCGTGCGCCGCGCACCACGCCGCCATCTCGCCCGCAATCCGTTCGACCGAGGTCGGATCGACGATGGTCGCCGTACCGACGGAGACGCAGTCCGCCCCCGCCATCATGAATTCAATCGCGTCCGTCCCCGTCATGATACCGCCCATACCGCAAATCGGTATCTTCACCGCTTGCGCGACTTGCCAGACCAGCCGCAGCGCAATCGGTTTCACGCACGAGCCGGAAAGTCCGCCCGTCACGTTGCCCAACAGCGGCACGCGCCGCTCGGTGTCAATCGCCATGCCGAGCAGCGTATTGATGAGGGAAACCGCATCCGCCCCCGCCGCTTCGACCGCTTGCGCAATGACGGTGATGTCCGTCACGTTCGGCGAGAGCTTGACGATGACGGGCTGCGCCGCATGCGCCTTGACCGCCCGCGTCACCTCGGCGGCGGCCGCCGCATCCACTCCGAACGCCAAGCAACCGTTGCGGACATTCGGACAGGAAATATTCACTTCGAGCGCGGCGATACCGTCCACATTGAGCCGCTCCGCCATGTACGCATAGTCGTCCACCGTGTTGCCCGAGATATTGGCAATCAGCGGCGCGCTCGTCTGCGCACGCAGCTGCGGCAAAATGCTCTCGACGAATACATCGACGCCCGGATTTTCGAGGCCGATGCAATTCAACATGCCGCCGGCCGTCTCGGCGATGCGTACACCGCTGTTGCCCGCCCGCGGTTCCCGCGTCAAGCCTTTGAGCGCGATGCCGCCGAGGCGGTCGAGGTCGACATAGCCCGCGTATTCCGTGCCGAAGCCGAATGTCCCCGAGGCGGCGATGATCGGTGTCGGGAGCGTGATCCCGCAAAAATCCACTGCCAATTGCACACTCATAACCGCACCTCCCGACTGTCAAAGACCGGTCCGTCGAGACACACTTTCGCATGGCCGCCGCCTCGCCGGTCGCACACGCACGCCAAGCATCCGCCCGTGCCGCAGCCCATACGGCGTTCAAGCGAAACTTCGCAGGCGACCCCCGCCGCTTCCGCCATCCGCACGACCGCGCGCATCATGACGGGCGGCCCGCAAGTCAGTACACGAGTATACCCGCCTTCCGCGAGCAGCGCAGGGACAAGTTCGGGCACATAGCCATGGTGACCGAGCGAGCCGTCGTCGGTTGCAATGCGGATATCCGTCACGCCCGCAGGAAACAGCTCCGCCCAGACCATTTCCGCCCGGTTGCGGCCACCGATGAGCGCCGTCACCGAGCCGGGTGCGCACTCTTGCGAGGCGTACATCAGCGGCGCGATACCGACGCCGCCGCCGACCATCAGCAGGCGGCCGTCAAGGGTAAATGTCGTGCCCAGCGGGCCGAGTACGTCCACGGGCGTACCGTCCGTCCAGTGCGTCATCTCCCGTGTTCCGCGGCCGACCACCCGATAGACCATCTCGACGATACCCGCCGCCGCATCGACACGCGACGGGCTGAACGGCCGCCGCAAGAGCAGGCCCGACATCCCCGCCCGACGCAGATGGATAAACTGCCCCGGCCGGATGGTCGCGGCGATTTGCGGAAGCGCAAGCCGCAGCTGCCACAAATCCGGCGCAATCTTCCGTTGTCCCGTTACCCGTCCCGTTTCGACGATGCCCATATCCTCACCCTTCCTGATGATAATCCTGTAATGCCTTGACCTCCGGCAAATCCTGTTTCTTTCGATTTTGCAATACATGCACGACTTCCCGCGTCGTGTCGAGCGATGTCAGACAGGGGATGCCGAGCTCGACCGCCAAGCGGCGCAGACGGAATCCTTCACGTTCCGGCCGTTTGCCGTACGTGATCGTATTGACCACCATGTCCACTTGCCCTTCGCGCAAGACCGTCGCACACGTCCGATCGCCGCCTTCGTGCATCTTGTTCACGATATCGACTTCGACGCCCGCTTCTTGCAGGTACTGTCCCGTACCTTCGGTCGCCATGATGCGATACCCGTGCTCGATAAATTCTTTCGCCAACTGCGCCGCTTCTTCCTTATCGCGGTCGCTGACGGTGATCAGCACCGAGCCGCCGTCGGGAATCCGCATATGCGCACCGACAACCGCCCGATAGAGTGCGTCGGAGTAACTCGCGCCGATCCCCATGACTTCGCCCGTCGATTTCATTTCCGGTCCGAGCGCGATTTCGACCAGTCCGAGTTTGGCAAAGGAGAACACCGGCGCTTTGACCGCCACATGCGACGGCACGGGGGCCAGTCCCGGCGTAATCCCCATCTCGCGCAACGTCTTGCCGACGCAGATCCCCGTCGCCAGTGCAACGAGATTGTACCCCGTCACCTTGCTCATGAAAGGCACGGTTCGGCTGGAGCGCGGATTGACTTCAATCACGTAGAGCTTGTCGTCCGCGACAATATACTGAATATTGACGATGCCGCGTACGCGGAGTGCTTTCGCAATCCGTTCCGTACAATCGACGATTTTCGCCGTCATGTCCTCGCTGACATGTTGCGGCGGGAATACCGCAAAGCTGTCGCCCGAATGCACGCCCGCGCGTTCGATTTGTTCCATGATTCCCGGAATGAACACGTCCGTACCGTCGCAAAGCGCATCGACTTCGAGTTCCTGCCCGACGACGTATTCATCGATCAGCACGGGGTGATCCGACGACGCGATGACGGCTTCGCGCAAGTAGGCTGTCAATTCCCGCGGGTGATACACGATCTGCATCGCCCGTCCGCCGAGTACGTAGCTGGGGCGCACCATCAGCGGATAGTGCAGCTCGCTGGTCGCGCGCTCCGCTTCGGCCATTCCCGTCACCATGCAGCCGCGCGGCCGCGCAATACCGATTTGCGCCAAAAGCGCGTCAAAGCGTTTGCGGTCTTCCGCGAGGTCCACCCCGTCCATATCCGTTCCCCACATCGGCACATCGGTATCGGCCAATTGCGCACCGAGATTGATGGCCGTCTGCCCGCCGAACTGGGCAATGACGCCTTCGGGGCGTTCTTTGGCGATGACGGCCTGTACATCTTCCGCCGTCAGCGGTTCAAAATACAGCGCATCCGACATGTCAAAGTCCGTCGAAACCGTTTCGGGATTGTTGTTGATCATAATCGAGCGATACCCGTACTTGCGCAGCGAGCGAATGGCCTGCACCGAACAGTAGTCGAATTCGACGCCCTGCCCGATTCGGATCGGGCCCGCTCCGAGTACTATTACGCTGTGCCCCTGCGGGCTCACTTCGTCGGCGACTCCGTAGGCGGAATAATAGTACGGCGAGGCCGCGGCAAATTCACCCGCACAGGTATCGACCATGCGATACGACGGCTCGATGCCTTCCTGCTCACGGACAGCGCGTACCGCGGCTTCATCCGTGCCCGCCAGCGCCGCCATACGCCGATCGCTGAAGCCCAAGTACTTCGCTTCCCGGACCGCGTCCGCCGTCAGACCGCCGTTCATCAACCAGCGTTCACAGTCGATAATCCGTGCGATCTGGGCGATAAAGAAGATGTCGATTTTCGTCACGCGCACGATTTCTTCCGGTTCAAAGCCGCGACGCAAGGCTTCGGCGATAACAAACAGGCGTTCATCATCCACCCGCCGCAAGAGCATCTTAATATCATAATGCGACAAGTGTTCGAGTTTCGGCAGATACAGCGCGTCCGTCCCCGTTTCGAGCGAGCGGACAGCCTTTTGCAGGCCTGCCGGCAGATTCGTCGCCAGTGCCATGACTTCGCCCGTCGCCTTCATCTGCGTGCCGAGTTCACGGTCGGCGAGATTGAATTTTTCAAACGGCCAACGCGGAATTTTAATGACGACATAGTCGAGCGCCGGCTCAAACGCCGCCTTCGTCTTGCCCGTCACCGCATTGGTAATTTCGCCCAGCGAAAGTCCCAGCGCCACTTTGGCGGCCACTTTGGCAATCGGGTAACCGGTCGCTTTCGAGGCCAATGCACTCGAACGGCTCATCCGCGGATTGACTTCGATAACATAGTAGCGGTTCGATTCCGTATCCAGTGCGTATTGGACGTTGCAGCCGCCTTCGATTTTCAGGTAGCGGATAATATCGAGCGACGCCGTCCGCAGCATTTGCGCCTGTCCGTCGGTCAGCGTCTGGCTCGGCGCGACGACGATGCTGTCGCCCGTGTGTACGCCGACGGGGTCGATATTTTCCATATTACAGATAATGATGCAATTGTCCTCGCTGTCGCGCATGACTTCGTATTCGATTTCTTTCCAGCCGGCCACCGAGCGTTCCACCAAAATCTGATGAATCGGACTGAGGACCAGTCCGCGCTGGCCGATTTCCCGCATCTCCGCGTCATTGTGGACGACACCACCGCCCGTACCGCCCAGCGTAAACGCCGGCCGTATAATCAGCGGATAGCCGATCGTTTCGGCAAAGGCAAGCGCCTCGTCCACCGTATGGCAAATCCGGCTTTCCGGTACCGGCTGACCGATATGCTGCATGGCTTCCTTGAAGAGCTCGCGGTCTTCCGCTTTGCGAATCGCATCGAGATGCGTCCCCAAAAGCGTCACGCCGTACTGTTCGAGAATGCCCGCTTCCGCCAGTTCCATCGCCAAATTCAGCCCCGTCTGTCCGCCCAATGTGGCGAGCAATCCGTCCGGCCGTTCGGTCGCAATCACCGAGGTGACGAATTCTTTCGTCAGCGGTTCGACATAGACGCGGTCCGCCAGATCCGTGTCCGTCATAATCGTTGCCGGGTTGCTGTTGATGAGGACGACTTCGCAGCCTTCTTCTTTGAGCGACAGGCACGCCTGTGTGCCGGCGTAGTCAAATTCCGCCGCCTGCCCGATGACAATCGGCCCCGACCCGATGACCAATACTTTGTGAATGTCTTTTCTCATGCTCGGCCTCCTTGCCACGATGCGATCCATTGCGCCAATACATATTCATTGTCCCGCGGCCCCGGCGATGCCTCCGGATGATACTGTACGCCGCGCACGCGCAGACCCGCATGGCAAAATCCTTCGACCGTGCCGTCATGCAGCGAACGCTCCGTCACTTCGGCACCGTCAGGCAGACTCGCTTCATCAACCGCATAGCCGTGATTTTGCGCCGACATCGTAATCTTGCCCGTCGTCACATGCAACACGGGATGATTCCCGCCGCGATGGCCAAAAGGCAGCTTGACCGTACGAGCGCCGAGCGCCAGTGCAAGCAGTTGATGCCCCATGCAGATGCCGAGCATCGGCACGCGGCCGAGCAACTCGCGCAGGGTGTCCGCCGTCCCCGGGGCATCGGCCGGGTCGCCCGGTCCGTTGCTCACGAAGATTCCGTCCGGCTCGGTCGCCATGATTTCCTGCGCCGTCGCCGTCGCGGGAACTACCGTCACCCGGCAGTCCTGCGCCGCCAACAGTTCGAGCATATGGCGCTTGACACCGCAATCGACGACCGTCACCCGATGGGCGCCTTCGCCGACCGTATAAATTTCCTTCGTCGTTACCCGCAAAATCTGATCATGCGCTGCAGGTGCCGCCAGCCATTCGGCGACATGCGCTTCCTCTTCGGCCGCCGCCAATATCCCGCGCGGCGTCCCTTCTTCGCGGATGGCACGGGCAATCGCACGCGTATCCGCTCCCGCCAAACAGGGGATATGATAGTCACGCAAAAACGCCCCCAGCGTTCCTTCCGATTCCCAGTTGTTCGGCACTTCACACAATTCCGACACGATGACGCCGCTCACCGCCGGGCGTTCGCCCTGGCGGATTTTGAGCGATGTCCCGTAGTTGCCCACCAGCGGATACGTCCACGTCAAAATCTGATCCATGTACGACGGGTCGGTATATGCTTCTTCATAACCCGTCATCGCCGTGGTAAATACGACTTCCGCGGGTTTGCTGTGTTCACCGTAGAGCCGCCCGGCAAATTTCCGCCCGTCGGCCAAGTATAAATATCCCTCTCTCACTTCACGTCACCGTCTTTCATCACCAAGCGGCCGTCCACCCAAGTCGCCACCGCACGACCGACCAGGTGCTTGCCCGCAAACGGGGTATATCTCGATTTCGTATATAAACGCGCGGGATCGACCGTCCACTCGGCGTCGGTATCGATGACCGTCAAATCCGCCGGTGCACCGACCGTCCAACCGCCGCCGGCATATCCCAAAATCCGTGTCGGAGCGGCCGACATCGCGTCCATCGCACGGGCCAGCGACACATGCCCCGGCGCGACCGCATACGTCAGTACGGCGGCAAGCGACGTTTCCAATCCGCTCATGCCGTTCGGCGCGCAGCAAAACGGGACGTCTTTTTCTTCGTCCGCATGCGGCGAATGGTCCGTCACAATCGCATCGATCGTACCGTCCGCCAAACCTTTGAGCAATGCCAATCGGTCGCTCTCTTCGCGCAACGGCGGCGCCACCTTGCACTCCGTCCGATAGCCGCGCAGTTCTTCATCGGTCAGCGACAGATGATGCGCCGTTACTTCCGCCGTCACGTTAAGACCGCGCGCTTTGGCCGCACGGACCAACTCGACCGCATACTTCGAGCTGATATGCGCGACATGCAGCCGCACGCCCGTCAACTCCGCCAGCATGAGGTCGCGGGCGACAGCGATATCTTCGGCCACCCGCGGCCGGCCGATCAGACCGAGTTCCGCCGAGCAGCGGCCTTCGTGCATCATACCGTGTCCCGCCATCGTCATATCTTCCGCATGGTCGATGATCGGCTTGTCAAACGTCGCCGCATACTCCATCGCCCGCCGCATAAACTCGGCGCTTTCCACATAATGTCCGTCATCGGAAAATCCGAGCGCGCCGCCCTGCGCCATGTCGCCCATATCCGACAGCACCTTGCCCTCGAGATTGTGCGAAATCGCACCGTACACGCCGACCTTCACCCGGCCGACCTCGCGAGCCCGTTCCTTCACCGCATTGAGCGCCGCCAACGAGTCAATCACCGGCGACGTATTGGCCATCGTCACGACGCGTGTCATACCGCCCGCGGCGGCCGCTTGTGTCCCCGATTCAATCGACTCCTTGGCTTCCTGCCCCGGCTCACGCAAATGGACATGCATATCCGTCATCCCCGGCACGACCAGATGTCCGCCCAGGTCTTCCACCGTCATGTCCGCCGTTTCCGTAACGGCCGTGTCGACAGCCGCAATCCGGCCGTCCTCGATCAATATATCACAACGACTGCGCTGTCCCGATTCATCAATGCGCGTGGCGTTCTTCAGCAAGTGCTTCAATGCCTTCCCCTCCGTTCAGTACCAAGTGTAAAATCGCCATCCGTACCGCCAATCCGTTGCGTACCTGCGTCTGCAAAAACGTCTGCGGCGCATACGCGAGTTCATGCGAAATTTCTACCCCGCGTTGGATCGGTCCCGGATGCATGACCATCACATCGGGCTTGGCCACCGCCAGCCGCGCCGTATTGAGGCCGAATATCCGTGCATATTCACGCAAATTCGGGATAAATCCCGCCGCCGCGCGTTCCGTCTGCAAGCGCAGAATTTGGATAACATCGACATCGCGCACGCCTTCTTCGACCGAGTCGAAAAGTTCGACGCCTTCCTGCTCGAGCTCACGCGGTACCAACGTCCGCGGCCCGACCAAACGCACCTTGGCGCCCATCTTCAAAAAGCCTTGGATATCGCTGCGCGCTACCCGCGAATGCCGGACATCGCCGACGATGGCATAGGTCAGTCCCGCAATTTTTCCTTTGCGCTCACGCACCGTAAACAAATCCAACAAGCCCTGCGAGGGATGCGCATGCAAGCCGTCGCCCGCATTGATGATTGCCGGTACCGTACCCGTCGTCCGTCCGAGTTCGGCCGCATACGCCGCCGCCCCTGAAGCACTGTGCCGCAGTACCAACGCATCCGGTGCGAGTGCCGCCAGCGTCATCAGCGTATCGCGCCAGCTTTCCCCCTTCGTCATCGAGCTCGTGCTCTGCGTGATGTTGATCACATCCGCTCCCAAGTACTTGCCCGCCAGTTCGAACGAACTTCTCGTCCGTGTCGACGCCTCGGCAAATACATTAACCACCGATTTGCCGCGCAACAAATCCGCCTTTTTGTGTCCGCGCGCGATGAAATCTTTCATCACCTGCGCCCGCGACAACACCGTCTCGATATCCTCGGCGGACAATGATGCCAAATCCACCAACGAACGCCCTCGCCAACTGCTCATGCCTCTTCCTCCTCCAACAAAAAACCTCTTTATCCCGCGATAAAGAGGCAGCTCAAACACACCTGAAGCGACCATCTTTTTTAGCCTCACGGGACTAAGTTAAAAGATGACGACGATTGTGACCGTCAATTCATTTTCTCTATTGTACGTTTTTGCCGGGTGAAAGTCAATCCGCTGCACGCAATCCGTACGCCGTCATAACAACAAAATCAGCAGCACCGCAATGATCGCCAGCCCGATCGTCCACGCATAGTTGCGCCAATCATCGCGCCTGTGCAGGGGCGCCGCCCCGTCGACGATTTTCTGTGGCGCAGCATCTGTCGGGTCGTTCCTGTTTTCTCGCACAGTAGTATTTATATTTTGTCGGGCGACGGTACGGTTTCTGCCGTTGTCAACGCAAGTCCGAACCGCGGCACAGCGGTTGCCGATTCGTGTTGCGCTTTGGCCGTACGAAGCATGCCGATAGGCCGCATTCATCGAACGTGAATCGCCTGTCGTGTCGTTCACCGATTGCACAGTGCGGTCGTTGTCGAATAGTGCGGCGTTTTCGACAGACGACACGTACCGATAGGCGATACTCTGCAAGTGAAGGGTACCCGTCCGCATATCCCTCTCACGCGCCGCCTGTGCGGCAAACTTTGCTTTGTCGGCTTGCAATGTAGTTTGCAATGCGGCGCCGGGGGCACACTCCTCCAGCAATATCTCCGTGAACCGCAACGCCGTCTCCGCTTGCCCGTACGCCTTTCCCAGCTTTCGAATCGTCGCTTGCAGCGACCGGAGCGTATCCTCTCCCGGCCCTTTGCGCCCCCTGCTCTGCGCCGCCCAACGCAGCGGACGATACCATGCCCCCCACTCCCGCAACTTCTGCATCAATTTCTCCGCTTTTTGCTCATTACACAAATTGCGCGCCAGCGCTTCGCCCATCCCCTCTATCATCCACAACGCGATGCCAAGGTCTGAGGAGAGTGTTTCTCCTTGTCGCGCCTGCTCGTACTCCACCGTCAGTCGGTATACCGACTCATCCGCCAGCGTGCGGCCCCGATTCGTCGCCGCCGCTACGATTTGTGTGATGATTTCACGCTGATCGATCGGTGAAAAGCGGCGGAACGTTTCCTCCATCCGCGAGCTGATTTCGTCGTGATATTCGCGAATGACGTCCGCCGCGTCCGTGTCATGACGGATCAGCGGCATCCCTGCCACCGCCCGCAGTGTGTTCAGCGCAGAGATCAACTCCCCGCAACGGACACGCGGAAAGTACTCCGCCAGCCGACAACCGACGGTGATGAACGTTTCTTTTGCCAGGGACACACTGCGTACCGTCAAGTTGTACAGCAACACGATTTCCATCCACACGGCGACGGCGTCGCTCATATGACCGCAGACAAAAAACGACCGCATACTCACATCGGCCATCTCCTGCCGCTGCGCCGGCATCCGCTCGCACCATGCGCACACATCGGACGTAGACACGGTAAACAACCAGGTGAGCTCCGCCCGTAAACGACGCTGCGGATGAATCAGTATTGCTTCGGCCTCACGGCATTTCATCTCATCCGCCAGCAAGCTTTTTCGCTCACAGGCCATTTGAATGCAAGACGCATGATCGGTCGGATTTACCTCCAAGATGTAAAACGGATTGTCTGTCAGTACCATGCGCTCCCCCTTCTCTCCCGTATGCCCGTGTCTGTACGATGACGGCCGACATGTGCCGATAGGTCGCCAGCCGATTACTTGCGGCAGGATTGTTCCAGCCGTTTCGTCCACTTCGCCGAATACATGAACAGGGGCTGCATGCGCTCTAACACCCGTCGGGACTCGTACGCCATCATCCGCCGCTGCCGAATGCACTCCGCCACACGAAACAGCGTCTCTCCCGCCTGTTCCCATAGAAGCAACGCCCGATGCCGACGCTGCGCGGCGATTTGGATGACTTCCGTGATGCCGAACACATCCTCCGCGAGTGCGAACAAGTCGTCGATACGGCGGCGCCAATCCTCGTCCCAAATGCGCCGACAGACATCGTCAGCTTGTGCGTCCAATTGCGCCAAACGATTTCGTATCTCGTCTTGGTATCGCCATCGATACGCCTCGATGAGTGCATAGACAAAATCATTCACGTCCAATGTATACGGATTCATACTTTCCCCAAAAACCGTACGCAGCAATGTCTGCAATCGGTCAGCATCGCCGTCATCAAAGGTAGCGACCAGGTCGTTTGCCGCCTCGGTACGGTACCGCACAATCGCCGCCGCGACCAGTGCCGCATCGGGCACCGCCGCCACGTCCGCTCTCGCACGATACGCATTGATGGCCACGCGGATGTCTTCCGCCTGCAACCGAGCGAATGAACGCCCCAACGCGACGGCGATCTCCCGTTGCAACGACACATCATCCCGCGGTACATGCGGCGATGCATGGTGCAGAATATTGACACGTTCAAGATGGCGCACGGACGACACATACGACGGCGGCAACAAGTACGCCGCAAGCACCTGCCCCGTGTGCGACCGCCACGACTCGACCAGCCGGCGCAGTCCCCGCGGGGTACGCCACCACACCATGGATAGTTCTGCGTCGATGCGATATAACGGGTGCAGTACCTGTCGCAATGCCGCATCGACCGCCCCGCCATCGGCGGACAGCGATTTTCGCTCGGCCAGTTTCATCATCTCCGTCGCCTCGGTGCGCAACGTCGCTCCCAGCAGATAAAACGGATTCTCCTCGATACGCATCTCATCCCCCCGTTTCCTACGTCCGCACACACAAACAGGTCGATCCCGCAACAATCATTCCAAGATCAACCTGCATCACTAACCGCGAATAATATTGATGACCGTTTCCGTATCCTCCGTTTCGTCGGAAGGCAGTAAGGAGTACAGCGCAAACACGGTGTTGCGCAAATCGGAAAATCGTTCCTTCTCCAACAGGAACTTCCCGCGCTCAACCAGCTTGTCGAACCGCTCCCGATCCAGCACCGGCTGTTTCGTCGATGCCACATGCTGAAACAGGTCCTTGATATACCAATCCTGACGATACAATATCCCGAATCCGATCCGCCGCAAGTCCGTCACGGTCTGCTCGAAATCGCCGTCGGCCGTCGGCGTCTGTGCCAACAGCTCGGCCACATTGACCAGCTGCTCGTACATTTGTTTGTCGTCCTCCGTCCCGTAGCGGGCGACGATATCGTCAAATGTCGTGCGGAGCTCTTGCATTTCGATTTGCCGGATTTCGGTCAGATTGTCCCGCCGCGTTTCCGCCAAAAGCCGTTTGGCCTCCAGTATCTTTTCTTCCGCATGTTTGACGCGCTCCATGTCCTCGTCATCCCCCGCGAGCATATCCGCTTCGTATACTTTATCCCGCACGGCTTCCAAGCGCTTGTCGTCGATGCGCCGACCGATGGCATCGACCCGCTTGCGCAAGGCCGTCGCACTGTCGGCCACGCGAGCAGCAATTTCCTGCGCGGTCTGCGTCCCCTCTTGCCGCGAGTAGAAGTTCTTGTCCCCACGCACGACGCCGCGCACTTTTGGCACGGCGACCGAGATGACGACATGCCCCGCGTCGGTCACTTCGTAGCTGCAGATGAGCTCATCGCCGACCTCGATATTCCCTTCGTCAAAATCCGTGCCGGCAAACTTGAGCGTCCCGATCAGGCGGTTGTCGCTGACCGGATGCGTGATATCCCCCTCATACATCATCAGATGCAGTGCCTCCGAAGAACCGGCCGCAATCTGTTGACCGGCGCGATACTTCCGGACGCCTTTTTGCGGCAACGGATCACCCTGCCGGACCAGAAAATCCAGTACCTCCTGCCCGCCGCTGCCGATTTTGTCGCGCACGGCGACCCCGATGGAATGCGACGCCGGGATGGCCTCGATGACCGCCGCCGTTTTCGTCACGATGATTTCGTTGTGCGGCAACGCCACCGTTCTCCCGTCGGCGTCAAATACCGTCACCCGAAAACGGTTCTCGCCCTGCTTTTCCAACGGGACGGACATCATCTCCCCGCTGACCAGCCGGTTTTTGCCGGACGACCAGCCGGAATCCATGCACTCGACTTGCCATTCCATCCCGTCCGGCAACGCACGCGTCACACTCACACCGATGAGCGCCTCGGCGCCGCTGACACGCGACTTGTAATTCAGTTCCACGCCCAGTTCGTCCGCCGTCAGTTTCGCGCGGACGCCTTTCCGTTCATGCGACGCATCCTCCCAGTTCACGGACTCGGCAAACAGCGCTGCGCCCTCCGCCACTGCGGTCATCGGATTGACCTTGACCGAGGACTTCATCCCCAGCGCCGTCGTGATCGCATCGCGCAGCGGCTTATAGCACGTCGGGCCACCGACAAATACCATCCGCGCGATATCTTCTTCCGCGACGCCCGCCCGTTTCAGCGTCGCCCGCACCGCGTCGATCATCTCCTCGACTTGCGGCGCGATTAACGCATTGAGCCGCTCGCGGTCAATACCGATATTCAGATAGATTTCGTCGCCGTTTTCATCGACCGTCGCCGCATCGGACTCTTCCAGATTAATATAGGTCTCTTCCGCCGATGACAGCGCGATTTTGGCCGTTTCCGACGCATAGCTCGCCATTCGTTGCAAGCGGCTGTACTTCGGATCAGCCATCCCCTCCGCCGGCAATTCGAAATTCTCGTCCAGCCACGGCATGACCATCTCATCGACAATCAGCCGATCGAAATCCCGCCCGCCGCACATTGCCAGCCCGCCGTGCGCCAGCAGACTCACGCGACCGCCGATATTTTGGGCAATCGCTACATCAAGCGTTCCCCCGCCCAAGTCGAAAATCACGAACAGCCCCTCTACGGGATCGTACTTCATGACGCTCATCACAGCCGCGACGGGCTCCTGCATCAGTGCCACCCGCTCGATTCCCGCCATGCGCGCCGCATCCGCGGTTGCGTCTTTTTGCATTTGATTGAACGCCGCCGGTACCGTGATGACGACATTCATCTCATCTTCTTCGTGCCACTCCTCCGGCAAGTATGTGAGCATCTCTTTCAGAACTTGCGCCGCACACTCTTCCGGCGTCCAGCGAATCCCGGCGGACGGGATTTCCAGTACGGTATCCGTCCCCATGTACCGCTTGAACAGCGCAATCGTCTGCTGAGGATTGCGGACCAATTGGGCATACGCGCGCTGACCGATATATTTATTGCCGCGCTTGTTGACATGAATCACCGACGGCGTCACATCCGTTTGCTCGTGACTTTTCCAGATGCGCGTCGCTTCCCCGTCATACGATGCAATCGCGCTGTTCGTCGTTCCCAAATCGATTCCGATAAATTTATTCATGGTCCGCCCTCCGTAAGAACACTTTGCCGAAATGAACCACCGCACCCTCGCCGTCGGTGATCATCGGCTCAATCACATCCGCAATCACATACCTTCCCTCAACTTGGCATTCATCGGCGTTGAGTACCTCGACCGGCAACCCCTCATCGTACATGTCCCCCACCGGCCAACGCGCCTCCAGCCGCAGCGCGTCATCGTCAAACAGTTGCCGCCACTGCAGCCGCAACCACTCCCAGCGGCTTTTCAGTCGCCGTTGCTCCGTCCCGGTCAGATATTCGGACATCCGCTCCACCGTCCGGATAAAGCGGCAATCCTCAATGTACATCTTCACCAGACAACGCACCAAGTACGCCTCGCTCTCGCTTCGTCCTTTCACCGGTATCCCCTTCCTTTCCGCCCCGCGGATCGCGTGACCGTCCGTGGCGCTGCCCGCCTCTGCATCACCCCTGCCCCGTTCTCGCCTCCTTCTGTATTCAGCATAGCATTCCGCCTGCGGAGATAAAATACCCTTTTTTGATATTGGCCTGAAAAAAGAACAATTAAAACGTGCGTACGCTGTCCATCGGCGCACACGACTCCGGCAATCAGCACCGCACCTGCTCCCAATGCGTGCCAAGGCACACCGCCCGAGGCACCGCCCGCCGCATACAATGATTCCACGCACACAAAAACGGCACTCGTGTGAGTGCCGTTTTCCCTGTGTCCCTTTGTTGTTTTCAGCGTGTCGGATGTGTGCCTCGAATGATTTCGACTCCCTCTTTCTCAAACTCATCGGCGATTTTGGTAATCACCGGACACTCTCCGCCGCCTTCCTTGGCGCTCAGGCGAGTACACACCCCCAGATGCATACTCTCAATCCCGAGCGATTTGACGCGGTCGATTTTTTCGCGCAAACCGGCATCATCATCCGGCATATCGCAACCGTTACAATACCAAAACGCGCACAACTCGACCTCCTCGCCTTCATACCGACCGAACTTCCCCGTGCGACTGTTGAGCGCATGGAGGCAAGACGCCCCCGCGCACACACAAATCGCATTGCGACAATTCAAAATCGCAATTTTCTTCATTTGACCACCCCCGTCAAACCTCCTGCTGATGGCGCGGCAAGTAGACCACATGAATCTGCCCCGACGGCAACCGCCGAACGGATGAACGCACTTCGTAGAGCTCATAGATGAACGCCTCCGTCAGCAATTCTTCCGGAGTGCCGACGCCGACAATTTTTCCGTCCTTGAGCGCAACAATCGTATCGCAATACATTGCCGCGATGTTCAAGTCATGAATCGCCGTCACCACCGTGATCCCGAGCGCTTTGACAATATCCATAATCTCGAGCTGGTACTTGATATCCAGATGGTTCGTCGGCTCGTCCAAGACCAGACACGGCGTATCCTGCGTCAATGCCCGTGCCAGAATGACCCGCTGCTGTTCGCCCCCCGACAAAGTGGAAAAATTGCGTTCCTCAAACGTTTCCAGCCCGACTACACGCAACGCTTCACGCGCCTTTGCATAATCTTCGGCCGTATTGCGCTCCATCATCTTCTTGTGCGGCGAGCGCCCCATCAGCACGATTTCCAATACGGAAAAATCAAAACTGTAAAAATTATGCTGCGCGACCACCGCTAATTGCAACGCCGACTCGCGAAACGACATCTCATCGAGTGCACAATCATTGAGATAGATTTTCCCCGCGTCCGGTTTGAGCACCCGATACACGCACTTCAAAAATGTACTTTTCCCGCTCCCGTTCGGTCCGATCAGACCGACCGTCCGATTATTGTGAATCGCCATCGATACATTGTCCAAAATCGTGCGGTCACCGAATGATACGCCGATAGCATCCGCTCGTATATTCATCATTGTCCGCCTCCGAATCCGTATGTCTTCTTCACCATCAGATAAACGAAACAAGGTCCGCCGATGAGCGAGATGAGAATCCCGATCGGCAGTTCCGTACGCGGAATGATAATCCGGCACAACCCGTCCGCCAAGACGAGGAAAATCGCCCCGACCACCGCCGCCACCGGCAGCAAATGCTTGTGATCCGTCCCCACGAGCATCCGCACGACGTGCGGCACAATCAGACCGACAAAACCGATCATCCCCGCCGAATACACGGCAAACCCGACAATGACCGAACTCAAGAGCAAGTACAACTGACGATACCAATGCAAATCCGTGCCGAGCGTAATCGCCGTCTCGTCACCGAGCAGCATCAAGTTAAGCATGCGGCTCTGCGTCCAGAAAAACAGCGCGACCGCCACCACAATCGGCCCGATCACGTAAATCGTATTCCACGTCGCGCCCGCCATACTCCCCATGAGCCAGTAAGTAATACTCTGAATCCCTTCCTTGTCGTTGGCAAAGTACACAATAAAACTCGAAAACGAGCCGCAAACCGCGCTGAGCGCCATACCGGCCAAGAGCAGTTTGATCGAACTCGAGCGACCGCCCATATTCGAGATAAAAAGCACCGCCAGCGAGATTCCGAACGCACCTAAAAACGCCGCAATACCGACAAAGTTCTCGCCGAACGCCGCCCCGACTCCGAGCAAAATCGCCGCCGTCGCACCGAGCGACGCCCCCGACGAAATCCCCAGGATATACGGATCGGCCAGCGGGTTTTTCACGATGGCCTGCATGATGACCCCGCTCACCGCCAGCCCGCAACCGACGATTGCTGCCAACACCAGCCGCGGGAACCGCAACAACCACACGATATCATGCACGGGACCTTTGCCCACCGTCTCAATCGGCGTATCACTCTGCAATTGCAGGACAATCGCATCCACGACCTCACGCAAGGGCAGCGATACACTGCCGATTGACAGTCCCCACAACATAGTTGCCAACAAGGCCACTATCAACATGCACAGCACAGCCACCAAACCCGAATATCGAAATAAATTTCGCATATACTCTCCTTTAGCTATGACTTTCATGCAGACAATAATAATAACCCGTCTTCCGGGTTATTATTATCCAGCCGTCACATCTTGTCCGCCTGTTCTTCTTCCCGATTGGACAAATTCCATTGCGGATACATCCCCTGCGCAATCAAATCCAAACCGTCCATAGTAGAAAAACCGGTCGTATACATCAAATACAAAGGGATCGGATAGACTTGCTTTGTACTTACCGCACGCAACGAATGGAATTTAGGATCATGCAACAGCTGAGCCACGAACGATTCCGTATGCTCACTGAAGGTCACCACAAAAATCACGTCCGGATTCACCATCAACAACTCTTCCGCGCTGATTCTCGAAGATGCTATCGGCATCTCTCCGTGACACCGTTTGATCAAATCTCCTACCAGCCAGTGCGGATCATAGTTAGTAATATTTCGTCCGTTTCCCTCGATTACCGCCACCGTTTTTTTCGGCTTGTCAGAGGTGAACGCTGCCAACCGATCCAAATACTCCTGCAAATGCTGCAAATACACTGCAACTTCGTCTTCCTTGTGAAAAATTCTCCCCATGTCTTTCATGTATTGGATTTCATCATCAATCGTGCCGACCGGCGCCGTATGATTGGAAGTTGCGGAGATGTACGTATGTACTCCCCGCTGTGCCCACCAATCCGTACTGCGCAAATATTTCGGTGAAAATGTCGAACGCCAACCCAAAATCAAATCCGGCTGCAAGTACAACACCGCTTCCAAATCCGGTATACCATAGTCAAAAAACAGCGTATCGGTCAACAAGTTATTGTACTTTTTTACCAGCCCAATATTCTTAAACGATTGTCTGGAGCCTTCACTCGCAATCAATCTGTCCGTTTCCTGCAAATACAACATGGATTCCAAATTGTTTCGCCCTACAGTAATTACCCTTTGGGGCTTTTCAAAAAAATTTTCTGCCCGCAACTTCTTATCTGATCCATATGTATGAATCTGAATTGGCTCATCATACACTTCATCATGAATGTCTGCACTAAAACTTTTCTCCAACCGCACGTCAGCAGAAATGTATAAATTTGAATTCATCGTCAAAAAAATCATGACGAATGTATATGCGCCAATTAACAGTAGTGTGCGAAAATTACCAATCAGTTTCACATTGTGCATGTCAATTCCCGATTATCAGAACTTATATTTGGCTCCAACCATTACCGCCCGCCCCGGTTGCGGCCACGCACCGATGCCTAAATATGCCGTATACGTTGTCTGCCATGCCTCATTGGTCAAGTTCGTCAATTGCAAGTACGCCGTCAATTCATCACTGACATCATAGTTGACGTTGAGATCCATCACCAAAAACCGCCGTGCCGTAAATGCCGTCGTGTTGTTTCCCGTGTACCAGTTCACAAACAAATCCGCATAGAAGGGACCCGATTCATATCCCAGATTTGCCGTGTACAAATTTTTGGGACGGAATTTGTTAATCATCGTGTTGACGTTGCCGTTCATGAAACTCAATTCCGGATTGAATTCTTCACCATTTTTAGCCGCCCATTCATCCCGCATATAAGTGTATGAAAGCCCGATTTTCCAATTTCATTCAAACGATGGTTCAAATGCATGTTGATTGATTTTTTCGTCTGTTTGGCATTTACATAACGGTTAGTAAATTCATCAGTGCCCGGCGTTTGTACACTATATCTAGCAACAGCATTTTTCATATCCGTATAGGCATAGTTCAAACCGAATGTCGTTGCATCGCCCCAGCTCTTCTTGAGACCGACTGTCCAAATTGTTCCTTCATCGTCGCCCAATTTGGCCGGTTTCTTATCTTTACCGTTTGTCTGCATGTAGTCGCGTGCTTTGAGAGGCTGATGTACCTGTACCCACGACCCGTACACGCTGAAATCGTCCGCCAACAAGTATTGCGCCGCCAGCGACCCCGTCCATACGGATGCCGCCGCATTCGTCGCATCAACTTCATCACCCTTGCCCAACCAATACGACTGTCCGACACCTTCCTTGCGTACATCGGATGTTTTCAAGAATCGTATTGCCGGTGTGACTTGCAAACGTTCACCGATTTCGATTTTATCTTGCAATGACGCGGTAAAGGTATCCCGATTTGTTTCCACAAATCGATCTTCTTTGCGACTCCAATTGTAATGATAAGACTTATCGTAAGTCGCTACCGCAATCAAGTTATGGTTTTGAATTCCCTTGGCATATTGTACTTGTGCACCCCGGCTACGTTCAATGACGTTCCACGATTTTTTCGTTCGATTATCGTAACGTGAAGCCGCCCATTCATACCACTCTGGCGTGTTCGGCGTCGGTGCAGGATCGGAGCCGCCATTACCGAACGATCCCCAATATTTTCCTTCTTGGCGATATACGCGCAAGAAACTGTCCATGTTTCGATCACGGTCAAATACAAATGTCAAATCCATATTGTTTTTCTTGTAAGCAGAATAGGAGCCTGTCCATACCCACTTGTACCAGCTATTCCGATACCCTTTGTTGTTATAATCTCCGTACTTATTGTTCTTATATCCCTCTTGAATCCGATTCCAGTTTTCTTCGTCCATATACCGCCAGTCCGGCGCTGTCAACGGATAACCGTTATCCGCGTTCATGAACCCGTACGAGAAGGTCAACGTACGATTTTCGTCATAGTCCGCATCAATACGGAAATTCAAATTCTTTTCCTTGTAATCCGTACCGAACCATTCATAATCTTTGTCGGTAATCCCATCATGGTAATGCGAATTGTTCCCGCGTTCGATACCGCCGGACAGGAAATAGCGAACACTATCCCCGTTCGATCCGGACAGGCTCAGATTATAATCTTTGCGTCCCCACGACCCCATAGCGATATCCAAAGTACCGGATGTTTCCGCCGTACCTTTTTTCGTAATGATATTAATTACCCCGCCGGATGCGTCCGCACCGTAAATCGACGCTCCCGGTCCTTTGATGACTTCGATGGATTCGACACCCGCCATATTCACGACTTGGTTAATATCAACCAAGCTCTTCGTACCACCGGCGCCGCTCGATCCCATCATACCGCTGACGCTGTTATCCACACGCCGCCCGTTAATCAATACGATGACACGGTCATCGCCGTTGATGGACACGGCCGAATGCGTTTCTTTATAGCCGTATTCGCCGCCACGATATCCCGGTGTCCGTACCGCAACCCCCGGGATCCGCTTCAGCGCATCCGTCATTTGCCCGTAGTGATGACGCTCCAATTCTTCCTGTGAGATGACATTGACATCGCCACCCGTCCGATAGTACGACTGCGGTGTCACTTCATTGCCGAACTGATCGACCGCCCGTGTGCCGTATACATGCACCGTGTCCAATTGGTGCACCGCCGCCTCTGCGGAAAATCCGCCGACTCCCGCGCATGCGGCCGCCACTGCCAAAAGCAGCCATCCTTTGTTACTTTTTCTCATTTCCCTGCCTCCCTGTGTTTACTCACGCGAACGCCATTTCCCGTTTTTTTTAAACAAAAAATAAAAATAACGATACGCATTATCTTTACTCAGCATAACGAAGAAGTAGCGCCTTGTCAATAGATTTACTTGTCTAACAAAAATTTTCTATAAATCAGCCTTTAATATAAACATCTTGCATGCTATTCTACGTTTCTTCGAGAAAAAAGAGAGCAACCGCAGTTGCTCTCGATTCACAACATCTCAATGTGTGTATGTGTCATTCATTCCCTCGTTGGGCAGGTGTGAGCTGCATGTCGGGGTACAGTGCCGCCGCGATGAGTTCAACACCGTCTTGTACGCGCACGCCGGGGCTGTAGACAGCGTTGAGCGGCAGCGTATGGATGCGACCTTCTTTCACGCAGCGCATATTTTTCAGCGCGGGGTGATGAATCAGCCGTTCGATGAGCATCTGCTCACTGCCGTACAGGGTCTCGGTCACGACGAGGAAAATCACGTCGGGGTCGAGTACGCGCATTTCTTCTTCACCGATCCGATCGAGATCGGCCGCGAGCAGTTCCCCGTCGACACTTTGCACCATCTGCCCCGCCAGTGTGCTCTCGCCGTAGACGCGAATCTCTTTGCCCATCCATTCGATGACCAGGGCTTTGGGGCGCGTGTCCCGCTCGGCCGCATACGCGCGTACCGCGGCGATATGGTCTTGTACGCCTTGCACCATGCGGTGCGCCAGTTCACGTTTGCCGAAAATCCGCCCCATATCCTCCAGATAACGATACTCTTCATCCAGGGTATGCTTCTTGGTCGATGCCCCTGTCGGAATGGAGGATTCCGCGATATAGGTATTGATCCTCCGCGCGCGCCAAAAATCCGAGCCGCGCAAGGCTTTCGGTCCGAATGTCGAATACCAGCCGAGAATAAAATCCGGGTGCATCATCAAAGCGGTTTCCAAATCGGGCACCCGGTCGGATTGGTAGTCGATCCGCGTATAGGTGTCCTGATATTCTTCCCGCAAATACTTTTTGTCGGGAATGCCGATCGCCGCGATAATCTGCTCTCCTTCGCCCAACGCGATGAGCGTCTCGATAGAGTTTTGCCAAACAGCAACAACCCGCCGCGGCGGGTTGTTGTAGACAAAATCTTCCTGTTCTTTACGAGAGTTGTATTGTCGCACGACGACCGGATATCCTTCGGCGATCTGCGCTTGCGCGGCCGGCATGGCGGCAATATCGGCGGAACGCTGCGTCAGCAGCGTATCCATCCCGATACAATACAGTCCCAATGCCGCGACCAACGCACCGCCCAACCACGGTTGATATCGGTTCATGTCACGCTCCCGTCAGAATGTGTACTTCATGCCGCCCATGATCATACGTCCCGGCATCGCCGAACTGGCGATACCGTTCCAAGCATTGAAGGACGTTTCGTACGCTTCATTGGTCAAGTTGGTAATCAGCATGTAGGCGCTGGCGTGTTGATTGATGTCGTAGTTCAAGCTCCAATCCAACACGAGGAACTGCCGCTTGCTGAAGGCGTTCAAATTGTTGCCCGTATACCAGTTGATCAAGAGTCCGGAGTAAACCTTGCCGTTTTCATAGTTCAGGTTCAACGAATAATGGTTAGCCGGACGCAGGTTGTTGATATTGGCGTTGATGTCACTGGCCGTGCTGTACCCCCAGCTCGGATCGAGTACCCAGCCGGATTTCGCTTTCCATTCATCACGCAAACGAGAGTAGGCCAAACTGGCGGAGAAATGGTCCGAAAATTGATGGTCGAGTGTGATGTTGAACGATTGCTTTTCCTGTTTGGCATTGACAGCCGTCGCGGAGGGTCCTTCCGGTGTCACAATCGGCAGTCGCGCGATCGCATTGTCCATATGCGTCCAATCGTAGTGTACCGCCAAGCTTGTATTTTCCCCAAACTTTTTGGTAATCCCCGCAGTGATCGCATAACCTTTTTCGTCTTCGAGCGGTGTTTTGAATACGCCGTCGGTCTTATTGTAGTCTCCGCGACGCAGCGGTCGACGAATCTTCGTCCAACCGAGGTACGTGCTGATGTCGTCATTGAGGAGATACTGCATATGCATGGCCGGCGTCACCGAGGATTCTTCCCCTTTGCCTTTTTTCGTTTCACCGGCGGAGGTCACCGTATCAAAGGAGCTGTATTTCGCCCAGCGAACGGACGGTGTAATATCCAAGTTATCCGAAACGTGGATTTTATCCTGCACAAAACCGGTAATCGACGTCCGTTTGATATAGGAAGTGTCAACCGATTTGTCTTTTTTGATTCGCTTCGAATACGTCCGTGCACGGTCAAATGTCACGCTGCCGAGAATATCGTGCTGCCCGAGTGCCGCCGCATACTGCAACTGAATTCCGCGGTTCTTTTCTTCATACCAGCTGTTCGGGTCGTCCGCTCTGCCGCCCGTACGGTCCACCCATTCTTTCAGTTTTTGCGGATCGCCGCCCGGGAAGGGAGCGAGATTTTCGTCAACCCACTTGTTGAATTCTTCCGCAGTCGTTCCGTTCGGGAACTGTTTGTGGTAGAAGTTCGCCGACGGATTATCCCAGTCGCTCGGCAACGTCGACCATACATATTTGTCCCGATGCGAAAAACGATGGTCCTGATTATACAGACGGACGAAGCTTTCCATGTCATGAACTTTGTCAAAGGTGAATACCACGTCAAGGTCTTTCATCGTGAACTTGCTGAACGCGCCGTATGCTTGGCCGTCCAACGCGTACAGATTGTGGTAACCGGGATTTCTTGCATCACCGGTAAGCGTACTGAATTTCGGAATTCCCGTTTCTTTATCCACAATCACATTACCTTCTTTGTCTTTACGCGGAATCAATTTATAATTTTCATCGACTTGACCGACTTCCGCATTGAAAATGATGCGCTTCCAATCTTTTTCATTCCAATATTTCATCGACGGTACGGCAATCGGATAGCCGTCGCGCCCCGAGCGGTAATTGTACCAAATTTTCAGGTTTTGTTTATCGCCGAATTCTTTGTCCAAACGCAGGTTCAGGCCTTGTTCACGCCAGTTCGAGCCGCCGAGCGTGCCGTTTTCTCCCGTTACGGAGTCTTTATATTTACTGTCTCCCGACATATCGCGGTTGGCGGAAAGCGCATAGCGCAGCGTGCCGTCGTCACCCGCACTGCCGTTGATGCTGAGCGCCATGTGATGACGATCCCACGAGCCGGTCGCCACGTCCAACGAAATGACCTGGTCGTCGCCGCCCTTGCGGGTAATGATATTGATGACACCGCCCAATGCGTCCTGTCCGTACGCGGATGCGCCCGGTCCTTTAATGACTTCGATTTTTTCGATATTTTCCATATTGGTGAGCTGGTCGAGGTTGACCCCGGTCGATTTCGTACCGGTGACACTCGAAGACCCCATCCGTCCGCTGGTCGTATTATCGACACGACGGCCGTCAATCAAGATGACGACACGGCTGTCGCCGTTGATGGAGATGCCGTTATTATAAAATTCATAGCCGTATTCCCCGCCGCGATAGCCCGGGTTATGGAATGTAATCCCCGGTACGCGCTTGATGGCTTCCGTCAAATCCATGTAATGCCGATTTTCGATTTCTTCACGAGTGATGACTTTGACGTCGCCGCCCGTACGATAGTAGGATTGCTCCGTAATCGTGTCGCCGAACTGATTCTTCAGTGCGGTCGCTTCCACCACTACCGTGTCCAACGTATAGTTGTCCAAGTTTTCGTCAAACGCCGCCTGCGTTGCCAGCGGCGCACAGCCGATGACGGCACTCATCACCGCCAACGCCAATCGTTGTTTTCCCATCTTTCTCCTCCTCTTTCCTCTCACTATTGACAAGTGTTTAACAATATATAGCACCTTAACCAGAATATCAGTTTGTACTTTTTTGTCAAGTGTTTGACATTTATTATCAACATTTTCTTTATTTTCTGCAGTTATCAAGTTCTTCTCGTGATGTTCGCAAAAAAAGAGCGACATCGGTCGCTCTTTTTTAACTTTCTGAGAATCAGAAATAGTAGGTCGCTTGCAGACGATAGGTATTGCCGAGTTTGATCCCGTCCATCGCTTTGGCGTTGAATGCATAGCTCGCTTCGAGGAGCAAGCCTTTGACGGGGACATATTTCAAGCTCGCCAGCCAAAGTTTGGCACCCGAATGTTCGTAGGAATACGCCGATTTCGCTGCCAGCGCGGGCATGCCCGTCGCCGGATCGATCACGGGATGGCCGTCTTTCAATACCGGTGCATAGACAAGGTCCTTGCGCAAGTCGTAACTGTACGACGGCATCCGCACGGTATCGCCGGTCTGATAGTTCGGCAATGCGAATCCCGGATCCTCGGCTCGGCTTGCGACATAGCGTTGCAGCACGCCCGCGGCGATTTTCTGTTTGACGGCATCCGTTTGGTATTGCGGCGGTACGCCGATCAATTTGACATGTTGGGCCAATTCCGCCGCGTTCGTTTCGTACATACTGCCCATGTATTGGTTCAGGATATCGTACTTGCCGTGTCCGAAGAACGAGCCGCCTTCCGAGTAAATATAGTCGATGCCGACCTGGAAGGATTTCGGATAGTACGGGTGCGCGATACCGAGTGACGCGCCGACAAGCAGAGTGTACGGTTTTGTATTGTTGACAATGGTCGTCTTGTTGTTCAGGATATAGTCCGCATGGACATTGACGAATTGCGCGGGGAACCAGCTCGCACCGACACCGATATTTTGAACGTGCTTACCGATAATACCGGTCGGTTGCAGGAAGAACGCCTTCGCGGAAAATTTCAGCGGGTCGTTGTAGGCGTATTCGAGAAAGTACGCTTCCGGTTTGCGATTGCGAGCGACACCGTAGTGGCTCAAAATATCGCCGACGAACTGTTCGTCGAGATCTTTGACCCGGCCGAACGCCGCCGTGAAGGAATGTCCCTTTTGCCCGCCGACTTTGGCGGCGACACCGGCGAAATTGCCGTCATAAAACACGCCCGAGATGCCGGCCGTATACGGGAACTGACCGACGGTAAATGTCCAGTCGCCTGTCTTGTGTACGCCGAAGAGCTGATCGACAATGATGCCGTTATCGTCCGCTCGGCCGTTGAGGCCAAGATTCGTCTCGAATATGCCGACTACGGTCGTTTTCGGTGTGACGGATGCGACGGCACGCAAGCGCAGCCGCGCGGTGAGATCGCGATCTTCCGTGTCCGATTGGCGAAGATCACGGTACTGATTGCGCCATGTAAAACGTACATCGCCGCCGAGTTTTACACGGCCCGCGCGTTCTTCAAGTCCCGTTACCCGTACACCGAGACTCTTGAGTTCATCGGCAAATTCCGACTGAAGTCGGTTCAGTTGAATCTGCTGATCCGTATTCAAGTCGTCCTGATGCACCATCGCGCGAGCCACCAGTTGCGCCATTTCGTAGCGTGTGATGTTGCGTTCGCCGCGGAATGTTCCGTCCGGATAGCCTTCGACAATGCCGTCAGCCGCCAATTCGGCCACCGCCTGATACGCCCACTCCTGGGGTGTGACGTCACTGAACGGATGGGCCGCCGTTCCTACCTGTACGCCCAGCGCGACGCATACCGCCGCTGCGAGCCATGTTCCTTTCATCCAATCCCTCCTGCGTTCATTCTCAAAATCATTTACATTTGTCAAACAATTATTGATAAATACGTAAACAGCTAGCTGTATTATATGCGTTGCGCCCCGATTTGTCAATGATATTCCCGTAAGCAGCGTCCGTCATGATCATAACCATAAAAGATATTCACCTTTCTTTATGTGCATTCTTCCTCCCGTTTTCCCGTCATGGTACGCTCCCCGTTTCCCCGCAGTCCCGCCCTGCCGATCCGCAGTCCGCACTGCGTCGCCCCGCCGCCCGTATGCTATAATACAGTTACGTACTAAAGGAGGGACGAGCATGGGCATATTGTGGAAGGGGCGCCTGCAGCGGCTGGTGTGGATTGCCGTTGCGATGTTGCTGCTCTGCGGCTGCGGACGTACCGAGAACGCACCGCCTGCGGGCGATTCGCCGTTACCGGTACGGGTCGGCGTGTTACGGCTGGCCAGCTCGGCACCGATATTTATCGGAATCGAGCAGGGATTTTTTGCCGAAGAAGGCATCGCGGTCGAGCCGGTTTGGTTTGACGCGGCGCAACCGGTCGCGGTCGCCACGGCCGCCGACGAGATTGATGTCGGTGCCTCGGGTCTCACCGCGGGCCTTTACAATCTTGCCGCCGGCGGCAAGACGCCCGTGCTCGTGGCCGACAAGGGGCGTGAAACGGCGGCCTACTCGAGCAATCGACTGGTCGTAACCCGCTCGCAGTATGACAGCGGTGTACGGACGGTGGCCGACTTGGCCGGAAGGCGCATCGGCAACACGCAGGCAGGCTCCAGCTACCAATATATGCTCGGCGCCATGCTCGAGCGGGAAGGCCTGTCGGTCAATGCCGTTTCCTATGCCAATCTCGGCAAAGTGGGCGCGATTGTCGTGGCGCTGCGCAACGGGCAAATCGACGGCGCCATCCTGAACGAGCCGCATGCGTCACGGCTGCTGGCGGACGATACGGTTCGTGAGATCACCCCGGTCGGCGCAATCGTCCCCGCGCAGGTATCGGCGATATTCTACTCGCCGGCCTTCGCTGCGGACAATGAACGCGCCGTCGCCTTTATGCGCGGTTACATCCGCGCATGCCACTACTACTGCGATGTCGTCTTCGGACAGACGCCCGCGGCACGCGAGAACGACCCGCGCT
>CABTYA010000004.1 GCA_902488965.1 uncultured Veillonellaceae bacterium
CGGGTGGCCGTTATTTGACGACCATGACCGAAATCGGCGAGCGTCGGACCAGGGCGCTGGCCGTCGTTCCGAAATAGGCGACAATCGGATTGCGGGAGCGGTGCCCGATGACGAGCAGATCGGCGTCGGTCTTGGGGAGAATATCCTGCAAAATCCGTTTCGCGGGATCGCCTTCGGCGCTCAGCAGTCGTACCGACTTGACACCGCAGCGGACGGCTTCTTCATGGCAGGCGTGCAGATAATTTTTGAGAGCGGCGCGTTTGTCTTTCATGACCCGATGATTGAGCGCCTGATAAATATTCAAGTCGTCGTATTCCAAGATGCTGGTGATGACGAGGTCGGCGTTTTCGCGCAGCGCGAGACGCACGGCATATTGAAACGCCTTGTAGGCGCTGGGCGAGTTTTCGACCCCGACGAGAATGCAATGAATGTCGTTCGCGGACGCGCGGTCTGTGAGTGATGAATCAGCGGTGATCATGAGAATCCTCCTTGGCCGCGGTTGCGCCGCGGCGAGTGTACAGTTCGATGACGGTCCAGAGCAGCAGCCCCAGTACCGCCGCAATGATTCCGTAGGCAATCCAATCGGCCGTCATGAGCGAGGCGGGCGTGGCGTCGTCGCCGAAAAACGCGCGGATCTGATCCGGCAGGCCGATAAGATTGAGATAGGTCAGCGACAGGACCGACAGCCAGCCGACCGATTGGACGATGATGCCGTTTTTGAAACGCTCGCCCATCTCGCGGGCGCTGCCGGTCAAAATCAACAGCGGAATCATGGAAAACGGCAAGGCAAACGCCAGAAATACTTGGGAATTGTTCATCAGATTGTTCAGCGCCACGTGTTCGGCAATCGTCCCTTTGCCCTCGGTCATGAGGACGCAGAGCAGGACGGGAATCACCGAAATCAGCCGCGTGACCAGGCGGCGCATCCACATCGGAATCCGCATGCGGATAAATCCTTCCATGATGATTTGTCCCGTGAGCGTGCCGGTAATTGTCGAGTTTTGGCCCGAAGCGAGCAGCGCCAGCGCAAAGAGCGTCGAGAGCAGTCCCGAGCGGGCCACGCCGATCAGCGTGTCGTTGCTCAGCATCGAAGGGTCGGAGAGCGCCTGATACAATCCGAAGAACGACGGGTCTTCGACCACGCCGGTTTTGAATACCGCGACCCCCGTAATCAGGAGCAGCGCATTGACGAAAAACGCCATCGTCAGCTGGATATTGGAATCCCACGTGGAAAAGCGGACGGCCTCCGCGACACGGTTTTCGTCGTCATAATTGATTTTGCGCGTTTGGGAAACGGCCGAATGCAGGTACAGGTTGTGCGGCATGACCGTCGCACCGATGATGCCGAGCGCGCCGAGCAGCGGTGTCTGTCCGCCGATCAGCGGCTGAGTAGAGAATGTCGCGGTCGTCGGCACAAGACCGCGCACGACTTCGCCCCAGTTCGGGTCGGAGAGGGCGACTTGGTAGATAAAGACGAAGAAGATGACCAAGATCAGACACACGACAATCGCCTCAATTTTGCGAAAACCGACGCGGGTCAACAGCAGCAGCAACAACACGTCAAAGACGGTAATGAATGTCGCGATGACCAGCGGAATATCAAACAGCAGGTACAACGCGATCGCCGCCCCGATGACTTCCGCCACATCGGTCGCCATAATGGCAAGTTCCGTTAAAATCCATAAAATGATGCCGAGCGGCCGACCGGTATGCGCCCGAATTGCTTGCGCCAAATCGTGCCGCGTGACGATGCCGAGCTTGGCGGACATGTACTGCAGCAGCATGGCGATCAGGCTCGACAGTAAAATAACGGACAGCAGCAAGTAGCCGAAGTTCTGCCCGCCGGTAATGGAGGTTGACCAGTTACCGGGATCCATATACCCGACCGCGACCAATGCGCCCGGTCCGGAGTAAGCCATCAGCATACGCCAAAAATTTTTCCCCTCGGGGACCTCGACTGTACTGTTGATTTCTTCGAGTGAGGGCCCGTTGGCATACGTCAGTAAGCGCTTCTGATGATGCGAAGAAGAGGGTTTGTCAGAATGCATCCGTATCACCTCGATGCGGAGATCTCTCCGCTTGCATTTGCAAATGAGTATCATTTGCTAAGCAAAGTATACGCCTCTTTGGGCGAAAAATAAAGAGGAATATTAACAAACCAAAAAATGGACTTTTCTATTTTGAGAATGCATATCACGCGCGGTGCATCATCGGGGATTGACACGGTGATCGGTATATGCTACAATGCTGGCAATTACAGAGATCATCGAGGAACGGAAAGAGTATCCCCAACACGAAAGGCCAAAGCGAGTCGGAGCAGGTGAGAGTCCGATGCCGGACGGCGGGGTGAATGGGTCCGTGAGATACGATCCGATCCGCAGTGCGGGGTAGGCGTCGTCGGTGTCTTTCACCGTTATCAAAAAAGCGCGTATCGCTTCGGCCGTACGTAGAGGAGGGCTCCGTTACGGAGTCAAGCGGGGTGGCACCGCGGAAGATAACCTTTCGTCCCCATATCGACAGATATGGATACGACGAAGGGATTTTTTATTTGCCGTATCCGAGAAAGAAGGAGGTTTGTCATGAACGAGGAGTTGACACGGAAACGATTGAATGCGGAGGATGCGGTATTCATACGAGCAAGGGGCGGTGAGTTTCGGTGGTTGACGGTGGCGACGCTGCTGATGGCGATCGGGACGATTTTGCACATGGTATCGCCGTCATTGGCGGGATTTACGCCGAACTGGATGATTGCGACGTATTGTGTGTCGATTTTGCTGACGCGGCCGACGTACGGACAATGTCTGGGTATTGGCTTGGTGGCGGCGATGATCGAGGTGTTTACGTCGAAGTCGGGATTCCCGTACGGCAACTTGATCAGTGAGCCGATCGGAGCGCTCACGGTGGCGCTGTTCGCCCACTATGTACCGATGCGGCGGACGTTTTCTTTCGTGCCGATCGTGGCGGGATTCGTCGCGACGCTGCTCTCGGGCGGCACATTCGTGTCGATTTTGGTCTATGTAATGGACCTGCCGATTACGGTACTGTTGTACGCGATGCTGCCGGTGGTCGTACTGGTGGCGGCGGTCAATGCGGCGATTACACCGGTTCTCTATTTGCCGGCCCGCAAGCTGTTGTCGATCCAAGGAAACGGGCAACTCTCCGCACGGGAGAACACGGATCATCGCGGTCTGGAGCTGGTGCCGAGCCGTTCCGGGGCGATCGTGGTGGACGCACTCTCATATCGGTATCCCGATACGGATCACGATGTGTTGCACCATATCGATTTGGCCATCGAAAAAGGCGAGGCGGTCGTGGTGACAGGTCCTGCAGAAGCGGGCAAGACGACGCTCATGCGGGCGCTCATCGGCGCGATACCGCATTATTACGGCGGCACGCAGCGGGGGCTGGTGTTCATCGACGGACGGTCGACGACGCAGTACTCGATTGCGCAGACGGCGGAACGTGTCGGGACGATTTTGGCCGATTATGATGCGCAGCTCGTCACGATGACGGTCGGAGAAGAAATGGCGTTCAGCTTGGAAAATCGCGGACTGACGGCGGAAGAAATCGAGAGCCGCAGTACGGCGGCTTTGGCCAAAGTCGGCTTGCGGGGAATGGAATACCGCAGCGTGGCGAGCCTGTCGGGCGGCCAACGTCAGCGGCTGGTGATTGCGTCGGTACTGGCGACGGAGCCGGATATTCTGGTCTTTGACGAACCGACCAGCGCGTTGGACCCGGACGGGATTCAGTCGTTTTACCAATTGGTCGGCGAGCTCAACCGCCGCGACGGGATTACCGTCGTCGTGGTCGAACACCGACTGGAGGCGGTACTGCCGTTGGCGGATCGCTTGATCTTGATGAACGAAGGGTCCGTCATGGCGGACGGCACGCCGGAAGAAGTATTGGAAATCATGTATCGCACGGGCGTTCACGCGGCGGCGGTACCGGAAGTTTATGCGGCGCGGTTGGCATTGGCCGATGCGGGGTTTGCCCGGCCGACGTCGCTGCGCGAGGCGGAGGCGGACATCGTCGCCGCGGCGCAGTCACAAGGAAAGGAGGCGATCTCATGCTGAGTATGGAGCATGTGGATTTTGCCTATGAAGTACGGCAACCGATTTTACGCGATGTCAGTCTGACCATCGCACCGGGCGAGTTCGTCGCCTTTGCGGGACGCAACGGCAGCGGCAAGACGACGGTTACGCGCTTGCTCATGGGATTGGAGCAGCCGCGGAAGGGGCGGATCCTCTACGACGGCAAGGACGTGACGGCGGACTCGGCGGGGGAACGCAGCCGCTATATCGGCTATGTCTTTCAGCAGCCGGAGCGGCAGATGTTCCGCCCGACGGTCAGCGAGGAGGTCGCATTCGGTCCGCGCCTGCAGGGATTGTCCGAGCAGGAGGTGCAGGCGCGGGTCGAGGAAGCGCTCGAGGCGACACGCCTGACGGCACAGCGCGATACCTATCCTTTGCAGTTGAGCCGCGGCGAAAAGCAACGTGTCGCGATTGCGTCGGCATTGGCGATGCGGACACGGTTTCTGATTTTGGACGAGCCGACGAGCGGACAGGACGGCGGCGATCGGGATACCCTGCTCGCACTCCTGACGCGGCTTAAGGCGTCGGGGATCGGGGTACTCTTTGTGACGCATGATATGGAAATTATTGCCGGCCATTGCGATCGGGTGATCGTGTTGGCGGAGGCGTCGATCGTCTTTGACGGCACGCCCGAACGGCTCTTTACACAGGAAGAAACACCGGAAGAATGGGGGCTGGCCCGTCCCGCTTCCGTGCGGATCGGATTGCAATTGCCGGGGGCGCCGTATTGTCCGCGCATGAGTGATGTAACGGCACGCCTGCTGGCGGGAGGTGCACGATGAATCGACTGGTACCGTTGACGAAAATTATTTTGACATTGGGCGTCTCCGTCGCCGCGATTGTGCTTTCGCAGCCGAGCAGTCTGGCCGCGTTGGTACTCGGAGAATGTCTGGTTCTGTTTGCGACCGGTGTATTGTGCCGACAGGCACGGGCCGTCGGCGGCTTGTTCCTGTTTGCGATCGCGTTGGGCGCGGTGCAATATCTCGGCGGGGGTTCGGTGGAATCTTCCTATGTGACCGCACTTCGCATGTTGGCGATGACCGTCGTCTTTTTGATGATGCTGGTGACAACGCGTCTGCAGGATTTGACGGCGTCCTTGGTAACGCAGCTGCGTATCCCGTATACCTATGCGTTTATGTTCACGGCGGCCTTGCGGTTCGTACCGGACTTCCTGGCGGAAAATCGTGCCGTGTTCGAGGCACAGGAATGTCGCGGCTTGGTGCTCAAGGGACATTTCTTCCGTCGGCTCAAGATGTACCCTGCGGTGGTACAGCCCTTGGTCCTTCGCTCGCTCGCCCGTTCGGAGACGATGGCGCTTTCGCTCGAGTTACGCGGTTTCGGCGGCGGACGGGAGCGATTTTCCGCGTCGGTGACGCCGCAGGCGGCGGATCTCATCGTCATGGGCCTGACGGTCGTACTGGCGCTCGTGGCCGTCTATGCACGAACGGTTTGCGCCATGTAGTGAGCGGCCGCGGAAGTCAATGCACTTGCACGCGATGATTTCGGCACGAAAAAAAAGAGTACTCGGAGGAGTACTCTTCGGACGGATTAACGATTCGCGCGAGCGGCCAACATATCAAGTTGTGCTTGCATCTGTGCCATTGCCGCCTGCATGGAGGCAACTTGATCGCGTAAGTATTCGTTTTCCTGTTGTATGATGGCGATGGAAGAAATCGGACCTGCCTGATAACGAGCCAGCAAAGTATGCTTATCACCGCCGAAACCAACCTTGACGGTAACGCCGACATTGCCCATGAGCGTGTCGTTACCGTCATAGGCGACACCGGCGTGGAGCATCAAGCCTTCCTGGGCATAATGTGCGATACCCAGCGCATAACTCTGCTTGCCTTCGTACAGACCGACAGCGCCCATGAATTGGGTCGGTGCGGCCGGATCGAATTGCATCGGACGCAACCCTGCCAGTGCCGCATTTAATGCACCGGTCCGCTGTATGTCGTCGCTCAATCCGAGAACTTTTTGCGACAGAGATGCGATATGTGCTTTATTTTCAGCGATACCTTTCTCATTGACATCGACTTTGGCCAATTTTTTCTGTGCGGCCTGGATTGACTGGCTGTTGGTGCTGATTTTTTGCGTTAAAGCCTGCTCTTTGTCAGTGATCTCTTGGCGGACTTGGCCCAACTCGGCGGTACGATCCTCTTTGACCTGTACCAGTGCATCTTCCAATGCTTGGGTATCCGCCTTATTGGCGATCTTGGTATCGAGGGAATCCAATTTTCCTTCGGCTGTGCCGATTCTGTCGAGCGCTTGTTGTGCAGATGTTTCTGCCTGTTGGGCTTTGGCGCTTGCCTCAGTCAGTTTTGGCTCCATCTCGTCCACTTTGACTTTTACTTCTCTGACGTTGTCCAAAGCGGCGTCAGTAGCCCGATTGGCCTGCTGTGCGCCTTGGACTGCCGCCTTGGCTTGATCTTCCGCGCGCCGGGCTTGCTCTTGCGCACTTTGGGCGATTTGTTTGGCCTCTTCGGCGACAGCATTGGCATCAGCGGCCTGGGCCCAGGAGCCGATCATCGACAGACCGATAAGAGCGGCACATACGTTACGTGCAGTTTTGTTGGAATGAAAATTCATCATATCCTCCCGTCATAATAAACATTACCATAATGACACCAAGTCATTTTTCAGTATGGTAATTATACCAAAATGAATAATATATAGTCAATCGATAATCTGATTATTTTTTATTATATTTCATTTCAAATGTGGAATATTGTAAGAGGATAATATAAAACTATCTTTCATATAGTTGTGAATAAATCTCATAAAAAGACATGACGGCGAGATATGTAAGGTGTATGATCGTGAGTCGAACCATAGACGAATGAAGACCGCCGTATCGACCGATCATGCCGCCGATTCGGCGTGCGAGTGTCGGGATATTGCGTATTCGATCGGTTATCTTGCGTTTGCTGATGATATTCGTTATAATAGATAAAATTTTAATTTTTTAGAGGAGGGGCGTTATGAAATATCATATTCGTAAATCGATGGAAGAATATGAGGTGAAAAGTTATATTCACCCCGATGAAGTCATTCCGTCGGATGTCGTGGATTGTTCCTTGGGGATTAATCCGTTCGGATTTACGGCGCGGATCACGCCGGACGTCTATGCGTCCACATTCGGCGGTATGGCGGGGTATCCGAGTTATCCGTATCCGGCACTGCGACAGGCGATTTGCGACTATCTCGCCCCGGCCGCCGAGATCGCACCGGAACAATTGGCGATCCATACGGGATCAATGGGGATGATTTGGGATCTGGACCGCTTGCTGATAGAAGGCGGTACACGGGTTTTGGCTGTCGCCCCGACGTTTTCGTCGGCGACCAGCGATATGCGTGCCATGGGTGCGGTGATCGACACCGTGTCACTCCGGGAATCACACGGGTTTCAGGTCAATCTGAAGGAGATCGCGGCACGTCTGACACCGTCGCATCGGATCATTTATCTGGACAATCCGAACAATCCGACCGGACAAATCATCCCGATTGACGGGTTGCGTGAATTGGCGGCGCAAGCGTTGGCACAGGATACGTACCTCATCGTGGACGAAGCGTACGGCGATTTTATGGAACTTACCAATTCCGCGGTGGCGTTGGTGAACGATTACCCCAATGTCATCGTGATTCGTACGATGTCGAAAGGATTCGGTTTGGCGGGGATCCGGACAGGGTATGCGGTCTTTGCGAAAGCGTTCGCGCCGGTGATGGCAAAATTACCGGGAGAAATGGCGATTACGGAGATGGCGGCGCAAATTGCTCCGCTGGCATTGCAGGATCGCGAGCATATCCGTTCCAGCAGAGAACGGATCGCGGCGAACAAGCAGGTAGTATTGGCACATTTGACGACATTACAGGCATCGGCAACGGATGATACGGTACCGATTGTACTGTTATATACGGAACGGGATACGGATCTGTATGCCGTGTTGTTACGGCACGGGATCAAAGCGGAACGCGGCGAGGATTTCGACGGAATCGGTCGTCGGCACGTACGGTTCCGTGTACCGCGGGAGTTGGATGAGTGCTTGCGACGATTGTCGGCGGCACAGAAAGAACTAGAGGGATAATCATGGAACGAATCAGCTGGGGAAATGTAACCAAGTTGGCAGGCGCTTACATTGCATTTACAATCGGGTCGGGTTTTGCCACGGGACAGGAAGTCATGCAATTTTTCGCGGCGTACGGAATGAACGGCCTGATCGGCGCGTTGGTCGGTATGCTGGTGTTTGCCGCGTTGGGAGCGGTACTGATGGGGAAAGGCTACGAAATGCAGCTCGAAGTACAGACGAGCGTGTTTCGTTACTACTGCGGTAAGTACATCGGCACGGCACTGGAAGTGTTTACGGTCGTGTTCCTGTTCTGCGTTGTTTCGGTAATGGTGGCTGGGACAGGCGCGGTGACGGGTGAGTACTTCGGTGTTTCGCCGGAAATCGGTAAGGTGGCGATGGCGGTTCTGTGTGTGCTGACCGTCATGCTCGGTCTGCGGCATCTGGTGGACGTGGTCGGCGCGATCGGACCGGTGATTACGGTATTTACCATTTTGATCGGGCTCTTGACGCTGATGAATGCGGGCGGTTGGCCCGCGGCGTTGACGCTGGCACAAACGGATGCGTTTTGGGATTTGCGGGCGACGGCCGGCTGGTGGTTCGGTGAATACGTGTTACTTGATACGGCATGGTTCAGCGGCATGTTGTATGCGGCGTGCATGGTGTTGGGCGGAATTCCGTTTTTGAGCGGTCTCGGTACGCGCGCCAACAGCAAGAAAGAAGCCGTACTGGGCGGGATCTTCGGCGGCGTATTTCTGATGTTGTCGGTAATCGTCATCGTCTTGTCAATGCTGTGCTACCCGGATGCCGTGGTCGTACGGGAAGTGCCGAATCTCTTCTTGGCGGAGCAAAATGCACCGCTGCTGGCGTTGATTTTCTCGTTGGTATTGTTGCTGGGAATTTACTCGACGGCAGCGCCGATGTTCTGGCTCGTCATCAACTGGGTACAGGGCTTCGGTCTGCGGGGGAACGGTCTTTTGGCACTGACGTTCGTGCTGGGCGTGGTTGCGTACTTCGGCGCGCAAATCGGCTTCGGGACGTTAATCGGAATTTTGTATCCGTTTGCGGGTCAGCTCGGCGTTTTGATGATTCCGGTCATCTTGCTGCAGGGATTGCGGCGGGCGGACGAAAATCGGGCCTGATACAATAGCTTGGCGGTGGCGGTCGGACGTTGCTCCGGTCGCATCGCAAGCCGACAAAAAGAGCCGGCAGCCATAGGCTGCCGGCTCTTTTATTGTGCCGTCATCAGTGAGATTGGCGTCGGGTCATCGCATCGACAAATCCGAAGAACAGCGGGTGCGGATTGTTCGGACGCGATTTGAATTCCGGATGGCTTTGGACCGCGACGAAGAAGGGGTGGTCCTTGATTTCGACGGCTTCGACGAGGTGGCCGTCGGGGCTGAGTCCGGCGAGCACGAGTCCCGCGTCGGTCAGCTGTTTGCGAT
The DNA here is from genome assembly GCA_902488965.1 of uncultured Veillonellaceae bacterium. Taxonomy (GTDB): domain Bacteria; phylum Bacillota; class Negativicutes; order Veillonellales; family Negativicoccaceae; genus CAMCNU01. Next base: position 9,601 of record CABTYA010000004.1, read on the forward strand.
AGACGTTGTTGAATTCGTAGCGGTGACGATGGCGTTCGTAGACGATTTCTTCACCGTAGAGTTCGCGCGAACGGGTGCCTTCCGCCAATTTGCACGGATAGATACCCAGTCGCATGGTGCCGCCCATTTCTTCCACGTCATTTTGGTCGTTCATCAAGTCAATGACGGGATAGGTCGCATGTTCGTCAAACTCGGTCGACGTCGCACCGGCGAGGCCGCAAACGTTGCGGGCGAATTCCATCACGGCGCACTGCATGCCGAGGCACAAGCCCAAGTAGGGGATGTTGTGTTCGCGCGCATATTGGATGGTGCGGATTTTGCCTTCGACGCCGCGCGGGCCGAATCCGCCGGGGATAACGATTCCCTCGATGTCGCGGAATACTTCATCGAGATTGTCGGCATCTTCGATGTCTTCCGAGTCAAGCCAGGTGATATTGATCTTGCGGTTGACGGCGTAGCCGGCGTGGTCGAGCGCTTCCACGACGGACAGATACGCATCGTGAAGCGCGACATATTTGCCGACGAGCGCGACATTGATTTCGCCTTGCGGATGCCGGATCCGATCGACCATGGCCTGCCATTCGCTCATGTCGCAGGGGCGGTCTTCCAGTCCGAGTTTGCGGATCGCAATGCGGTCAAGGCCTTCTTCCTGCAGCATCAGCGGCAGCTGGTAAATCGTCTGGGCGGTGCGGTTTTCAATGATGGCATCGACATCGACGTCGCAGAAGAGGGCGATTTTTTCTTTCATATCCTGCGAGATCGGATACTCCGTGCGGCAGACGATGATGTCCGGCTGAATCCCGATCGAGCGCATTTCTTTGACACTGTGCTGGGTCGGTTTGGTTTTCAGTTCGCCCGAGGCGCTGATGAAGGGAAGCAGGGTCACGTGAATATAGAGTACGTTTTCCTTGCCGGCATCTTTTTTGACCTGGCGAATCGCTTCGAGAAACGGCTGGCTTTCAATGTCGCCGACCGTGCCGCCGATTTCCGTGATGACGACATCGGCGTCGACTTCACGGCCGACGCGAAAGACCTGTTCTTTGATGGCGTCGGTGACGTGGGGAATGACCTGTACGGTTGCCCCCAAGTAGTCGCCCTTGCGTTCGCGACCGATGACCGTCTGGTAAATTTTCCCGCTGGTGACGTTGGAGCGTTTACTCAAATTGATATCGATGAAACGTTCGTAATGCCCCAAATCGAGGTCGGTTTCCGCGCCGTCGTCGGTGACGAATACTTCCCCGTGCTGGTACGGACTCATCGTACCCGGGTCGATATTGAGGTAGGGGTCGAATTTTTGAATGGTGACACGATAGCCGCGATTTTTGAGCAGACGCCCGAGAGACGCCGCGGTGATGCCCTTGCCGAGTGACGAGACGACGCCGCCCGTTACGAAGATGTACTTCATGATGCCTCCTTTACATGCGCTCCGGAGCGCTGATTCCCAAGATGTTCAGACCGTGTGCCAACACGTGGCGGACGGCGGTAACGAGCCCGAGACGGGCCGCCCGTTCGTCCGGGGCACTGCCGAGGATTCGGCATTGCCGATAGAATGAGTGAAACTCCGTCGCCAATTCGTACAAATAACGGGCGATGCGGTGCGGCGCACGGTCACGTGCCGCCGTGGCGATCAAGTCGCGGTATTCACCCATTTTTTTGATTAAGGAAAGCTCGATATCCGATGTGAGCAGCGTGAAGTCGGTATGCTCCCAATCACCGTACTCGATGCCGGCTTCGGCGACTTGCCGATAGATGCTGTGAATGCGGGCGTGAGCGTACTGGATGTAGTAGACCGGATTTTCGCTGCTGCGTGATTTGGCCAAATCGATGTCGAAATCAAGCTGGCTGTCGAGCGAGCGCATGATGAAGAAATACCGCGCCGCATCCGTGCCGACCTCTTCCATGAGTTCGCTCAGGGTGACGGCATTGCCCGTCCGTTTGCTCATTTTGACCTGCTCGCCGCCGCGCAGCAAGTTGACCATTTGCAAGAGCAGGATTTCCAGTTTGTCCGCATTGTAGCCCAGCGCCGTCATGGCCGCTTTGACACGGGCCACATAGCCGTGATGGTCGGCGCCCCAGATATTGATCAGCTCACCGTAGCCGCGTTCGTACTTGTTGCGGTGGTAGGCGATGTCGGAGGCGAAATACGTGCCGATTCCGTTGTCGCGGATGATGACGCGGTCTTTGTCGTCGCCGAAATCCGTCGTCCGCAGCCACAACGCGCCGTTGTCGTAGTAGGCCGTGCCGCGGGCGACGAGCTCGTCGCAGGCTTGCTTGACGGCGTCGGGGTGCAGCGTGCGTTCACTGAACCAGCGGTCGAAATGCACATGAAACGCCGCCAAATCTTCTTTGAGTGCGGCCAGTTTGGCGTTAAGACCGATTTCTTTGAAGTGCCGACGTCGTTCCTCTTCCGGTTCATGGAGATAGCGGTCGCCTTCCGCATCGATAATCGCCTGCGCCGTCGCGATGATATCCGCACCGCGGTACGCATTTTCCGGCAGCTCGATCGTTTCGCCGAGCAGCTCGCGGTAGCGAAGGTCGATGGACATGCCCAAGAGATCGATCTGATTGCCCGCATCGTTGATATAGTACTCGCTGTCGACACGATATCCCGCCGCGCGCATCAGGTTGACCAGCGCGCTGCCGAAGGCCGCGCCGCGGCCGTGTCCGACATGCAGCGGTCCCGTGGGATTGGCGCTGACGTATTCGATCTGGACGTAGTCTTCGGGATGCGCCGGCAGATTGCCGAAGTTGTCGCCCTGTGCCAAAATCGAGCGCAATACGTCGGAGATCGCGTCTTGCTTGAGAAACAGATTGATGAAACCGGCGCCGGCGATTTCCGCACGCTCAATCAGCGGCGAATCCAGCTCGTCGATAATCGCGCGGGCGATTTGCGCCGGAGCGCGCCGAGCGACCCGGGCCGATTGCATGGCGAGATTGGTCGCAAAATCGCCGAACTCTTTTTGCGGCGGCTCTTCCAATTGCGACTCGGGATATGCTCCGTGTGGGAGCGAGCCTTTGTCTTGGGCACGGGCGAGCGCCGCCGCGAGCGCCTGTGCCAATTCTACCCGTAATTCCATTAGTGCGTATCCTTTCGTGAACTGATGGTCAGTTCGTTGTACCTGGTGTGCACACCGGGTACCGAGACATCGTAGCGCAGCGTGACACTGCCGTTGCCGTCGCGGAGACGGTCGTCGATGGCGTAGGTATGCATTTCGAGCGACAGCGTACCGTACGGCGTATGATATTTCGCCGCATGCGTCTTGCCGACGCGGAACTCCTGCCGCTGCAATACCGTCCCCGTGCGGATGAGTGCCACCGCATCGGGACGCAACTCGATCGTCGTCGTCGTGCCCGACATTCCCGTCAGCTCCGATTCGTCGTAACGCAAAATACGAAGGTCGTCGCATTCTTCATACGTGCCCTTCGTGACCAATCGGATGTGTTCATCCTCGCCGGATGTATCGCGTTGCAGCGTCTGTACGGAAATCGTAACCTCGTCCATGTGCACCTCTCTATTAACTGGTATATTTTATCATATTCACCTGCATAAGTCCATGACGCGGGGACGTCATGCGGAGGACTCGGAGCGATGGCACCGCGGGCTGCGGAGCTGTCTTGGCGGACGGTGTCGGTGGATGGGGAAGTTGGTCGACGACGGGATGATGGCGAGGTCGTGACGGGGCTGAATAGGCCAACATTAGGACGAAATATAAAAATAAAAAGAGGAACTCAATTCTATATATGATAAAGTGATAAAATATGATAAAGTGATAAAATATGATAAAGTGATAAAATGAGTATAATCATGGTGGCATATTGAATCCGATTATTATTTTTATGTCATTATGCAGGAGTGGTGGTACGATGTGTCGTGGAAACGAGGAAACACACACGGGGAAATCACCGCTCTCTCGGAGTCAATATCGCCACGGCGATATTTTTTTATTTTATCCGAAGGAGTGGTACAGTGAAAAACTATTTGTGGTTAGTCGTGGCAGCCGCACTGGCGGCACCGGGCGCGGCATCCGCTGCGGATTGGCAGACGCTCGACCCCGTTTTTGTCACCGCGGAACGTGACGTACAGGCGGGCGGCTATGTGTATGAAAACTCGCGCGTCGGTTTGCTCGGTACGGCCGATGTCATGGACGTGCCGTTTACGCAGGTGAGTGTTACGGAGAAAGCAATCAGCGATTATGCGACACCCGCATTGCCGTTACAGCAGGTATTGGTCAACATCCCGGCCGTGCGTTCGTCGAGTTCCTCGCCGATGTATTCGGATTTCTCCGTGCGCGGCGTGGGCATGAACGGTACGCATATGTATTTCAACGGCGTACCGAGTCTTTTTTCGCAGTTCCGGACAGCACCGAATCACATGATCGAACGGCTCGATATGTCGGTCGGCGCGGCGACCGTACTCAACGGTACGCAAGCATCGTCCAACGGGACGAACGGCGGCAAGAGCGCGGCACCGGGAATGGTGAACGCGATCTCCAAACGGGCGACCGATACACCGGTACGTTCGCTCACGCTTAACTACACGAGCAAGAAAAATATCGGCACCTATCTCGATATCGGGGAACGCTTCGGCGATCATAACGAATGGGGTGCACGCCTGACGGCCGGTTGGCTCGACGGCCAGCTGGCATTGGAACATTCCGGCAAGACGGAAAAAACCGTCGGCTTGAATATCGACTATCGCAGCGACAAGAGCCGGACCAATCTCTTCGCGGGTCATATCGACCTTCGTGTGGACGGCGCGCAGCGCTGGTTCACGTTTGACGGGAAAAACATGCCGAAAGTGCCGAGTCACAAGATGGCATATGACTTCCCGGAAGAAACCAAGTATGCTCATTGGTGGGTTACCACGCTCAATCATGAACAGGATTTGTCCGATCAATGGACGGCATTCCTGAATACGGGGGCGGCAACTTGGAGCGGCTACAAGTACAACAACAATGCCAATTTGAAATTTGACGAACAAGGAAAATTCGTTGACAGCAACATGGTTAACCTGATGAATGAAAAATCGGTCAATAACTATGTACAGGTCGGTGTGCGCGGTGAATTCAACACCGGCGATATCGCACATAAATTGGTCGTTGCCTATGACAAATCGTACATGGCGTATTGGAACAGCAGTTTCAACTTCAAGAAAGACGCGTCACGCAACAAAGGTAAAGGCTTTATCGGCGGCGATTTGTATAACGGCATTCAATTCCTTGACGGCTACTATCCGTTGCCGGTGGGAACGACACGGGCCTTGAGCTACAAGGAATACAATGATTCGTTGGTCGTTAACGACATGATGACAATCGGCGATTTCGACGTGCTGCTCGGTTGGTCGCATCGCAAAGCGGATTACAAAGGCGGCACCAATAAAGAGAACTTCAAAACGACGGACAACTTGCCGGCATACGGCTTGGTGTACCATCCGACGGAACAGCTTTCCATCTACGGCAGCTATGCGAAAAACATTTCGCGCGGACGTCAGGTAACGGACAGTAAGTACGACAATGTCGGTGAAGTATTGCCGCCGGTTAAGCAGACCATCAAGGAAATCGGCGTGAAATACGATGCGGGCAACTGGCTCGGCACGGTGGCGTATTTCAGCACGAATGACGGAAATACTGTCGACGTGTACACGCGCACGGTAAAAGAGGCCAATAAAGAAGGAAAATTGGTCGATGTGAAAAAATACAATCAAAAACAAGACGGTGAAAACGAATTCAAAGGTTTCGAGTTCTCAGTCAACGGCAAGGTCAGCGATCGCTTGACAGTGACCGGCGGCTTTTTGAAGATGAATGCAGAGCGCAAGCGTACCAAGGATGGCGCCAAGGACGGCTGGTATGTACACGGCGTGGCGGACTTCTCGGCGGTACTCGGCTTGACCTATGAAGCGACGGACAACGTCGATATCATCGGCCGCTTGATGTACAACGGCAGCACGAAGATTAACGATAACGGCGGCAAGTTGCCGAGCTACACCACGGTGGATCTCGGTGCGAACTGGCGGACGCAATTCGGCGCGCAACCGGTCGAAATCCACGCCATGATCTACAACCTCTTTGACAAGAGTTACTGGATGGGCCGCGGCGGCTCGACGACTTTCGGTCTCTCCTGGCCGCGTACCTTCGTTGTATCGGCGAAATTCAACTTCTGATTATCAGGGAAATGAGGAATAAAACAATGAAAAAACAATTGACACTCGCCGTGCTGACAGCCGTCGGCGTAGCGGCTCTTGGCGGTGCACAACCCGCTGCAGCGCAGGATATTATTAACTTGGAAGGTGTCGTGGTCACTGACGTTCGTGACCGCGGTATCTTGCCGGGCGGATATGCGGATATGAACGGGACAGTCGGTATTTTGGGCGATACCAACATCATGAAAGTGCCGTTCTCGCAGATGAACTACACGTCCAAATTGATGGAAACATTCGGTGCGTCCGCGCAGCCGATTGATACCGTACTCCGGACCAACCCGTCCGTACGTTCGGCGGGATCCGTTTGGCACAGCGACTTTACGATTCGCGGCGTCCGCTCCAACGGTACCAGCATGTTCCTGAACGGTATTCCGGGTATGTTTACGCAGTTCCAGTTGCCGACTCATTTTACGGATCGGGTGGAAGTGACGTCCGGTCCTGCAGGCGGATTTATGGGAACGGGTACACAGTATGAATCCAACGCCGGCGGCGGGATCGTCAACTTCGTATCGAAGCGCGCTCCGGGCAAAGATGTGCGTCGGATTACTGTACAGCATATCGGCAAAGGCCATTGGGCAAATTACTTGGACTTGTCACATCGTTTCGGCGATAACAAAGAATGGGGCGTTCGTATCAATACCGAATGGGCAAATGGTGAAATGAGCGTCCAAAAGGAAAATTACAAAGCATCGAGTGTATACATCAATGTTGACCGGCAGACGGAAGACGCCACGACGAATTTCTTGGCGGGCTATCGTGATATGCGCCTTCAAAACGGGCATCGTTGGTTCAAACTGAGTAAATCGTATGAAGCACAGTTTGAAGGAGATACGACACCGACGTTGTTGAAACCGCCGTCCGGCGATACCCATGTCGGGTTCCCCGGTATGGCGAAAGAAACGCTGGGCTATATTTTCGCATTGAATCACGAACAAAAAGTCGGCGATAACTGGAAGGCCTTCATTAATGCGGGGACCAACCACAACAATCTCTCGAAAAACACGTCGGGATGGGCGAGTGCATTTGAAATCGATGACACGGCCGGTAATTACAAAATCAAGGTCATGGACGGCTTGAACCGCATGGACTCCTCTTATGTCGGTGTGGGTGTTCGCGGCGAAATCGAAACCGGAAAAATCAAACACAACATTGTCTTCCTGCATGACCATTCCTGGCGCAATCGCGGCGGCACACTGCCGGGATCGACACCGTACGGGAAAAACACACCGCCGGTCGGTGAAGGTAATATCTACAACGGAATTATTACATTTAATCCGTTAGTGTCGAATCCGAAGGAAATGCAGACCGCCAAACAGCGGATGTGGGGTTTCTCGCTGGTGGACCGGATGGAAATCGACAACTGGCAGATCATGATTGGCGGTCACTACCATAAAGCGACGAATACCAGTATGAGTAAGGGCGTATATACCAAGAGCCTGACGACAAGCGGCTGGAGCCCGACGTTCGGCGTAGTCTATTCGCCGTCGGATGAATTCTCGATATACGGCAGCTATTCCGAGTATTTCAATGAAGGTGAAATCGTCGGCCCGAGCTATCAGAATGCCGGTCAGGTATTCTCGCCCATGAAGACCAAACAGATCGAAATTGGCGGCAAATACTACAAGGACGGTTTGCTGGTAACGGCAGCGGTATTTGACCTCAAGATGCCGGAAAAACGCTTTGAAAAATTGATCGGTGATGAAGCGTTTACCTGGTTCCAGGACGGCGAACAACGTATGAAAGGGGCCGAACTCAACGTACAGGGCAAAATTACCGACACACTCAGCGCATTCGGCGGTGTGATGTATATGGATGCGAAATTTTCGAAAAATACGGACAAACGATTGAACGGCAAACGTTTGTTTGCGCAACCGTATTGGACGGCGACGATGGGCCTGTCCTATCAGCCGACGGAGAAGACGAATGTATTCTTGCGCGGCAATTATACGGGAGACAGCATTATCCGTACGCAGGGAGCGAAGAAAGAAATTACCGTACCGTCCTATTGGGTATGGGATCTTGGCTTGCGACACACCTTTGACGTGGCAGGACATGACGCAACATTGGGCGTGACGGTGTACAACCTTCTGGATAAAGATTACTGGATGGCATCCCGCGGTGACCAAGTCTACTTGTCCTTACCGCGGACAGTGATGTTGTCGGCACAATTTGATTTTTAATTCATCATTGACGATAGCCGTGCCGCGGGCACGGCTATTGGTCATTGACGGAAAGGAGACGGTATGAGCAACAGTATACGACGGACAGTGTGGGGGGCACTCATCGCGGTTGTGGCGGCGATGATGCTTTTGCTCACGGGATGCGGGAACACGGCGACACCGACCGGCGGCGACAATGAGATTGTGTTGGCGGCGGCGCGTGATTTGGCGCCGGGGGTCAAGGATCCGTACTTCACCAGTTCGATTTTACAAGTGTGGGAACCGCTGGTTGCGCTCGGCAACGACGGGGAACCGAAACCGGCGCTGGCCACCGAATGGCGGTCGGAAAATGACAATAAGGTATGGATCTTTACTTTGCGCGAGGGCGTGAAGTTCCATGACGGCGAGCCGTTTAATGCGGCGGCAGTAGTCGCCAATTTTGATCGTTGGTCGGTGATGGGATACAAGACATCGCCGTTTTACGGCACATCGCTTGAAAAAATGTATCCGTCGATTGAAAAGTGGGAAGCCGTCGACGAGCACACCGTACGGCTGACATTTGCGGACGCGATGCCGACATTACCGTATATGATGGCATCATGGAGTTCGGCTATGTTCAGTCCGAAATGTCTTGATTCGGCCACCGGCGATTTCACCGGTTTGGCGCAGGGGACGGGGCCGTTCAAAGTGAAAGAAGTCGTGCCGAACCAGTATTGTGTGATTGAACGTTTTGATGACTATTGGGGAGAAAAAGCTAAGGCGAAAACAATTCGCGTGCGCGTCATCCCGACACCGGAAACACGTTTTTCGGCACTCAAGTCGGGAGAAATCATGGGGGTCGTCGATTTGGGGGCATTGACGCCGGCACTGGCCAATGAATTGGTCAAGGACGAGCAGTTTGCACTGGTGTCCAACAAGATGACGATTACGCATTATCTGACGATTCGCGGTGATGAGGGGCCACTGGCGGATGAACGATTGAAACAGGCGATTTCTCTGGCTATCGATCGAAACGCCATCACGAGCCAGTATTTCTATGATTATGCGGTACCGACACGCAATTTGATCAACAGTGCCAGCTCGTTCGGCAAGGTGGTCGAGCCGATTTATGACGTGGAACGGGCACGCGCACTGGTCAAAGAGGCGGCCGGTGAACAGCCGGTACGGGTGCGTTTCCTCGTGCCGCAGTACGGTACGGATCGCTATCCGTACAAAGAGATTGCGGAGTGGATTCAGGCGGAGTTGGCGGCAATCGGTATTGAAGCGAATATCCAGATCCTGGACGGTGCGGCGTACAAAAAAGCGATGCGTGACGGTGATTATGAGATTGCCATTCATACACGCGGACTTTCGACGATGGATCCGTCGCGCTTGTTGACGGAGTGGATGAGCAACGACGATCGCGGTACAATCAACAAAGAAAACCATATCGGTTTCAGCAATATCGCCGCGCAGGCGTTAATCAATCAGATCCCGAATGCGACGACCGTCGAAGAACGTCGTGAAATCTATACGGCACTGCAGGAAATCGCACTGGAGCATCCGGTGACGGTGCCGCTCTTTGAAGATGAAAACTTGCTCGTACACAACAAAAAGATTCGCGGGTTTACACCGACGATTTACGGTGTAACGCTGTCGGAAACGGAGTGGACGGAGTAGGAATCGAGGCAAAGGGATGAAGTTGTTACATTTTATGGCGGAGCGGTTGTTGCTTGCCGTTCCGATTTTGTTCGGGGTGACACTGGGGGCGTTTTTGCTCGGTGTGATCGCTCCGAGTGATCCCGCACTGGTGGTATTGACGTTGGACGGGACGTCGGAGCCGTCCGCAGCGGAACTGGCGTCGATGCGTGAGCAGATGGGGCTCAACGAGCCGCTGGTGATGCAATTCGCTGCATGGGTCGCTCGTGTCGCACAGGGAGATTTGGGCGCCTCATATATCACGGGAATACCGGTGCTGGAGTCGCTGCTGTATCGGTTTCCCGTGACGTTGTGGCTGTCGCTGGTGGCATTGGCATGGGTCGTGACATTGGCCATACCGGCCGGTATTTGTGCGGCGGTCCGTGTCAATCGCTGGCAGGATCGCTCGCTTCGGGCGGTGGCTATGGTCGCCTCGGCGATACCGGGATTTTGGTTGGCGATTGTGTTGATTCATTATTTTGCGGAGCGGTGGCGGCTGTTGCCGTCGAGCGGTTACGGAGACTGGGAGCAAATGATTCTGCCGGGATTTGTACTGGCGGCGGGGACGATGGCGGCGATGCTTCGTTTGCAACGGACGTCGCTTTTGGAAGTGATGGAGCAGCCGTTCATTTTGACGGCGCGGTCGCAGGGACTGACGCCGCGGCGAATTTTGTGGCGGCACGCCGTGCCCAATTCGTGGCTGTCGGTGGTCACGCTGATCGGTACGTATTCCGTCGGTATTTTGGGCGGGTCGATTGTCATCGAGTCGATTTTTTCGTTGCCGGGATTGGGAAGTTATGTGTTGGCGGCGATTCGCGGACGGGATTATCCGGCAATTCAGGGGTACGTCTTGTTTGTCGGTTTTTTGGTCATTTTGATCAATTGGTTGGTGGATTTGAGTTACTTTTTCCTCAATCCGCGGTTGCGCACAGGTGATCCGCGATGACGGGGCGCAAAGTAACCCCGCTGTTTGCGGGGACAGGGGCGGTGTTACTGTTGTTTATGGCGGTGGCGCTGCTCGCGCCGTGGTTGGCGCCGTATGATCCGAATGCGGTATCGCGAGACGCGATTTTGGCGCCGATGTCGGCGGCGCATTGGCTCGGTACGGATGCGCTCGGTCGTGATGTCTGGAGCCGGTTGCTTTACGGGGCGCGCGTATCGGTGTTTTTCGCGTTGGCCGGAGCGGCGTGTACGATGCTGCTCGGTGCGCTTTTGGGCGTCGTGGGCGGTTATTTCGGCGGTTTGACGGATCGTTTGATTCAGATCGGCGTTCATATTTTCCAAGGGTTGCCGGGGATGAGTCTGATGGTAGCATTGGCCGGTGTCATGGGACCGGGGACGTTCAGCATTTTGCTGGCGGTGACGCTGACTTCGTGGACGAGTTTTTCCCGATTGGTGCGGGCCGAGGTGCTGCGCGTGCGCTATGCGGAGTATGTGGAAGCGGTGCGTGCGCTCGGCGCAGGCCACGGATACATTTTGTGGCGGTATATCTTGCCGAATATTATGCCGTCGCTCATTGTGCTTTGGACGGTGCGGATCGGCAGCGTGTTGCTGTCGGTGGCGTCGCTGAGCTTTCTCGGCTTGGGGGTGCAACCGCCGGATGCGGACTGGGGTGTCATGATTTTTGACGCCAAGTCGTATTTCCGAACGTACCCGTGGCTGCTCTTGGCACCGGGCGCGTGTATCGCCGCACTCTCGATTGCAATCCAGTTGTGGGGCGACGAGTTGCGCGATTATTTGTCCATTGATGAAGAACCGTGGCGGGAGGGGTGAAGATGAGCGATTTGGTAATCGACAATGTCAGCGTTCGTTTTCACTTGCCGCATGCGGTCGTGCATGCGGTAAACGAGGTCTCACTCGTATGCCCCGAGGGCAAAATCACGGGGCTGATTGGAGAATCAGGCAGCGGCAAATCCGTCTTGGGGATGTCGATTTTAGGATTACTCGGAACGACGGCGGAGGTTACCGGCGCCATCCGGTATCGAGAGCGGGACATGCTGGCGCTCACGGAAGAGGAATATCGGACGTATCGCGGCAGCGAGATTGCGTTTATTCCGCAAAATCCGCGGACGGCATTCGATCCTTTGCGAAAAGTCGGCGAGCAGATTGCCGAGCCGCTGATTGCCCGCGGTGTCAGTGCAGCGGAGGCACGAGAACGCATGCTCTCTCGGTTGGCCGAATTGGGGTTCAGTGATCCTGCAGCCGTGGCGGCGGCGTATTCGTTCGAGTTGTCGGGAGGTATGGCGCAACGGGCGTTGTGCGCACTCGGCACCATCGGCCGACCGCGCTGGTTGATTGCCGACGAACCGACGAAGGGGCTTGATGCGATTTTGCGCCGGCAAGTGGCGGAAATTTTTCGGAGCTTGCGAGGCGAAGGAGTCAGCATGCTGATGGTGACGCACGATTTGCATTTGGCGAAAGTATTGTGTGATCGGATCGCGGTATTGCGGGACGGAGCGATTGTCGAAGAAGGCCCGTCGGCACGCCTGTTTGCCGATCCGCAGACCGACTATTTGAAAGTCTTGCTCGCCGCACGGCCCGATGTGCTGGCTGCGAAGAGAAAAGGGGTGCCCTATGCCAACACTTGAAGTGTCTCATTTGGGCAAGACGTTTCGCACCGGATTATGGGGGAGCCACACGGTTGTGGCGGTCGATGATGTGTCGCTCGTCGTACCGAAAGGGCACACGCTCGGACTGGTCGGGATGAGCGGCTCGGGGAAATCGACCTTGGCGCGGCTGATTATGGGTTTGATTCGCCCCGATCACGGGGCCGTTCGCTTTCGCGGCGAGGATATTACGCATCAAACAGGGGCCGCCCGACGTGCACGGGCACGTGAGTTGCAGATGTTGTTTCAGCATCCGACAGCGGCACTGCATCCGCGGATGCTGTTGCGCGACAGTATGCGTGAGCCGTTGCGCCTGCATCGGGGATTGATCGATCCGCGCGACTGGGACGAGGCCATCGTTGCCCAATTGGCGGTGGTAGCGCTGGATCCGGTACTGCTCGATCGCTATCCGCATCAGCTCTCCGGCGGCCAATTGCAGCGGCTCTGTTTGGCGCGATTGCTGCTCTTGTCGCCGCAATGCATCGTACTCGATGAGCCGACCTCGATGCTGGACGTATCCGTGCAGGCGCAGGTCATGGATCTGCTCGACCGGATTCGCAGGGAACAAGGTATCTCGTACCTGTTCATTTCGCATGATTTGGACCTGGTACGGGCGTACAGTGACGACATTGCCGTGATGTATCACGGACGACTGATTGAACAGCAACCTGCGGACGAGTTTTATGAACATCCGCAAGAAGACTATACGAAACGACTGATTGCGGCCTTTCGGGAGATGTAATGATGGATTGGCGGACATTGGATTGGCAGGAGATTTGGGCGGGTGAGTTTGCGGCTCGTCAAGCGGCACAGGGCAAACGTTTTACGGACGATGCGGAGGAGTTGGCGTTTTGGGAAGCATTGGCGCCACACTACGATGAACGTCATCGTCTGAATGAAGAAGTGCCGGGATTGGTGGACTATCTGATCGAACAAATCGGTACACAACGATTTGTACGGGAGATCGGGCCGGGAACGGGGAATTTTACCGTACCGTTGGCTCCGTATGCCGCGCGTTGGGAAGGGATTGAGTTCGCCCCGCCGATGCAACGGGAAGTGGAAAAGAAATTGCGTCGGGAAGGATTGACACATGTACGGATCCGCTCGGGGAAATGGGAAGATATTGCAGTCGATGAGCCGGCGGATATTTTACTGGCAGTCAATTCACTGTATCGGATGGAAGATATTGCGGCGGCGTTTGCGAAAATGCTCGCCACTACCACTGAAAAACTGATACTCGTACGGACGCTGCAATATTACAAGTCGGCGGCGGATCGGTATCGCGGCGTAGCGGCGCAAGTGCATCCGGATATTTACGTCTGGATTAATATGATGTGGGCACAAGGACTGGCGACGGATGTCAGAAACTTTTCGTTCCTGCGTAAATACTATGCGGACGGACGGGAGAATGTACGGCAGGACCCCGCTAACGGCGAGGATGAATACGGGGTATATCGTTGCGTGCCGGAGACGGTCGTTGTCGCAACGGCACAAGTGAAGCGGTAATAAAGGGAAAAAACGTATTCGGGTCATAACCGACAGTGGCGGTATATCAAAACAGCGACGGAGTGTATCTCCGTCGCTGTTTTTTGTTGCGATGAAAGGGGCGGGAAATGCAAAAGGAGCGACCGGAAAGATTCCGGTTGCTCCTTGATGGTAGTGACGAATGTTATGCGGTGGGCTTAGTTCGCTTTTTAGTTGAGTTACGAACGGTGGAATGAAAAGGATTTTATTTCACCACTAAAAATAAAATATTTCTACTTATTGAGTTTATATATAATTGACAATTGTGTATATGGATAGATTGACATTCAAATAAGTAATAGATAAATGAAAAATAAACTGTAAAGACGGGAACTAATGGTGTTACAATAATAGTGAATAGGAATTAATAACCAACGCTTTTGTTTGATAGAAGGGAGAGAGCAGAGATGGCGAATTGGGATCGACGTGGTGATGAGTATCGGAATCGTGTGGAAGCGGCAAGGTCTCTGACGACAGGGAAAGTGGTCGCACCCGAACGGATGGTGGAATTGTTGGAGGCGATTATCCGTCCGCAGGATAAGGTATGCATCGAAGGTGATAATCAAAAGCAGGCCGATTTCTTGGCGAAGGCGTTGTGTCAGGTGAACCCGGAGCGAGTGCATGATTTGCATATGGTTCAGTCTACAATTGCTTTACCGGAGCATTTGGATGTGTTTGAGAAAGGAATTGCAACAAAAGTAGATTTTGCCTATTCCGGCCCTCAGTCCAAACGGTTGGCACAAATGGTGCAAGCAGGAAAGGTGACGTTAGGGGCAATCCATACATATATGGAATTGTATGGTCGCTATTTTGTGGATTTGACGCCGCAAGTTGCACTGATTGTCGGTTTTGAAGCCGATCGTGACGGTAATCTTTTTACGGGCGGTGCGACAGAAGACACGCCGGCAATTGTAGAGGCAACGAAATTCCGTAAAGGGATTGTTGTTGCGGAAGTTAACCGGATTGTAGATAAAGTGCCACGAGTTGATATCCCCGGTGATTGGGTGGATTTCATTGTAAAATCACCGGAACCGTTCCAAATGGAAGCGTTGTTTACTCGGGATCCGGCCAAGATTTCCGAGACACGTATTTTGAAAGCTATGATGGCATTGCAGTTATATAAAGAATATGAAGTGAGCACACTGAATCACGGTATCGGTTTTGATACGGCGGCGATTGAGCTATTGTTGCCGACATACGGAAATGAGTTAGGGTTGAAAGGTAAGGTGTGCACAAACTTTATTTTAAATCCGCATCCGACAATGATCCCGGTCATTGAGGACGGTTGGGTAAAATCCATTCATTCTCCGGGGACTGAAGTTGGTATGGATGCCTATGTTAAGGCGCGTCCGGACGTATTTTTCGTCGGACCGTCGGGAGAAATGCGAACGAGTCGTATCTTTACGCAAATTGGCGGTCAGTATGCGGTAGATATGTTTATCGGCAGTACGCTGCAAATTGACCAATACGGGAACAGCAGTACGGCGACAAAATCAGCTATTGCCGGGTTTGGCGGAGCGCCGAATATTGGCAGTGATGCACCGGGGCGTCGACATGCCAGTTACGGTTGGCTGAAGTGCGGTGAAGAATGGGCAGGTCGAAAAGATGCGGTCGGATCGGTTCCACGCGGTCGTAAATTGGTGGTGCAGTTGTTAGATACTGTCAGTGAAAAAGGATATCCGGGATTTGTTGATGAGTTGGATGCTATACAACTTTGGAAAAAGGCAAACTTGGAGGTACCGCCGATTATGATTTACGGTGACGATTTAACGCATATTATTACGGAAGTAGGAGTAGCTTACCTGCATAAATGTGCAAGTCTTAACGAACGTATGGCAGCCATTCGTGCCGTAGCGGGAGATTCGCCGGTAGGACAGAAAGAAAATCCTGAAGAAACGGCAATGTTGCGAGCCAAAGGTATTTTCCGTACACCGGAAGATATGGGAATAGATCCCGCTCGTGCAAAACGATCGCTTTTAGCGGCACAATCCATTGCGGATTTGGTAGCGGCTTCCGGCGGATTGTATCAGCCGCCTGACAAGTTTTTGAAGTAATGGCAAGGAGGGAGCGAGATGGGATTAGTATCGCTGGTTGTATTGGTGACCGTTATCCTGGCGGCGTATAAATGCAAAGTAAATACCGGGTTGTTGGGGGTAGCGGCAGCGTTTTTGCTTGGGTTCGCATTGACGGTGCAAACATCCGGTGGTGAGTGGGTACCGATTTCTTCGGCAGCCGGTAAATCGGCATTGCTCATCAAAGGGTGGAGTTCTGGGATGTTTTTGACTTTACTCGGTGTGACATTTTTGTTCGGTATTGCACGAGCGAATAATACGCTGCTGATTTTAACACAGCGGCTGGTGGCGTTGGTCGGTGGACGTAAATGGTTACTTCCAATCGCTATTTTTGGTATTTCTTTCCTCATTTCGGTCATTGGCCCCGGACCGATTAACGGAATGGCCATTATTGCCCCGCTGGCAGGACAGATTGCATATCAGGAACGGATTAATCCGTTGTTGATGATGTTGTCGGTATACACCGGGAATTTGGCGGGCGGATTGACGCCGATATCTCCCTCGGGATATGTGGCGCTTACTTATGCGGCACAAGGCGGTGTGGATATCGGTTATAATCTGCTGTTGAATATGGCTGTTGCATTTACTATACTCTTTGTCATTTCTTATGTTGTGTTCCAAGGGTGGAAAGATAACGGATCTTTGCATGCAGACGGTGTAAATGAGATGCTTCCCTTAGAACGTGCCAATTATATTACCCTTGCTGTGATTATTGCCGTTATTTTGGCGGTAGTTGGAGCAAACCTGCATGTTGGTTTGACGGCGATGTGCGGGGCTGTAGTGTTGTTGATTTTACAAGTGTCAACGGAAAAGGAAGCATTGGCGAATGTGCCATGGGGAACAATCCTTATGGTGTGCGGGATGGGAGTCATGGTGTCAATGGTGAACCATGCCGGAGGCATTACCTACTTGACGGATGCACTTATTCCGTATATTAATGATTCCACAGCAGCCCCGATTATGATTGCCAGTGGCGCGCTGATGTCGTCGGTAGCATCCGCGATGGGGGTAGTTATGCCTACGTTGATTCCGGTTTCAATCGGGATTGCACATAATCTGGGGCTCGATCCCAAGATGATGGTATACAGTGTTGTACTTGGTGCACATATTTCCGCGATTTCTCCGTTCAGCAGTTTGGGTGCGTTGTCACTCAGTTCTGTACATGAAAGTGTGGATAAGCAACAATTCTTTGTGAAGTTGATTATGACTGCGATTGCATTCGTGATCATCGGTACGATACTGACGTTCTTAGGATTGTTGTTACAATATTGAGAGATGACTCAAAACTGAAACACTATTCAAAAAGCAGGTGCCTTATCGGCGCCTGCTTTTTTGTGATGAATAGTATCGGGGATCAAAGATAGAGTGACGAGTGTTCAGGCATCGTTGGTCGCGGCGCGGGAGCGGGTGAAGCCGCGGCCGAGGTCGTTGACCATTTGACGGTCTTCCGCCGGTGCTCGGCCGCCGGTGGTGAGGTAGTTGCCGACCATGATGCCGTTGAGTCCGCCTGAAAGCGCCAGGACCTGCAGGTCGCGCAGGTTCACTTCCCGGCCGCCCGCGGTACGAATGAGGGCGCGCGGCAAGACGAAACGGAAGACGGCGAAGGCACGCAGAATTTCGAGCGGCGAGAGGGGTTTGTTATGCTCGAAGGGAGTGCCCTTGATCGGATTGAGAATATTGAGCGGCACGGAATCGACGCCCAGCCGTTTGAGTTCAAAGGCCATTTCGACGCGCTGTTCGGGCGTTTCTCCCAGCCCGAGAATGCCGCCGGAGCAGACGCGGATTCCCGCCTCCTTGGCGTTTTCAATCGTCGACATCTTGTCTTCGTACGAGTGGGTTTGGCAGATGTCGGGGAAATGGCTCGGCGCGGTTTCGATATTGGAGTGGTAGCGGGTGACGCCGATGGCTTTCAGGCGTTCGGCGTTGCGCTTGGTCAAAAGCCCCAGTGAGCAGCAGATCTCGATGCCGACTTCCTTGCGGATGCGGGTGAGTGCGCGCAAAATCTGTTCAAATTCGTTGGGATTGCCTTGGTTGCGTCCACTGGTGACGATGGAAAAGCGGACCGCACCGGCCGCTTTGGCCTGTTTGGCCGCATCGACGAGGGCGTCTTCTTCCAGCAGCGGATACTCTTTGACGCCGGTATGGTAGCAGGCGGATTGGGCGCAAAATTTACAGTTTTCCGGGCATTTGCCGCTGCGGGCATTGATGATCGCGCAGAAGTCGACGCGGTCGCCGTTATAGCGTTGGCGGATCTTGTCAGCCATCGCGAGCAGCAGCATGGTGTCCTGATCTTTGGTGTGAATCAGCATCTCGCCTTCTTGGCGGGTGATTTCTCCTCCGTCCAGTACTTTCTGAGCGAGTGTGATGATGTGTGTGCAATTGGTGTCCATGATATACCTCCCCTTTGTTCGGTACGATTATACCGAATCGGGAGCATATAGTCAACGAGATGTATATTATAAGTTTACAATAATACACTGACCCGCGCCGATTTGCGGGAACGGGCGCCGATGACGTACAATAGAGAAAACGGAGGACAGTATGGCGGAACGGAAAAAAGTCCCGCTTTATTTGCGTATTTATCGCGGCATGCGAGAGCGGATAGAAACGGGCGTGTGGCCGGCGGGGATGCGGCTCGAGTCAGTGCGCGAACAGGCGCGACGGCTCGGTGTCAGCAAGTTTACCGTCGAGCGGGTATACAATCAGTTGGCGGCGGAGGGGTATCTCAAAGCGCACAATCGGGCGCGTTACGAGGTACGCGGTTTGCCGCTGCCGGTATGTGCGCCGGTCGAGCAGCCGGCGGAACGGCCGGTGCGCGAGTCGTTCCGTTATGATTTTCAGACGGCGGCGATGGATCCGCGCGGATTTCGGTTCAGCGAGTGGCGGCCGTACATGTATCGGGTATGGCGCGACGATGAGCGCCTGCTGGATTACGGCGACGATCGCGGTGAGTGGGAGCTGCGCGACGCATTGGCCCGTTACGGAGCGGATGCGCGCGATACGAAAGCGGGGCCGGAGGATATCGTTATCGGTTCGGGAGTGCAGCAGCTGTTGCGCTTGTTGACGAGGCTGATGCCGGCCGAGGCGAGGACGATTCATTTTGCGGAAGAGGCGTTCGGTATCGGGGCGGCGACGTTTGCCGACGAAGGGTATCGGGTGCAGTCGCTGGGGGCGGCGATCGGCGGCGGCGCGGAGTGGTGGCAGGAGCTTGAGCAGTACGGTACGCAGCTGCTCTATGTCGTGCCGTCGTATACGTATCGTGCGGAGGGAGTGCTTCCCGCTCGAGCACGGACGGAGCTGCTCGAATGGGCCGATCGGACGGGCGGCTGGATTATCGAGGATGATTTTGCCAGCGAATTGAGTTATTACGGACGGCCGCTGCCGTCGTTGCAAGGAATGAGTGACGGGACACGGGTCGTGTACATCGGCTCGCTCTCAAGGGTGCTGCCGCCGTCGTTTCGGTTGGCGTATATGATTTTGCCGCCGTCCTTGCGCGCCCGTTATGAAGAACGGCGCGGATTGGCGCGGCAGACGGCTTCGGTCGCCGAGCAATTGGCACTGGCGGAGTATATCCGTCGCGGCGAGTTGCGCAAGCAGATGCGGCGACTGGGAAAGTTGTATCGCCACAAAGGCGAGGCGCTGCGGGCGGCGCTGACGGCGGCATTCGGCGACCGTATCCGCGTGGAAACGCCGGTGGCGGGGATTTATTGTACGGTTCATATTCGGACGCCGCGCTCCCCGCAAGATTGTCGGGCGCGGGCGCGGGCGGCGGGCATCGGTCTGCGCGATGCGCCCGTTCGTGAAGGCACGCATCCCGGCGAGGTGTCGTTCCGATTGGTATTCGGTCATATGCATGAAGAGTTGTTCGCGTCGGCGGCTCGCGCACTGCGGGCGGCGACGGATGCGGACGGGGAGGTATAGCATGGGCAAGCGGTTTCGATTTATTCACTGTGCGGATTTGCATCTGGGGATGCCGGTCGCACAGGGAGCGGGCGGCGCGCATTGGGACGAGACGCTCCGCGAGGCGACGTATCGGGCGTTTGCGTCGATTGTGGATGTCGCCATCGACAAACGGGTCGACGCGCTGCTGATTGCGGGCGACGTGTACCAGGCCGCCGATCACAGTTTGGCGGCGCAGCTGGGGTTTGCGCGGGAACTTTTCCGTGCGGCCGAGGCGGGGATTCGGGCGTTTATCGTTCACGGCAATCACGACCCGATGGGCGCATGGCGGGCGAAGGTGCCGCTGCCACCGCATACGGTCATCTTCGGCAGCGAGAAGGTCGAAGCGGTACCGTTGGTCGTTGACGGGGAAACGGCGGCGATGATTTACGGGCGCAGTTATGCATCGACGCATGTCCATGAGGATTGGGCGGCGGAGTTTCAGCGCAACGACAACGCCCCGTACGCAATCGCACTTTTGCATACCGAAGGGCCGGCGCCCGACGGGGGCAATTACGCATCGACGAGTATGGAGACGCTCACCCGCAGCGGCATTGACTATTGGGCGTTGGGGCATGTACATACGCGGGCGGTACTGGCGGAACAGCCGTATATCGTGTACCCCGGCAATCCGCAGAGTTTGCACCGCCGGGAAACGGGGCCGCGCGGCTGTTACCTGGTCGAGGTCGGCAGTTACGGGACGACGATGATGGAATTTATCGAGACGGATGCGGTGCGCCGTGAACACTGGGAGATTGCGATTGACGATATTCCCGATACTGAAGCGCTGACGGCGGTATTGGCCGAACGGCGCAAACAGCGGCGCGAGGCGGTGCGCAAACCGATTTTGGCGGAGGTGCGCTTTACCGGTCGCGGTCCGCTGCATGCGGTGCTGTCCGATGAAGAAGCGTGTGCGGCATTGGCGCAGCGGCTCAACGAGCAGGAACATTATAAGCATATTTTTGTCTATTGGTATCGTACGGAAAACGCGACGCAGGCGGATACGGACTGGACACAGCGGGCCGAATTGCCGGACGCGACGGGGGCGTATCTGCGGGCGTACGCATCGCTGTCACGGGATATGGCGGACGATCCGGCGTTGACGCTGCGGCAGTGGCTGACGGAGATTCCCGAATGGGAAAAATATGCCCGTTATTTTACGGAGATCGACGACGAGCGGCTGCTGGCGGCGTGGGAAGCGGCCTGCACGAGCGGGGCGCAGCGATTGGGAGAAGGTGACACGGATGAAACTGACTGATTTGCAATTGGAGCGCTACGGCATTTACGAACAGATGTCGTGGCAGCCGCCCGAGCGCGGATTGTGCGTGGTCACCGGTGAAAATGAAAGCGGCAAGACGACGCTGCTGCGCTTTATCCGTGACATGCTGTTCGGCTATCGGCGCGGCAAGCGTAACGGCCGGTTCGGCAATTTGGAGTTGACGCGCGACAACGGACGCAGTTATCGGATTTATCGGCATGAGGGCGAAACGACATTGCGCAACGATCGCGGGGAACTGATCACGGGCGAGCCCGCGCAATTATGGTGGTACGGGCTGGATCGCAAGACCTACGAGCAAGTGTTTGCGGTCGGACTGGAAGATTTGCAAGGGGCGGAACTGTTGGCGCGCGACGATGTACGGTCGCGGTTTATGGGGATGCAGGGCGGCGAAGAACTCGCCGATGCCAAACTCGCCATCGAAGGCGACATGGCGCAGCTGTTGGTCGCATCGCCGCAAGGCAAACGCCGCATCAATCAGCTGCTGCAGGAGCGGCAGGCGGCCGTGCAGGACGTCGAACGGCTGTCCGTGCAGGAGACCGAGTTTGCCGCAGTACGTGACGAACAGGCGGCCATCGACGAGCGCATCGGGGCGATCGAGGAAAAAATCAAAGCGCTCGACGTCCGTGACCGTACGCTGGACAAACAACTCGGCGCCTGGAAGTACTATGAGCAAGGAATGGAAACCAAACGCCGACTGGATTTGTGTCGCACCATTCACTCATTCCCGGCGGACGGCAAAGAGCGTTGGAACGATTTGGTTCGGCGAATGGCGGAGCTGAATACCCAGCGGGAAGAACTCGCCGCCAAGATGGAGCCGCTGACGCCGCAGGCGCGGGCCGACGTGATTCCTTGGGAGCCGCAGCAGGAGGCGATTCGCGCATTGTACAGCGACGGCGCGCGCTGGGAAGACCTGCTCGCGGAAGAGACCGAAAAAACGGAGGCCCTGCAGGCATGGGAGACGGAAGGCGCGACATGGAACGCCGCCTATGCCGATTGGAGCACCGCACAGGTGCAGACGCCCCTGCAGGTGAATTGGGCGCAAGGGCGGGAGCTGGCGGATGCGCTGCGCCGACGGGACAACGAGTTGCATTATTGGCAAAACGACGAGCCGCAAGTGGAAACGGTCAGCGAAGACGAAAGCATCCCCGTGCCGAAGATACAGACGGACGAGGAATTTGCCGCATGGGAAACCGCCGAGCAGGCGCTCATGCGGACGGTGCGCGAACTGGCGGCGACGGAGGCGGAGGCGGCCGAGGTGGCGGCGCTGCCGATCGTACGGTACTCGTCGTTCTTCTGGATCGGTTTCGCGCTGATTCTTGCCGCAGCGGGCGTATTATATGCGTTCTTTGCGGGGCTGGTCGGCATGGAAGGATTGTACGGTGCGGGCGCGTTGACCCTGCTCTCTGTCGGTTCGTTGTATATCAATCATCGGCGGAGTCATCGCAACGAAATCCGCTTGGAAAAATTGAACCGCACGGCGGAGGCATTGCGCCTCGATCGGGAAAAATACGCCTTGGCGACGGGCGTCGATGTCCCCGAAACGGAAGAAGAAGTGGCCGCCGTGGCCGGTGAAATCGCCGCGATGCGGCGGGATTTCTATCGTTACCAGGCGGCCGTTCAGGCTCGTTCGTGGCAATCGGAAAGCCGCCGCCGCCAGCTGGAAGAGCATGCGCTGTGGGAGGCGCGCGGCGAAAAACTCGCCGCCGACCGCCGCCAGAGCGAATCCGAGTGGCAGCAGTGGCTGCAAGACAGTCATTTGCCGCCGACGGAAGCGGATGCGCTCGATGCGCGCAAAGATCAATGGCAGGCGCTGTTTACCCATGCCGGCGAGCGGCAGGTACTGACGGTACAAATCGAATGCATCCGTGCCAAACGGGCGGAATTTGAGGCGCGGCTGCAGCGGGTGCTTGACGCCTTGGGACTGGACTTGCCGCTGGAGCCGGCGACGGTATTGTCGTTGGCCGATACCTACCGCGACCAGCAGATGGCGTGGCAGAGCGTCTCGGAACGCAACCGCCAGTATGAAAGTTTGGCGGCGGAAAAAGCCGTGCTGGATGAGCGTTGGAGTATGTGCGAGACGGAAATGCAGGCACTCTTGGCATTGGTCGACGCCAAAGACGCCGAAGAATTCGCCGACAAAGTGACGGCGTACGAGCAGTGCGACCGGCTCCAACAGGATTACGAAACGATTCGCCGCAGTTTGCGTCTGTATGCGGGCAGTGAAGAAGAATTCAACCGTTTGTGGGCGCAGCTGGAGAGTGGCGAATATCAGGCATGGCTCGAGCGGCGCGACCGCTATGCCGATTCGCTCCGCGAGTACAACCGCGAGCTCACCCGCTTGCGTCAGCGGCAGGGCGAACTGACAGGCGAGCTCAAACGCCTGCTCGACGATGAGCGGATGGCCGAGGCGTTGCAGCGTCGTTCGTCGATCGAGAGCGAACTGGATGATGCGCTGGATCGGTACATGCGGCTGGCGTTTACCGCTCGGGTACTCGAGACCGCACGGCGCCGCTATGAAGCCGACGGACGCCCCGAAGTCGTTCGTCGTGCCGGCGACTATCTGCAGCAAATGACGGCGGGACGCTATACGCTCATGATTGACGACAGCGGCCGCTTGCAGACAGTCGACAGCGCGCATGAATGGCGCAGTGCGGATATCTGGTCGAGCGGCACGGGGGATCAGGTCTACTTGGCATTGCGTTTGGCGTTGGCGGTCAACTTTGCCGAACGTACGGAAGAAATGCCGTTGATTTTGGACGATATCTTCGTTCGCTTTGATGAGGCTCGACAGCGGGATACGTTGGCATTTCTGCTCGACTTCGCCCGCACCCGTCAGGTCCTGCTCTTTACCTGTCACGCCCGCACGGCGGAGCTGGCCAAAGAGGCGGATACGCACGGCCGCGGTTATTATTACCGTTTGACGGCGGGCGCATTGACGGCGGATTGAAAACGGATTGAAAACGGA
Organism: uncultured Veillonellaceae bacterium; assembly: GCA_902488965.1. Classification (GTDB taxonomy): domain Bacteria; phylum Bacillota; class Negativicutes; order Veillonellales; family Negativicoccaceae; genus CAMCNU01. The sequence continues at coordinate 34,021 of CABTYA010000004.1, forward strand.
CAATA
>CABTYA010000005.1 GCA_902488965.1 uncultured Veillonellaceae bacterium
ACCGATTCCGCCGGACGAGGATACCCGGCAGGTCAAGCCGGAGCAGGGCAAAGCGCCCGCGGCGCCGCGTTCGGATTATCGCCTGCCGCCGCTGAGCCTGCTCACGGAGGGGCATTCGCGGTCGGCCAACCGCAAACAGGAAGTGAAAGACAACGCCCGCAAAATTGAAGCATTGATGGCCAGTTTCGGTGTCGATGCACATGTCGTTCATGCCAGCCGCGGGCCGACCGTAACTCGCTATGAGCTCGAGCCGGGTGCCGGTGTCAAAGTCAGTCGGATTGTCAATCTGGCGGATGATATCGCCTTGCAACTGGCGGCGACGGATGTGCGGATCGAGGCACCGATTCCGGGCAAGGCCGCCGTCGGCATCGAAGTGCCGAATCGCACGGTGGATGCGGTGGCGTTGCGGGATGTTTTGGCCAACGACGAATTTCGCAACGCACGCGGCGGGGTCGTCGTCGGATTGGGGGAAGACATCACGGGGCAGCCCGTGATTACCGATTTAGCGAAGATGCCGCATCTCTTGGTCGCCGGCTCGACGGGGTCGGGCAAAAGCGTTTGCATCAACACGCTGATTGCGAGCATATTGTTCCGTTCGTATCCCGACGAAGTCAAGCTGATCCTGATCGACCCGAAAGTGGTCGAGCTGGCCGGGTACAACCGCTTGCCTCACTTGTTGACGCCGGTGGTGACCGATCCGAAAAAAGCGGCTGGCGTATTGCGGTGGGCGGTGCGGGAAATGGAAAATCGCTATCGCCTGTTCGCCTCGGCCAAAGTCAAGGACATCGGGCGGTATAATGAAGCGCATCCCGATGAGAAGCTGCCGCTGATCGTCATCGTTATCGACGAATTGGCCGACCTGATGACCGTGGCACCCGCCGATGTGGAAGAAGCCATCTGCCGTTTGGCGCAAATGGCACGGGCGGCGGGGCTGCATCTGGTGCTGGCGACACAACGCCCGTCGGTCGACGTCATTACCGGTGTCATCAAGGCCAACATCCCCAGCCGGATCTCGTTCGCCGTGTCGAGTCAAGTGGATTCGCGGACGATTTTGGATATGGCGGGGGCGGAAAAATTGCTCGGCAAGGGCGATATGTTGTTTTATCCGATCGGCGCGGCCAAGCCGCGGCGGGTGCAGGGCGCATTCGTAGCGGACAGTGAAATCGAAGCGGTCGTGGAATATATTGCCGCCCAGGCCTCGCCGACGTACAGCGAGACCGTGACCCAAGCGGTCAGCTCACCGACAACGGACGCCCCGCAGTGGGATGACGAACTGTTGCCGGAGGCCGTGCGGACGGTCATGGAGACCGAGCAGGCGTCGGTATCGATGCTGCAGCGTCGGTTCCGCATCGGCTATACACGGGCGGGACGCCTGATTGATACAATGGAAGGCATGGGAATCGTCGGCCCGAACGTCGGCAGTAAAGCGCGGGAGATTCTCGTCACGCCCGACGAAGCCGAGCAGTTGCTGTCGCCCGATGAGGAGGAACCGCAATCATGAACATCGGAGAGATTTTACGGACGGAACGGGAAAAACAAGGACTCTCCATTGCGGATATTTCCCGGCGGACCTATATTGCCGAGTCCTATTTGTGGGCACTGGAAACGGAAGAGTATCATCGCCTTCCGGGCGCGGTGTACATCAAAGGCTGGCTGCGCAATTACGGAGATGCGCTGGGGCTTTCGGGCATCGCGCTGGTCGATCGCTGGAATCAGGAGCATCAGCAGAGCCGGCGGCCGACGGTCACGGGGGGCGTGCGCCGTGCGGAACGGACGTATCTCAGCGCGCCGGAGCGTGTCGAGATGCTCGGCCGCAAGCGCCGCTCTCCGATACGCAAGACGTCGCGCAGCAAACAGCAGCGATTTTTGTACGGAGCGTTTTGGGCGCTGGTCTTTGCCGGTGTCGTGTGGACGTTTTGGTTATAAGCCGCGAGAGCGGCTTTTTTCTTGCCCGTGCGTGTCTGACAGCGGGCACCGAATTTGATATAATAATGACTATCTGATAGCGGGAGTCGGGACATGCGATTATTACGAATGGTGTTGCGCGGATTCAAGTCATTTGCGCAGGCAACGGAAATTGAATTTGTCGACGGTGTCACGGGGATCGTCGGACCGAACGGGGCGGGCAAGAGCAATATCGCCGACGCGGTGCGATGGGTGCTCGGCGAGCAAAGTATACGTCAGCTGCGAGGAGAGAAAGCGGCCGACGTTATTTTTGCGGGCACGGAAGATGTCCGCCCGAAAGGGGCGGCCGAAGTGACGCTGGTATTCGACAATCCGAACGAATTGTTGCTGCCCGATGTGGCGGAAGTAGCCGTCACGAGACGTTTGCTGCGCTCCGGTGACAGCGAGTATCTGATCAATCGGCGGCCTTGCCGATTGAAGGATATCCATCTGCTGTTTGCCGATACGGGGCTGGGCAAAGATTCGATGGCGGTCATCGGCCAAAATCGGGTCGATCGGATCTTGATCGGCAAACCCGAAGACCGCAAAGCGATTTTTGAAGAAGTGGCGGGGATTACCCGCTACCGCATGCGCAAGCAGGACGGATTGCGCAAATTGCGCGCGGCCGAGCAAAACATGCAGCGGGTGCGCGATGTGGTGCAGGTCTACGCGGAGCAGTTGGAACCGCTGGCGCAGCGGGCCCGTACCGCGCGCAAGTATCATGAATGGAAACGGCGCCACTATGCCGCGGCGACGACTTTGGCGTGGCAGCGTTGGCAGAATGCGCAGCGCAAATTGACGCGCGCGGAAAACGAGGCCATCAAGGCGGAGCAGGTACTGACGGCGGCGCAAACCGCGGTCGTACAGGCGCAGGCGGAGCGCGAACGGCGGCTGGCGGCCGATGCGGCCGAAGCGCAACGGCAGCGGGCGCTCGAGCAGGAGCGGACGGCGACGCAAACACGGGAAGAGCGGGCTAAAGGCGAGTGGCGCGCTGTCGAAACGCAAATTGAGCAGCACGCAGCGCGGCGGACGGAAGCGGAGCAAGTACTGGCCGAAGTGCGGGAGAAACTTGCGCAGAGCAAGGCGGAACTGGCGGCGGCGGCGGAGTGCGAAGACGAATGCGGGCGCGCCTATCGCGAGGTGCATGACGAGATGCAGGCGGCGGTGCGGGCGGCCGAAGAAGCCGAGAATGCGATGCGGGATTATCGCGAACGGCGCAGCGCCCGTGAGGCGGCACGACGGGCGGCGCAGGAAGAAACGGCACGGCAGCAAGCCCGGGCGGCGGCGGTTGCCAAAGAGGTCGAGCTCTTGACCGAGCGGATTCGCCGGCAAGAGCAGGAACTGACGGCCTACGACACCCGCGTGCAGACCCTGCAGGCGGAGGCGTCGACTGCGGTCACGGCAGCGGAAACGGCACAGCGCCGTCTCACCTCGGCGCGCCGGGCTTTGCAGACGGCACAGGCGGAGTACGCGGCCTGTGAACGATTGCGGGCGGAGCGACAGGAAGAGGCGATGAAACGCCAGCGGGAGATTGAGCGGCGGCAGGAACGGGCGGATTATTTGGCTCGTTTGGCCCGCGAATATGAAGGATTCGGACGCGCGACCAAGACGGTACTGCAGGCGCACGAATCGTGGCGGCGCGATTGTATCGGCACGGTGGCGGATGTGATGACCGTGCCTGTGGCCTATACGACGGCGATGGATATCGCGCTGGGGGCACGGTTACAACATGTCGTCGTGCGGGACGGCCAAACGGCGAAGGAAGCCGTTCGGTATTTACAACGCCGCGGCGGCGGTCGGACGACCTTTTATCCGCTGACGGATATACGGGCGCGGACACTGAATGCACGCGAAACGGCCGCATTGGAGGAAGACGGCGTTATCGGCAGCGCGGCGCAATGTGTGACTTGCGATGCGGCGTATGCGCCGCTGGTCAGTTATCTGCTCGGCGGGACACTGATTGTCGATACGATGGAGACCGCGCAGGCGTTAGTGAAAAAATACGAACGACGATTGCGCATGGTGACGCTCGACGGTCAGCTGTTTCAGCCCGGCGGCTCGGTAACGGGCGGCAGTACACGGCAGGCGGAGACGACCGTCTTCGGCCGGCGGCAGGAGCAGCAACGACTGCAAGACGAACTGCAGGCGTTGGCGCAGGCTCCGGCGGTAGAGATACCGACGTTGGACGGCGTAAGTGCGGCGCGGACAGCGGCGGAGGAAGCATTGCGCCGCCTGACGGCGGAGGCGCTGCAGGCCGACGCCCGGCGGGAAGGGACGGCCGCCGAAACGGCGCGGATCGAGGATACGATTCGGACGTTACGTGCGGAGTGCGACGAAAACAGAGAGCGGGTGGCGGCACTGACGGAACGGACGGCGGTGACGGTGCATGCGCAGACGGATGACGCGGGGGACGATACGGAAGCCGCGCCGTATACGGACGACGAACTGGCGGAGTTGCGGCAACGGGCTACCCGGTGGCAAGTGCGGACGGCGCAAGCGCAGGGTGAAATCGACCGCACTCGTGAAACACGGCACAATTTGAATACAAAGCAGCAAGAACTGCTCGCGCAAGAACAGCGGCAATCTGCGGCGGTAACGGCAGCGGCGGCGGAAAGCGAGCGATTGGCGCGGCGCGGCGAGACGTGCCGGCAGGAACTGGCAGCGGCGGCGCAAGCGGCGGCGGATGCGGCTCGTGCAGCGGAAGCATATTATGCGGCACACGGCGAGCGGCGGGAGGCGGAGCAGGCGGCCAACGCCGCGTACGATAAGTTGCGGGAAGCGGAGCGGGATGCCCAGAGTGCCGCGGAAGTGGCGCGCGCCAAAGTGACGGCGGCGCGGGAGGAAATGCAGGAACGCGCGCAGGCGTTTACCGCGACCGGTTGTACAGCGGAGACGATAGAAGACATCCGCGTCGACGGGACGACGCCCGAAATCGAACGGCAAGTGGCACAAGCGGAGCGGGCCATCGCCTCCTTGGGAGATGTCAATCCGCAGGCCGAAGAAGAATATCGGCAGGCGCAGGAACAGCATCAATTTTACGAAACGCAACTCGAGGACTTGTCCCGTGCCCGACACGGACTGCAGGATGTAATCAATACCATCGATCGGGAAATGGAGAAGCAGTTTACCGAGGCGTTTGCGACAGTCGGTGCCGAGTTCCAACGGATTTTTACGCATTTGTTCGGCGGCGGCGAGGCACGCTTGGAATTGGTGCCGAGCGAGAACGACAGCGTCGGCGGTGTCGAAATCTTCATTCGTCCGCCGGGGAAAAAACGCCAATCCCTGTCGCTGCTGTCGGGCGGAGAACGGGCGTTGACCGTGATTGTGCTTTTGTTTGCTTTTCAGGCCGTACGGCCGGCGCCGTTTTGTCTGGTCGACGAAGTGGATGCGGCCCTGGACGATGCCAATGTTGAACGTTTCGGCCGATATTTACAGAGCGGTCGTAACGAGACGCAATTTATCGTCATTACCCACCGCAAGCAGACCATGCAGGCGGCGGACCGATTGCTCGGCGTGACCATGGCGCAAAAGGGGATATCGACCGTAATCAGTGTCGATTTGAACGCAAAGGAGGAACATGATGAGCTTTTTAGATAAAGTCAAGCAGGGCTTGGCCAGAACCAAACAAAGTTTGGTGCGCAATCTGGAGACGGTTGTCATTGGATATGCCCGCATCGACGACGATTTCCTCGATGATCTGGAGGCGGTCCTGCTGACGGGGGACTTGGGCGTGACGGCGACCGATTACCTGATGCACGAAATCCGCCGCGGCGTCACGGAAGGCGAGATCCGTCATACCGACGAGGTGATCCCGTTTATTGAAAAAACGCTGGCGGCCCGCTTGGCGGTGTCGGAAGAACCTGTCGCGGAACATCATCCGCAGGTGATTTTGGTCGTGGGAGTCAACGGTGTCGGCAAAACGACGAGCATCGGCAAGCTGGCGCATTACTATCATACGCAAGGAAAGAAAGTGCTGCTGGCGGCGGGCGACACCTTCCGAGCGGCGGCCTCCGAGCAGCTGACCATTTGGGCCGAACGTGTCGGCGTGCCGATCGTCAAGCACGGCGAGGGAGCCGATCCCGCCGCCGTCGTATACGATGCTCTGGAATCCGCGGTCGCGCGTGATGTCGATATCGTTCTCATCGATACGGCGGGGCGGTTGCACACCAAGGTCAATCTGATGAATGAATTGGAAAAAATCAGTCGCGTGGCGAAGAAAATCGTTCCCGATGCACCGCATGAAACGTGGCTCGTACTCGATGCGACGACCGGCCAAAACGCGGTCAGTCAGGCCAAATTATTCGGCGAAATCGTGCCGCTGACCGGTGTCGTGCTGACCAAGCTGGACGGTACGGCCAAAGGCGGCGTCGTCTTTTCCATCAAGGAAGAATTGGGCGTACCGGTACGCTGGATCGGTTTGGGCGAAGGAATCGACGATTTGCAGGTGTTCCGACCGGAACCGTTTGTGCAGGCGTTGTTTGCCGACCGGCCGTCAACCATTACGGAAAGTACCAAACAACGAGGCATCCGCTGATGCCTCGTTTCTCATTCACGGAAACGCAATGAGAATAGAAAAATGCTATAATAAAAAGTAATGGACAGGAGGGATACGATGACAACGCGACAACATAATCCCTTACCGACCGCGCACAATATTTATGAGTTGGTGCGCTATGCCGTCGTGCTGCCGCTGGTGCGCGTCGAGGGCGAGTGGCGGGTGCTGCTGGAAGTGCGTGCGGCGGGGTTGCGCCGACATCCGGCGGAGGTCGCACTGCCGGGCGGCCGGATCGAGCAAACGGATGCGGACAGTCTGGCGGCGGCGTTGCGGGAGATGCGGGAAGAACTGGGCATCGATTCCGATTCGTGGGATGTGCTCGGCGCGTTGCCGTTGGCGCAAACGGCGTACGGACGTTGGGTCGCCCCGCATGTCATTCGTCGCGACGGTTGGCCGACATTATACCCGAATCCGGTCGAAGTGGCCGAGGTGTTTACCGTGCCGATTAACTGGCTGATGCAAACGGAACCGGAGCAGATGACGATGTGGGACGGGGTGTACATGGAAACCGACATGCCGTTCCCGATGGAGCCGCGCCGTTCGCCGGGATGGCGTAAAGTCGCCTCGTATGATGTCTACTTCTATCAATATAACGAGCATGTGATTTGGGGCCTGACCGCACGGATTTTGCGCAGCTTTTTAGCGGCATGCAATACCGCGGGAATCGGTCCGGATTATGATTTTTTTCAATGGGAGGTCAACGAAAATGGAGACACGGCAGTTCCGCATTAAAGGAATGCATTGCGATAACTGTGTCGCGGCGGTGACGAAAGCACTGCAGGCGGCCGGTGCACCGGAGGTACATGTTGATTTGAAAACGGGAACAGCGGTGGTAACGGGCAGTGATTTGCCGTCGGCGAAGACGTTGGTGGCGGCGATTGAAGATATCGGATTTGATGCCGATGCCGACTGATTCCGCTTGGATGCCGCTCTTTGTCGACTTGACAAAGCGGCGGATTATCATCGTCGGCGGCGGTCGGATCGCCACGCGCAAAGCGGCCAAGCTGCCGAGCGGGTGTCGCTGGACAGTGATTGCGCCGGACGCGACGGCGGCCTTGCAGGAACGTATTCGACGTGACGGCGGTCATTGGGAGGCGCGTGCTTTTCGGGCGGAGGATATCGCGGCGGGCGACTTGGTCATCGGGGCGGTCGCCGACGATGCCGTCCGGCAAGAGGTCGCGGCCGCGGCGGCACGTGTCGGTGCGTGGTATAACGACGCGTCGGACGTCACGCAAGGCGATGTGTTGTTGCCGGCGGCCGGCTCGTGGGGGTCGCTGACATGGGTGCTCGGCTCGGGCGGCGCCTCGCCGCGTTTGATGAAATTGATTCGCGCCGACTGGGACTCGCGGTACAGCGTGCTCGGCGATGTGGCGGCGTATTTGTCGCACCGGCGCGATACGGTCAAAACATTGCTCCCTACCCAGGCGGAGCGGGAACGGTTTTGGCGGACGTATTTGCCGGATGATACATTGGCGCGGGTGCGCCGCGGGGAATGGGAAGAACTCAAGGGGGAGATTGAAGATGCAATTGGCCGTCTTAGGCTTAAATCATAATACCGCGCCGGTGGAGGTGCGCGAGCGATTTGCGCTGAGCCCCGATCAGGTACGCAAGGCATTGGGAGAAATCAATGCACTGGCGGATTTGGACGAGGCGGTATTGTTGTCGACGTGCAACCGTACGGAATTGTACGCCGTGTTTGATGACGATGCCGACGGATTGCCGGCACTGGAAACAGTGTATCGGACAATCGCCGGGGAAATGCCGGGGAAAGAGCATTTCTACTACTATAAGGGCGAGCAAGTCGTATGCCATTTGTTCCGTGTGGCGGCGGGAATGAATTCGCTGGTGATGGGAGAAGGCCAAATCCTGTCGCAAGTCAAGGTATCCTATTTGACCGCCGTACGCGAAGGAACGACGGGACCGGTATTGAACGTATTGTTTCAGCGGGCGCTTTCCATCGGTAAAAAGGTCCGCACGGAAACGCATATTGCGGATAATCCCGTATCGGTGAGCTACGCCGCCGTCAAAAAAGCCAATGAAGTGTTGGGCAATTTGACGCATTGCCGCGTATTGATTCTCGGGGCGGGGACAATGGCCGAACTGATGGCGAAACACTTGGTCGGCCACGGTGCGGAAAATATTATTATCGCCAACCGCCATATCGAAAAAGCGCAGGAACTGGCCGAGAAATTTCACGGGCGGGCGGTGCCGTTGGAAGACCGGTTGCGTTGGGCGTCGCGCGTGGACGTGATCCTGACGTCGACGGGCGCGACGGAATATCTGCTCACGTTCAGTCAGGCGACGGAGCTGATGATGAAGCGGCAAGGTAAGCCGCTGGTGATGATCGATATCGCCGTACCGCGGGACATCGACCCCGAAGCCGGCGAAATCGACGGCGTGACGCTGTATAATATCGATGATTTGACGCAGGTCGTCGAAGAAAATAAACGGATGCGGGCCAAAGAAGCGGAAACGGCGTATCCGCTGATTGAAGAGGCCGTGCAGGAAATGATGGAGCGGTTCGAGTATCTTTCGATGCGTCCGCTGATGGTGGAAATTACGGATCGATTCGATATTGTCCGCCGGCGTTTGGTGAAAAAAGCATTGATCAAGATGCCGGATCTGACGGAAGACGAACGTCGGGTCGTGGAAGGAATGTCCAAGACGATTGTGCGCAAATTGCTCCGCGAGCCGATGATCAAGTTCCGGGAAATTGCCGGCAGCGATGAAGAGCAGGTCTACCGGAACATCTTGCGGGAGATTTATCAAATCGGCGATGGAAAGGAGACGGGTCATGAGAAATGAGTTGCGGGTCGGTACCCGTAAAAGCGCGTTGGCATTGTGGCAGACGCGCTACGTGATGCGGCTCTTGCGCGAGGCCTATCCGACACGCGAGTGGGAACTCACGGAAGTGCCGATCAGCACCGTCGGCGATCGACGTTTGGAACAGGCGCTCCATACCTTCGGAGGCAAGGGGGCGTTTACGGAAGAGCTCGAGGCACAGCTGCGTGACGGACGCATTGATTTTGCGGTGCACAGTTTGAAAGATATGCCGACACAGCCGGCGGCGGGTACGGTCATCGGAGCGATTCCGGTACGTGCGTCGGCGGCCGACGCATGGGTCGCCAACGACCGGCGCGCACTGGCGGATTTGCCCACAGGCTCACGGGTCGGTACGTCCAGTTTGCGGCGGGTGGCGCAGCTCAAACAGTTGCGTCCGGATATTGCGTGCGTATCGATTCGCGGCAATGTGCAAACCCGCTTGAGCAAACTGGACGGCGAAGTCGATGCCGTGATTTTGGCCGAGGCGGGCTTGGCGCGCTTGGGGCTGGACAACGTGATTACGAACCGAATGTTGAATGACTCGTGGCTGCCGGCCGCCGGACAGGGAGCGGTCGCCGTCCAGTGCCGGGCGGACGATACGGAATTACTGACATTGCTGCAGGCCGTTCATGATGAGCCGACGGCACAGGCGGTCGGTGCGGAACGGGCGTTTTTGGGAGCGCTCGAAGGCGGCTGTCAGGTGCCGGTGGGCGTGTATGCCGAACGGCAAGGCGATACGCTGCATGTACGCGGCGTACTCCTCTCGTTGGACGGTCAACGCGCCGTCCGCAAGGAAGTCAGCGGCGCAGCGACGAAATATCGGGAATTGGGACAACGATTGGCGGCAGCGGTATTGGCTGACGGCGGTCGTGAAATATGGGAAGAAGTACGGAGTACATTGGAGGCGAAGGTATGAACGGAATTGCCTACTTGATCGGCGCGGGTCCCGGTGATCCGGGCCTCTTGACGTTGAAAGGGAAAGCATGTGTGGAAACGGCCGATGTCGTTATTTATGACTATTTGGCCGATGAGGAATTGCTGGGCTGGGCACGTCCGGATGCGGAATTGATTTATGCGGGCAAGCAGGCGGGCAATCACACCTTGTCGCAGGATGAAATCAATGCGCTGCTGGTCGATCGTGTCGCGGCGGGCAAACGTGTCGCCCGCTTGAAAGGCGGCGATCCGTTGGTCTTCGGCCGCGGCGGCGAAGAAGCCATGGCGCTGCGGGCGGCAGGGTTGTTATTTGAAATCGTGCCGGGCGTGACAAGCGCCATCGCTGCGCCGGCTTATGCGGGGATTCCCGTTACCCAACGGGCGATGGCGACGTCGTTTGCGGTGGTGACGGGGCATGAAGACCCGACGAAGGAAGCGACGGGGGTCAATTGGCAGCATATTGCCGGCGGCGCCGACACGTTGACTTTTGTGATGGGACTGGGCAATTTACCGGAAATCGTGCGCCAACTGCAGGCGTACGGTCGTGATGCCGCAACACCGGCGGCAGTGGTCCGCTGGGGCACCAAACCCGAGCAGCAGACGGTGGTCGGGACGTTGGGCACGATTGCCGATGAGGTGGCTAAGGCCGGTCTCAAACCGCCGGGCTTGCTGGTGGTCGGCGATGTGGTCGGGCTGCGGCCGCAGCTCAACTGGTTTGAAGAAAAACCGCTGTTCGGTGCGCGGGTGGTAGTGACACGCGCCCGTAAACAGGCGGGCGAATTGGCCCGTTTACTCCGCAACGACGGTGCCTATGTCATGAGCGTGCCGGCGATTCGCACGGTGGCGACGGATAATATCTCCGAACAGGATGCGGTGCTGGCGGCACTGGACTCGTATGATTGGATCTTGTTCACCAGTGTCAACACGGTGGATTATTTCACGGCGGCGCTCACACGCAACGGCCTGGATATGCGGGCGCTGGCCGGCAAGACGGTGATGGCGGTCGGCAAGAAAACCGCCGCCCGCTTGACGAAGAGCGGCATCATCCCCGATTATGTACCGGCCAACGCCTCCGCGGAAGGCATGCTGGCGGTATTGAAAGACGTGCCGATGCAAGGTCGGAAGGTTTTGTTGCCGCGGGCGACCGAGGCGCGCGAGCTGTTGCCGGAAACGTTGCGCTCCGAAGGAGCGGAAGTGACGGTGCTGCCGGTCTATCGGACGGAGCCGGAACTGCGCGGCGGTCACGGCGAACGACTGGCGGCGGCATTGCGGGAAGGCGCGGTGGATGTTGTGACCTTTACCAGTGCCTCGACGGTGCGCAATATCGTTGCCATGCTCGGTGAAGATGCCGCATTGCTGCACAATGTACAGCTGGTGACAATCGGCGACATCACCGCCGCGGAACTGGAAGCGCACGGATTGCGTGCGGATTGTATCGCCGCAGAGGCTACGGTAGAAGCGTTGGCGGCCGCAGTCGTGACGACGTATCGAAAGGAGTCTGACGTATGAATACACTGAGACAGCGTCCCCGTCGATTGCGGAATCATCCGCAGTTGCGGCGCATGGTACGGGAACATCATTTGACGACGGCGGATTTGATTTATCCGTTATTTATCGTGCCGGGAGAGCATATTCGCGAGGAAATTTCGAGCTTGCCGGGGCAGTATCATCTGTCGGCGGATCAGGCGCTCGAAGTCGCGAAAGAAGCGTTTGAATTGGGGATTCCGGCGGTAGAAGTGTTCGGTATCCCGACGTACAAAGATGAGGACGGCTCGTCGGCATGGCAGGCCGATCAGCCGGTACAGGCGGCGGTACGGGCCATTCGGCGGGAAGTGCCGGATCTTTATGTCATCACGGACGTCTGCATGTGTCAATATACGACGACGGGGCATTGCGGTCATGTGGAAGACGGTTGCATCATCAATGACGCGACATTGCCGCTGCTTGCAAAAGTGGCGGTCAGCCACGCCGAAGCGGGCTCGCATATGGTTGCACCGAGTGATATGATGGACGGACGGATTGCGGCGTTGCGCGAAGCCCTCGACGATGCGGGATTCAGCGATACGGCGATTATGAGTTATGCCGCCAAATACGCTTCCGCTTACTACGGGCCGTTCCGTGATGCGGTCAATTCCGCGCCGCAGTTCGGTGATCGCAAGACGTATCAGATGGACTGCGCCAATGCGCGTGAAGCCACAAAAGAAATTGCGACGGATATTACGGAAGGCGCGGATATTATTATGATCAAGCCGGCCTTGGCGTATTTGGATATCGTCCGCGCGGCCAGAGAATCGTGCGATTTGCCGATTTGTGTCTATAATGTCAGCGGCGAATATGCGATGGTCAAAGCGGCGGCGGCACGCGGATTGATTGACGAACGGCGACTGGTACTGGAAAGTCTGCTCAGCATGAAACGGGCGGGAGCGGACATCATTATTACCTACCATGCGCTGGATGCGGCCCGGTGGCTTAAGGAGGGAGAATGCTGATGCAGTGGACAAAATCGGAACATGCGTTTGCGCAAGCGAAACAATATTTACCCGGCGGGGTCAACAGTCCCGTGCGTTCATTTCGCAATGTCGATATGACGCCGCCGTTTATTGCCTCGGCGCACGGCAGCCATATTACCGACATTGACGGAAACGAATATATCGACTATGTACTCAGTTGGGGGCCGATGATTTTGGGCCATGCCGATGATGAAGTCTGCGAAGCGCTGGCGGCGCAGGCAAAGCGCGGGACCAGTTACGGGGCGCCGACGGAGTTGGAAACGGAAATCGCCCGCTTGTTGCAGGATTTCTTCCCCGCACTGGATATGGTGCGGTTGGTGAATTCGGGGACGGAAGCAACGATGAGTGCGTTGCGGTTGGCGCGCGGATTTACCGGACGCAGCAAGATTGTCAAATTTATCGGCTGCTACCACGGTCACAGTGACGGACTCTTGGTCAAGGCGGGGTCGGGCGCGGCGACATTCGGCGTGCCCGACAGCCCGGGGATACCGGCGGAAGTGGCGGCGGATACGCTGACCATCCCGTACAATGACTTGGCGGCGGCGGAAGAGTTGTTTGCGAAGCAGGGTGAAGAAATTGCCGCGGTCATCATCGAAGGTGTCGCGGGCAATATGGGACTGGTCGTACCGCAAGACGGCTATATGAAAGGTTTGAAAAATCTGACCGAGCAATACGGCACCCTCTTGATTATCGATGAAGTGATGAGCGGGTTCCGTGCGTCGCGCGGCGGTGCGCAGGCAACTTATGACGTGCAGCCGGACCTGATGTGTCTCGGCAAGGTGATCGGCGGCGGCTTGCCGGTCGGTGCATTCGGCGGCCGGCGCGACGTGATGATGCACTTGGCGCCGGCGGGCAGCGTTTACCAGGCGGGTACGCTTTCGGGCAATCCGCTGGCGGTGACGGCCGGACTGGTGACACTGCGTCGCTTGCAAGATCCGCAGGCGTTCCCCGCATTGGAAGAAAAATCAAAGACGCTTTGTGACGGAATCCGTCAGGCGGCGGAGCAGGTGGGGCTTTCGCTTCAGCATCACCGAATCGGGTCGATGTTTACGACCTTCTTTACGGATACGCCGGTCGTGGACTATGAAACGGCCTGCCGCAGTCAATTGGACGAATTTGCGGTGTATTTCAAATCGATGCTGTCGCAGGGCATCTACTTGGCACCGAGCCAGTTTGAATGCGGATTTATGTCGCTGGCGCATACGGATGACGATATCGCACGGACAATCGACGCCGCGGCGCAGGCCTTTGCGCAGGTGGCCGACTATCGAGCATCGAAGGCAAAGTGACGACATTGTTTCCTCGGGCACAGGTGCAGGTGGCCGACTATCGAGCATCGAAGGCAAAGTGACGACATTGTTTCCTCGGGCACAGGTATGGTACAATAAATTCGTATGAGACACCATGAAGACCTGCTGGTATCCATTGTGGTACCGCTGTTTAATGAAGAAGACAACATTACCCATTTTTATGAGGCGATTCGTGCGGTCATCGATGAGCGACCGGAACGGTTTGAGCTGATTTTTGTCGATGACGGCTCGCGGGATCAGACGCCGGTCCCGCTGCGCGATTTGGCGCAAAAGGATGCGCGGGTGCGCAGCCTGATTTTGGCTCGCAACTTCGGGCATCAGTTGGCCTTGACCTGCGGGATGGATCACGCAAGGGGAGATGCGGTCATTACGATGGACGGGGATATGCAACATCCGCCCGCGCTTTTGCCGGATTTGCTCGCGGCGTGGTACGACGGTTACGATGTCGTACAGACGGTGCGATTGTCGACGGCCAACGTCGGTTGGTTCAAGAAGTGGACCTCGCGCGGCTATTACCGTTTTATCAATTCGATTTCCAAGGTTGAAATCGTCGAAGGCGGATCCGATTTCCGCTTGCTCGATCGCAAGGTAGCCGAACGGCTCTACGACTTTCGGGAACATGCCCGTTTTTTGCGGGGGATTGTCAGCGATATCGGCTATCGACAGACGCGGATTACGTTTCGGGCGCCGGAACGTTTTGCGGGCGAAAGCAAGTTTTCTTTTCGCAAGATGGTGCGGTTCGCCATTGACGGAATTACGTCGTATTCGACGGTGCCGCTGCGGTTGGCGCTGTACTTGGGCCTTTGTATGGGATTGGTCAGTCTGCTGTTGATCGGCTATGTACTGCTGGTGAAATATTATTTCCAGGAAGCGGTATCCGGCTGGGCGACGGTGGTCGTTGCCATTCTGATGTTGGGCGGTATTCAGCTGGTGTTCTTGGGTGTGATCGGTGAATACATCGGTCGGATTTTTGAAGAGGTGAAAGGACGTCCGTTGTATTGGCTGCGAGCCGATTACGGCGGAGCGAGTGACGACACGAAACAACGTGGACAGTGAGTGCGGGGGAACCATGCAGTTGGGGTGAATTTCGCGATGATGCGAAAAGGAGTGCTCTTTCCTAACCCGTCAGCTAACCTCGCGATGAAAGGAGCAATATGATTCATTTACGGCGATATGTAGTGGCGATGCTGTTGGTGGCGTTACCGTGCGGTGCGGCGGTGGCGACATTCCATCCGGGCGACAGCGGAGAAGATATTCGGGTCGTACAGACACGGCTCGGCGTGCTGGGGTATTCCGTCGAAGCGGACGGGATTTACGGACAGGCGACGGCCGGCGCGGTGCGGGCCTTTCAGGAAGAACACGGTTTGGAGGCGGACGGCCTGATCGGGCCGATTACGTATCGGGCGCTGATCGGACGGGATATTCCGGTGAGCCGCGGTGATGTATCCACGGCACTGATTCGGCGCATCGTTTCGATGGCGCAACAGTATATCGGGGTACCGTATGTGTACGGCGGAACGACACCGAGCGGGTTTGACTGTTCGGGGTTTGTGCAGTTCATTGCCGCCAATTCCGGTTTGCAGTTGCCGCGTTCGGCGGACGAACAATATCAGATGGGACGGCGTGTCGCATCGGATGATTTGCGGCCGGGCGATTTTGTGTTCTTTTCCGATGACGGACACGGGATTTCTCATTCGGGCATTTATCTCGGGTACGGTCGTTTCATCAGCGCGACGAGCAGCCGCGGTGTGGCGATTGACAGTTTGTCGGGAGATTATTGGGGAGAAACGTACATCGGCGCACGCCGTATGATATAAAAAAGAGGCGCAAGCCTCTTTTTTCGTATCGGCAAAAACATGAACCGATGTGCATATGAGGAGCGGTATGATAGCAGTACAGGCATTGGGGTATCACTATGAACGGGAATGGATTTTTCGCGAGGTGACGTTTCAAATCAAGCGCGGCGAGTTTGCGGCATTGATCGGCCCGAACGGAGCCGGCAAGAGCACGTTGCTTAAACTGGCGGGCGGTATTTTGCGTCCGTCGGAAGGCCGTGTGGAAATCGACGGGATGTCGGTTACGGCCGCCCAGCGGGCAGGTACAATCGGATATGTCCCGCAAAATTACGGCCAAAATACGGCGGCGTTTCCGGCCAGCGTGGCGGAGGTCGTTGCGCTTGGTTTGGTGGCGGCGCGGCTTTCGCGGCGGGAGATTGCGCAGCGGGTGACGACGATACTGGCGGAAGTCGGGATGGCGGCGTATCGCGATCGGCGCGTGGGCGATTTGTCGGGCGGGCAGCAGCAGCGCGTGATGATCGCGCAGGCGTTGGTAAAACGGCCGCAGGTGCTGCTCCTCGATGAGCCGACCAGCGGAATAGACTACGCGACGGGGAGCGAATTGATGCGGCTGCTGCGGTTTTACAATATGCGCGACAAAATCACGGTGGTGATGGTCTCGCATGACTTGGAGCGTGTGCTTTCCTGTGCCGACCGCGTACTGTGCATGAATCGAGAGTTGTGTTACGACGGCGATCCGGACGGATTTTACCAATCGCATGAGTACGGGCGGCATTTGTTTTACGGAAAGCGGGGCAAGCCGTGATGGAGATGTGGCAGTATGAATTTATGCGCCGCGCGATGGCGGCGGGGCTGATGGTGGCATGGTTGTGTCCGCTGGTCGGGATGCTCGTCGTTGTACGCCGGCAGTCGCTGTTGGGAGACGGACTCGGGCATATCGCCTTTGCCGGCGTGACAGCATCGGCATGGTGGGGGATTTATCCTCCGCTCGGTGCGATGGCGGTGACGCTCTTGGCGGCACTCGGAATCGAACGGGTGCGGCGACGGCATCGGCATTACAGCGATATGGGACTGGCACTGTTTTTCTATGCGGGGCTGGCATCGGCGATCGTGTTCGCGTCCTTGGCCAATGTGTCGAGTGCGGGAATCATGAGTTTTCTGTTCGGCAGCATTCTGACGGTCACATCGACGGAGCTGATCGGTATGGCGGCGGTGACCGCAGTTGTCACGGGGCTGCTGTGGATATGTCGCCGCGAGCTGGTGGCGCTGGCGTTTGACGAGGCGGTGGCCCGGGTCAACGGAGTACGGGTGGATCTTCTCCAGACGATGTTTGCCCTGCTGATTGCCGGTGTTGTCGTGTTGGGAATGACGGTCGTGGGCATTTTACTCGTCAGTGCGCTGATGATTGTGCCGGTCGCGGCGGCGCATTTGTGGCGGCAGAATTTTGCACGGACGACGGGGATTGCACTGGGGTATTCACTGCTGGCGGTCGTCGGCGGTTTGGTGTTGAGTTATCAATATGATTTGGCGCCCGGAGGAACGATTGTACTGACGGGATTGGCGGCGTACGTGCTGACATGGTGGTGTACGGCACTGCGGCGGCGAGCGGGACATGGCGCGGCGCCGATGACGGACGGGAGGAAGACGGATGCGGATAGCGATGATTCAGATGGAAGTTGCGGCGGGCGATAAAGAGAGAAATATCACGCACGCCTTTGCGATGCTGAAAGAGGCGGCGGCGCGGGCGGATTTGTTGGTGTTGCCGGAGATGTGGACGGTCGGGTATGATTTCCGGCAGTTGGAGGCGCAGGCGAGTACGCCGGGAGACGACCTCCTGACGGCACTTGCCGCATGGGCCAAGACGCACGGCAAGTACTTGTTGGCGGGCAGCCTGCCCGTGCGAGAAAACGGCGCGTTGTATAACTGTTCGTACTTGTACGGCCCGCAGGGTGAAATCGCGTCCTACGATAAGCTGCACTTGTTCAGTCTGCTCTCCGAGCCGCGCCGTTTTGCCGCAGGCACGCATATGACGCTGGCACAGGCGGGCGAGGTGACGCTCGGTTGCAGTATTTGTTACGATGTGCGCTTTCCGGAGCTGTATCGGCGCATGACGATGGACGGCGCGACCTTGGTTGTTATTCCCGCGGAGTGGCCGACATCGCGGCTGGATGCGTGGACATATCTGGTGCGGGCGCGGGCGATGGAAAATCAGATTTATGTCTGCGCGGTCAATGCCGTCGGGCGTTATCGGGACAATATCTTTGCGGGGCATTCGTGTCTTGTCGCACCGGGAGGCGAGTACATCGCGCAGGCGTCGACAGAGGAAACTATCATCTACGGTACGTACGATCCCGAGGCGCTCGCTGAGACGCGTCGGCACATGAGTGTATGGGAAGATCGGAGGCCGGATATTTATGCGGCGGATACCGCGCGGTGATATTCGCCTCTTGTCGGATGTGATATAATGTAATGAACATGAATGCGAAGATATAGGGGGACAAACGATGAGAGGCAATGAAATTCGCCGACGTTTTTTAGCGTTTTTTGAAGATAAAGGACACTTGCATTTGGACAGCTTTCCGTTGATTCCGAAAGACGATCCGAGTTTGTTGTTGATCGGGGCGGGCATGGCGCCGCTGAAACCTTACTTTACGGGGAAGGTGACACCGCCGTGCAAGCGGGTGACGACCTGCCAGAAATGCATGCGGACGGGGGACTTGGAAAATGTCGGCCGTACCGCGCGTCATCATACCTTTTTTGAGATGCTGGGCAATTTTTCGTTCGGCGATTATTTCAAGAAAGACGCGATTCATTGGGCGTGGGAATTTTTGACCGAAGAGCTTCATTTGGAACCCGAACGGCTCTATGTCACGATTCACCCCGAGGACGAAGAAGCGTATGCGATTTGGCATGACGAAGTCGGCGTGCCCGCGTCGCATATTTATAAATTGGACGATAATTTCTGGGAAATCGGGGAAGGTCCTTGCGGCCCGTGCAGCGAGATTTTCTACGATCAGGGCGAAGCCTTCGGTACCGATCCCGACAACCAAATGGGCGGCGAAGGCGACCGTTTCCTGGAAATTTGGAACTTGGTATTTTCGCAGTATAACCGCACGGCTGACGGCCGATATGAACCGCTGGTTCATAAAAACATTGATACCGGGGCGGGGCTGGAACGGCTGGCGGCGGTATTGCAGCATAAAAAGAATAATTTTGAAACGGACTTGATTTATCCGTTGATCGAGCAGGCGGCGGCATTGGCCGGCGTGAAGTACGGCGAACATGAAGCGACGGATGTCGCGCTCAAGGTCATCGCCGACCATGCGCGCGCGACGACGGTGCTGATCGGCGACGGGGTGTTGCCGTCAAACGAAGGGCGCGGCTACGTCCTGCGACGGATTATTCGGCGGGCGGTGCGGCAGGCCAAGTTGCTCGGTATTCAAGAGCCGGTGATGGCGACATTGGTCGATACGGTCATCGACTTGCTGGGAGAAGGCATTACCGATTTGCCCGGCAAACGCGAATTTATCAAAACGAATGCGGCGACGGAAGAAGAGCGTTTCCAACGTACACTGGATCAGGGGCTGTTGTTGTTGCAACAGCGGCTTGACGATCTCAAGGCGGAAGGCGCGACCGTATTGGCGGGCAGCGACGTTTTTAAGTTATACGATACGTACGGATTTCCGTGGGAATTGACTGAGGAAATCGCCGCGGAAGCGGGCGTGACGATCGATCGGGACGGATTTGCCCGTGCGATGGACGAACAGCGGCAGCGGGCCCGTCAGGCGCGGGACAAACGTGACGCCAAAGTAGTTACGCCCGATACGACGGTGTTGGCCGGCGGCGGACGTGTATATGATGAATCGGTACGGGAAACGACGGTTCTCATGCTCGGTCGTGACGGTAAGGAAATCGACACGGCGGAAGACGGTACGGAATTGATTGTCATTGTGGCGGCCAGCCCTTTCCATGCGGAAGGCGGCGGTCAGCTCGGCGATATCGGTCGTCTTGTCGGACCGGCGGGGACGATGCGGGTGACGGATACGAAGCGCAATCCCGACGGTACGATTTATCTCATGGGCGAGGTCGAGGAAGGATTGCTCCGCAAGGGCGATGCGGTTACGGCCGAGCCGGATACGGAACGGCGGCGCGACATGGCGCGCAACCATACGGGGACGCATTTGTTGCAGGCGGCATTGCAGCACATCGTCGGGGCGCATGTGACCCAGGCGGGATCGGTCGTTATGCCCGATCGGTTGCGGTTTGATTTTACCCATGCGCAACCTTTGACGGAGGAACAGCTTGCGCAGGTGGAAGCCTATGTGAATGAAGTGATTTGGAAAGGTATCCCGACGGTGATTACCGAGATGCCGATTGCCCGTGCCAAGGAAATGGGCGCGATGGCGCTGTTCGGTGAAAAATACGGAGAGGTTGTCCGCGTGGTGCAGGTGCCGGACGTCAGCATCGAGCTGTGCGGCGGCAGCCATGTCGCCAATACGGGCGAAATCGGTTCGTTCCGTATCGTCTCGGAAAGCGGCATCGGTTCGGGAGTCCGCCGCATCGAAGCGGTGACAGGCCGCGGCGCGTATGCACTGATGAAAGCGGAGACGGCGACGTTGGACACGGTCGCATCGCTCTTGAAAGCAACTCCCGAAACGGCGGTTGGCCGCTTGGAACATTTGTTGGCGGACAAAAAAGAGATGGAAAAAGAAATCGCCTCCTTGCATCGCGATCAAAGCAAGCAGGATATTGCGGCGCTTGTCACGGAAGCGGCCGTTGTCGGCAAATTGCGGGTCGTATGCGGTGAGGTGCATGCGGCGGACATGAATGAATTGCGTGAAATCGGAGATATGCTCAAAACCAGAGACGATGTCGACGCAGTGCTCATCGGTGCCGTTCATGACGGCAAAGTGAGCCTGTTGGCGACGGCCGGCGCGGTAGCGACGGCGGCGGGCGTGCATGCGGGACAAGTTGTCAAAGCGGCGGCCGCGGCGTGCGGCGGCGGCGGCGGCGGTCGGCCCGACATGGCGCAGGCCGGCGGCAAAGACCCGTCGCGACTGGCGGATGCGTTGGCGGCAGGACTGGCGGCGGTCAAGACGGCCGTGTCCTGAGAGGAGGAGTATAGATGTCGTTGAATGATGAAACTAAATTTTTTAAGCCGATTCAGCGGACGGATACGGAAGTGTCCGTGATGCTGCGGGAAGTCATTGCGGCAATGCGGGAAAAGGGGCACGATCCCGTCGTGCAGCTGGCCGGCTATTTGTTGTCGGGCGATCCTACCTATATTACGGCCCATCGGGAAGCTCGCAATCTGATTCGGGGATTTGAAAAAGACCGAATTTTGGAAAGTTTGATTGCCAATTATGTCGATTCGCACCGCTTATGAAACGCATACTGGGCTTGGATGTCGGTGAGCGGCGGACGGGGATTGCGGTGAGCGATCCTTTCGGCTGGACGGCGCAGGGCGTCGAGGTGTGGCGGACGGTCTCGCGGGAAAAAGACATGGACAGGATTGTCCATTGGGCGCATGAGTATGATGTCGCGGCGGTCGTCATCGGACTGCCGCTCAATATGGACGGCACGAAAGGACCGCGAGCGCAATGGATGGAAGAATTTGCGCGCGAGTTGGGAGAGCGTCTTCCCGAGCGGGACATTATCTTGCAAGATGAACGGTTGTCGACGGTACAGGCGCAGCGCAGCCTGATTGCCGGCGGCATGCGGCGGGAAAAGCGCCGCACGGTAGTGGATAAAATTGCAGCGGTCGTGATTTTGCAGCGCTATTTGGATGCGCGACAGGGGTAAAGGAGGAATCGAGATGCCGGACAACACAAAAGCAGCGGCGGACGAAGAAGTAATCGTGGTATTGATCGAAGGGCCGAACGGAGAAGAAGAGTACTATGCGCAAGACGTACTGATTCCGTACGCCGGCAAAGAATTTGCGATATTGGTATCGGTCAGTGAAGATGAGACCGAAGAAGAACCGCAAGTGATCGTGGCGCGAATGGATCAGGATGAAGACGGCGAGATCGTCTATGTATCGCCGGAAGAAGATGAATTTGCGGCAGTCGAAAAACTGTACAACGAAATGTTCGACACGGAAGAATAAAAAAACAAAAGGTGCCGGCGGACCGAGGGGGCAGTCGGCACCTTTTGCATGCGCTTCTCGGCCATCGCTCGGAAGAGGTATGATATAATAAATTCGAGGTGAGCGGATGCGCAGATGGATTCCGATTTTGCTGATCGCCGCGGCCGTACTTTTGTTGGCATCGTGGGACAGCGAAACGAAACAAACTGCGGCGGCAACGCCGAGCGTGACGCCCAAACAGACATTGGTCGTCTATACGGACATGTCGCAAGACATGGCGGATACAATCAGTCATATTTATTTGGAAAAGTCCGGCATACGGCTGGACATGCATCCGATGCCGTCGGATCGGATCGTGTCGTACCTGACCGACAGCGAAGCGTTGCGGGTCAATGCGGAAGATGCGGAACCGGTCGATTTGGTGTGGGGCAGTGAGATGTTATTGCGCCGATTGGAGGAGCAACATCTTTTGCGTGCGTATACCTCCGAGCACACGGATATTGTGGACGCCCGCTTTAAAAACGAGGACGGTTTTTGGGTCGGGACATGGTATGTGCCGCTGGTACTGGCCGTGCGGGAAGAATACTATCGTGAGCACGGGGAAAATCTCCGAACTTGGCAGGATTTGACGAGAGATCCGACGGCGCGTTTGGCGATGACCGATTTCATGGCGGCGGATATGACGGCCGAACTTCTGTACTCGATGGTGGAAGTGTACGGCGAGTCGCGGGCATTGGCGCGGCTGCGCGAATGGCATCGGCAAATTACGCAATATGCCAAGTACCTCAGTACGCCGGTGCGGATGTTGATGCTGCAAAAAGCGGATATTGCCATCGCCGACGGCGACAGTGTGCGCAAAGCGGTGGTCGACAACATGCCGATCCGCATGGTGTATCCGCAGGACGGCACGGCGTACTACCTGTATGCGGTAGGGATTCCGCGGCAGTCGGTGCATGTGGAAGAAGCACAGACCTGTATTGACGCTGTGTTGGCGGGAGAACTTTTTGCCGCATTGCAGCAGAAACGATATTATTTTTACTATACGGGATATCCGGGGGCACAGGTCGTGGACGCGCATCAGTGCGAGCCCATACTGTGGCAGACGGAAAAACAGTATACAGAGAAAGGCAAACAGTCACTGCGGGCCAAATGGCTGCGGCAGGTGCGGTTTGCGGAAGAAGAATGAGGATGGAACAGAATCAATCGACGGTGCGCTGGCCTGCGGTGCTGGCCGCGCACAATGAAACGGTGGCCGTCGCCGAGTCCTGTACGGGCGGCTTACTGGCGGCTCGTTGGACGGATACGGCGGGCGCGTCGGCCTATTTTATCGGCGGCGCGGTCACGTACAGCGATGCCGCCAAGCAGCGGGTACTGGGGGTGCCGGCGGAAATGCTGGCGCGTTACAGCGCCGTGAGTGAGCAGGTGGCGCGAGCGATGGTTGAAGGCGTCTTGCGACTGTACGGCGCGACATGGGGCATGGCAACGACAGGCTTTGCCGGCCCGGGCGGCGGTACGGCGGAAGATCCCGTCGGTACGGTCTATATCGCGACCGGTCGGGCGGGGCGGATCGAAGTGAACCGATACGTATTTGCCGGCGGTCGCACAGAGGTACGCCGACAGGCGACGGATGCGGCGTGGGAACAGTTGCGTCGGCAATGGATGAGTCAAGGAGGACAAGCATGAGTGCAGATCAAGTACGCGAAGAAAAAATGAAAGCAGTGGATCGGGCAATCCAACAAATCGAGCGCGATTTCGGCGCGGGCGCGATTATGCGCTTGGGGGAAGCGGGCCCGAACATGAATGTCGAAGTCATTTCAACAGGGATTTTGGCCTTAGATTTGGCGCTCGGCGTCGGCGGGTTCCCGCGCGGTCGTGTCGTCGAAATCTACGGCCCCGAATCTTCCGGGAAAACGACCGTCGCGCTGCATACGATTGCGCAGGCGCAAAAAAGCGGCGGCATTGCCGCATTTATCGATGCCGAACACGC
>CABTYA010000006.1 GCA_902488965.1 uncultured Veillonellaceae bacterium
AAAGAGACGACTGCGGTCGTCTCTTTTTTGTACGGCAAATTTTTCCGCAATAAGGGCGGGAGGGAGAATGTATGCAAAAACAAATCTAATCTATGAAAAAAGAAGAAATCGTATTTACAAGCGTTAGAATTATGTTATAATAAGGTTGCATCGGAGGCGCGACAGCCGATGCGGGGGAAGCAAAGTAGGTAGAGGAAACGTGGACACTCTTACGGAAACACTTCTCCTTGTCGGTCGCAGACTATTTTTTTACAGGAGGGTGTCAATATGAACAAGAAATTGGCAACAGTACTGGCGGCTACTTGCGTGCTCGGTGCAACGAGCGCATTTGCAGCCAACCCGTTCTCCGACGTACAACCGAGTGATTGGGCGTACCAGGCGGTAGAACAACTCGCGGACGAAGGAATCATCATCGGTTATCCGGACGGAACGTTCGGCGGCGAAACCAACATCACGCGCTATGAAATGGCGCAGCTGGTTGCTCGTGCAATGGCGCATGAAGATATGGCCAATGCGGAGCAGCAGGCACAGATCAACCGTTTGGCCAACGAATTTGCCGACGAACTGAACAGCCTCGGCGTCCGTGTGAGCAACCTTGAAAAACGTATCGGTAATGTAACGATCGGCGGGGAAGCGAGGATTAAGTACGGCAAAGACAGCTACAGCTCGTTTGACCGGCAGACGAAAAAAGCGCTGGCGGCGGACGGTAACGTCACGGCTCGTTTGCAGTTGGGCTTCGATGCGAAAGTAGCGGAAAATACTTCCGTATTTGCAGAACTCGAAACGAATATCGGTTTGGATAAATCCCTTGAGGACGTCGACGGCACTATTGAAGTGACCCATCTGTATGTGAACCACGACTTCGGCGGATTTGCATTGCAGGGCGGCCGCTATGACGTGACCTTGGGTGCGACGGGCTTCTTCTATGACGACGCGTTTGACGGGGTAACGGCGACGTTCGGCGACAAATTCCAACTGGAAGTCGGCTACGGGAAACTGAAAGCGGTAGATGAATCTGTCACGCATGATTTCTATGGCGAAAAAGCGCCGACGGCATGGTATGCACAAGTCGGAACATCGGTAACCGAGGATGTTACGGTAAAAGCGTTCTATTTGGATTTGGAAAAACTTGCTGCCGGTCAAGAAAAATATGATGCAAATTTCTGGGGTGCAGGTTTGAATGCGCAACTCGGTGACGCGGTGCAGCTTCGCGGTGACTATGTTCAAAATACGGAAAAATATGGCGCATGGGGAGATAAACCGCAATTCTGGACGGCGGGTCTGCTCTTCGGCGCCGCAGATACGCAAAAAGTCGGCAGTTTCGAAATCGGTGCGGACTATGTCAGTGCGGAACGTCTCAGCTACATGGGCGGATCCGGAATGGATATCGCGGCGCCGTTGCTGGGCAGTGCTCTTGGGAAAGTAACCTACTGGCAGGCCAGTGCGGCTGTCGTACCGGTCGAAAACACCTTGCTCAAGGCGTACTATGCATTTGATGTTAAGGCCAAAGATGCGGCCGGCAACGAAGTCAAAGGTGATAATCTTTGGGGCGTTGAATTCAACTACTACTTCTGATTCTTCGGGATATCGGAAGACAAAGAGACGACTGCGGTCGTCTCTTTTTTGTGGACAAAATCAACCGATCGGCGGCAATGTCGATGCCGGCGGGCGGTTGACGGGGCAGGACGCGGCGACGGTCGACACGCCGGTACTACGGGGCGCACGGACGGAAACAGTGCCGATTGTCGGCCGGAGAAACGGAATGTGCATCAAAAAAGAACCGCACTTGCGGTTCTTTTTCATACTGCCATACGGAGCGTTTATTGTCCGACGGAGGCGCGGTAGATCGTATCCACCGATTCGCCCAGCAGGCGATCGAACTCGTCCGCCGTCATATCGACATGCAGTCCTTCAGTCAGCGCGCGGGAGAACGAGGCGATTACGTCGTCATTGGCGCGCAGTTTGTCGTTGGCGACTTCGCGGCTGTATCCGCCCGAGAGTGCCACGATGCGAATCACTGCAGGATAGTCGAGCAGGCCGTGGTAGAGATTGGCCCGTTCCGGCAAAGTGAGCTTGAACATCACATATTCGTTGTCACGGAGTTTGGCCGTTTGGGCAGTGAGTTCTCGCAGGAGAATATCCTCGATGGCGGCTTTTTCTTTGGCGTGGATGTCGACTTCCGGTTCGATGATGGGGACGAATCCCGCCGCGGCGATTTTGCGTGCGTACTCGAATTGTTGGGCAACGACGCGACGAATGCCGTCCTCGTTGAGTTCTTTGATGACGGAGCGCATTTTCGTGCCGAAGATGTGGCGCTCTTTCGCTTGGGCGAGCAGGGCGTCGAGTTCTTTCATCGGCTTCATCAGCTGTACGCCATCCGTTTCTTCCGCAAGTCCTTCGTCGACTTTTAAAATCGGAATGATGCCCTTGTTCCAGAGGTAGTCCGCGGTGTATTCACCGTCGATTTTGGAGTTCATCGTGACTTTGAACAGAATCGCCGCGAGGATTTTGTCCGCAGTAAAGGACGGGCTTTGAATGATGCGGGTGCGCATTTGGTGGACGAGGGTAAACATCTCTTCGTCACTCGTGTACGCCGTTTCCGGGATGCCGTACAGGCGCAGGGCTTTCGGCGTGGAGCCGCCGCTTTGGTCGAGTGCCGCGATAAATCCGTCGGCACGGGTCATGCGTTCGAGTTGTTGGTTGTTCATGGTACGCCTCCTTAGTGATTTGTATATAGTATACCATATAGGCATGCATCTGCGTACGTTACATCATGATTTTCCGCTTAGCGTTTACGCAAAAATGTACCGAGTATTCCGCGGGCGATTTCGCGGCCGATGGTGCGCGTAATCGTCGAAAACATCGAGTCGAGGCCCTTTTCCATGTAGGTTTTGGGCGGTCTGCCGCGGCGTGCCGGTGTGTCGTCTTTCGCCGTGTCGGCGCCGGCGGTGACTGCGGCGCGTTGGGCCTGTTCGGCCAAGGCTTCGTAGGCGGAATAGCGGTCGATCGCATCGCGGTAGGCGGCGTAGAGCGGCGACGAGGTGACGAGTTCGCGGTATTCGGCGTCGGTGAGCGGCGCAAAGGAAGAGGCCGGCGGTGCAATCAGCACCTTTTCAACAGGGCGGGGACTGCCGGTCTCATCAAGCAGCGAGACCAGTGCTTCGCCCGTACGCAGTGCGGTGAGTTCGGTTTCGACATCGAGGGCGGGATTGGCACGGAAGGTCTCGGCGACGGCGCGCAGCGTCTTTTTTTCGCGCGGAGAATAGGCTCGCAGTTGATGAATGATGCGGTTGCCCAGTTGATTGAGAACGGCATCGGGGATATCGAGCGGGTTTTGCGTGATGAAAAAGACACCGACACCTTTGGAACGAATCAGGCGCACGACCTGTTCGATACGGGTGCGAATGGCATTCGGCATGTCCGCGGTAAAGAGCAGGTGGGCTTCGTCAAAGAAAAAGACGAGCTTCGGTTTGTCGGGGTTGCCGACTTCGGGCAAGGTCTCGAAAAGCTCGGAGAGCAGCCACAAGAGGAACATCGCATAGAGCATCGGTTGTTGCAAGAGGTGCTTGCTGTTGATGACGTTGATGACGCCGTTGTTGTCACTGTCCGTACGCAAGAGGTCGCGGATTGCAATCGAGGGCTCGCCGAAAAACGACATATCGGCGCTGTCGTCGAGCAGCAGCAGTTTGCGTTGCAGTGCGGCCAGCGTCTGCGGTGCGATGCGCCCGTAGGTGAGCGTATACTCTTTGGCGTGCTCGCCGATGTGCGTGAGCAGGCTGCGCAGGTCTTTGGCGTCGAGCAGCAGGAGTCCGTTGTCGTCGGCAATCTTAAAGGCGATGCGGAGTGCTCCGTCCTGGGTATCGTTGAGTTCGAGCAGGCGCGAGAGCAGCAGCGGACCCATCTCCGAGATCGTGACGCGCAGCGGCAGGCCTTCCTCGCCGTAGACGTCCCAGAGGGTGACGGGAAACGCACGGAATGAAAAGTCGCCGATGCCCATCTCGCCAAGACGGGCGCGGAGATTGTCATTCATACTGCCCGCGCGGCAGAGGTTGGCGAGGTCGCCTTTGACGTCGGCGACGATCGTCGGTACGCCGATGGCGCTGAACTGTTCACAGAGGACTTTGAGTGTGACGGTCTTGCCCGTGCCGGTCGCGCCGGCAATCAGACCGTGTTGATTGGCTTTGTCGGCGCGTAAAAAACTGTCAGCGCCGAGACAGATTTGATGCATGGATATGACCTCCCTTATAGGTGTATCATAGCATATTGCGGGCGGTCGGCGAAGGAAGGCGATGCGAGTTTTTGGTATAATCAAAGCAAGATTGATGCGGAAAGGAAGAGGCGGGTGTATTATACCTATATCCTGTGTTGTGCGGACGGCACGTATTATACGGGATTTACGACGGATCCGGACGCGCGGACGGCGCAGCACAATGCGGGCAAGGGCGCCAAGTATACGCGTTCACGACGGCCCGTGCGCAAGGTGTGGCAGGCGGCGTGGACGACGGAGCATGAGGCGCGCAGCTGCGAGTGGCATATCAAGCGTTTGACGCGCCGTGAGAAGGAATGTCTCGTGCAGTGCGCACCGGAAACGGCGGCGTATCGGGCGGTATGGGCGAAGGTCGCGGCGCGTGTCGCCCGGGTCGACGGGTAACGCGGCGCGGCGTGCGTGTGCTATAATATTACTAGTATATATCGGGACGGACGGGAGACAATATGATCATGCAATTACAAGGCCTGCTTGCGACAATACGAATGCTCGATATTATCGACATTTTGGTCGTGGCGGTCATTTTATATCAGTTGTATTATATGATTCGCGGGACACGTGCGATTACCCTGCTCAAAGGGCTGTTGATGATCGGCGTGTTCAGTATTTTCAGCAAGTGGATGGACCTTCATGTGGTCAACTGGCTGTTGGAGAAAGCGATTACGGTATTGATCGTCGCGCTTCCGATTGTTTTTCAGCCGGAGTTGCGCAAGGCGTTGGAGCAGCTCGGGCGCGGGCGGTTTATCAATCGCAGTTCGATTGTCAATGACGAGGAATTGATGCGGGTCATCGACAGCGTGGTGCATGCCTGCGAGACGATGGCACGGCAGAAAATTGGCGCGCTCATCGTGTTTGAGCGCTCGGTCGGACTGGGCGATTTTAACGATACGGGCATCTACGTTGACGGGGTCGTGAGCGAGGAGGTGTTGGGCAATATCTTTATCCCCAATACGCCGCTGCACGACGGCGCGGTCATTATTCGGGAAAATCGGGTGGTGGCGGCGGGCTGTCTGCTGCCGCTGACGCAGGAACGGAGTTTGTCGAGCGAGCTGGGGACACGGCATCGTGCGGCGATCGGACTCACGGAGCAGGCCGATGCGCTGGTGGTCGTCGTCAGTGAGGAGACGGGGACGATATCCTATGCGTACGGCGGGCATATTTACCGTCATTTTGACGGGGATAATCTGCGCAATATGCTGAGAAATTATTTGCTCAAAAGCGGAGAACGTTTTTCCGTGATCGGTGATATGTTGAAATGGAGGCCCAAATGAAATTACGACCGGGGGGCAACTGGATCGCCAAGATCATCTGTTTGGTGATTGCGGTGGTGCTGTGGCTGTTTATTATGAACGATCAAAATCCGGTCATCGAAGGCCGCTACACGGTGCCGGTAGTGACGACGGGATTGCCGTCGTCGCTGGTGGCGAGCGGGGTGCCGGAGACGGTGACGCTGCAGCTGCGGATGCAGCGCAATACGATGTTGGCGCTGCGCGAATCGGAGCTGCATGCGCGGGTGGATTTGTCGGAGGCCGAGCCGGGCGAATATCCGGGGCAGACGATTCATCTGTCGCTTCCGCCGGGGGTGGAACTGGTCGAACAGAACCCCGCGGAATTTACGCTGCGGATTGATAATTTCGTACTGCGCACGGTGCCGGTATCCGTGCATATTGTCGGCAAGCCGGTGGAAGGACACGAGGCGGCGGTCGACGAGTCGGTACCGGATACGGTGACGGTGTCGGGTGCGTCGAGTGCGCTCGATCGGATTACGGCGGTGACGGCGACGGTATCGGTCGACGGGCAGCAGCAGTCGTTCCAGACGGTCGCTCCGACGGAGGCGCGCGATCAGGACGGAAATATCGTAACCGAGGTCAATGTCGCGCCGGCGAATATTTTAGTCAAAATCAAAATGA
Organism: uncultured Veillonellaceae bacterium; assembly: GCA_902488965.1. Lineage (GTDB taxonomy): Bacteria > Bacillota > Negativicutes > Veillonellales > Negativicoccaceae > CAMCNU01. The sequence continues at coordinate 6,178 of CABTYA010000006.1, forward strand.
CCGCCATCGACGGCCGTGCGGAATTGCCGCTGGTGGCACCGGTGACGGGGACACCGGCCGCGGGGTATCGTCTCGGCGAAGTCACGGTGACACCGGCGCGGATTACGATCCAAGCGCCGCCGGGCGTATCGGAACAGCGGACGGATTGGCAGTTGCGACCGATTTCGGTCGAGGGTGCCGACAAAGATATGGTAATGCAGGTGCCGATTCCGGTGCCGGCAGGCGGCACGGTTTCGCCCAAAGTCGCGGAAATACACGTGCGGATCATACCGCAAGCATAACGGAGGAACAGTATGGCACGATTATTCGGTACGGACGGAGTGCGCGGTATCGTCAACGATACCTTGACGCCGGAGTTGGCATTTCATTTGGGGCGGGTGGCCGCTTTGTATTTCAGTCGGCGGCATGACTCGCCGCGGTTTTTGGTGGGGCGTGATACCCGTATTTCCGGGACGATGCTGGCGGCGGCACTGGCGGCGGGAATCTGCTCGGTCGGCGGTGAAGTGGACGACGCCGGTGTCATTCCGACGCCGGGGGTGGCCTTTTTGACCAAAGAAGGCCACTATGCGGCAGGCGTGATGATCTCCGCCTCGCACAATCCCTTCCCCGACAACGGCATCAAGTTTTTTGATGCGCAGGGGTTCAAATTGCCCGATGAAACGGAAGACGAACTGGAAGAAATGCTGCGCCAGGTATCGCCGGAGCAGGATCGGCGGCCGACGGGCGCGGAAATCGGCGTGATTACGCAGCGTCCGGACTTGGTCGAACGCTATATCGATCATGTGGCGGCGGCAGCGCCGGCACGTCTTGACGGAATGAAAATCGTCACGGATACGGCCAACGGCGCGGCGGCGGCGGTAACGCCCCGCGTGCTCGAGCGGCTCGGCGCGACGGTCATTGCCATCGGGGCGGAGCCCGACGGGGTGAATATCAACGACGATTGCGGCTCGACGCATCCGGAACGCTTACAGGCGGCGGTCATTGCGCACGGCGCGGCGGCGGGTGTCGCCAATGACGGCGATGCGGACCGGTGTATCATGGTCGATGAACGGGGCGAACTGGTCGACGGCGATCGGATCATGTACATCTGCGGTCGGTATTTGCATGATACGGGGGCACTGCCGGACGATACGGTGGTAGCGACCGTGATGAGCAATATCGGCTTGGAAAAATCGCTGGCGAAGGAGGGAATCCGCCTGGCGCGGACCTCCGTGGGTGACCGCTATGTCCTGGCGTATATGCGCGAGCACGGCTATATGCTCGGCGGGGAGCAGTCGGGACATGTGATTTTTCTTGCCCATAATACGACGGGCGACGGTGTCATGACCGCGGTACAGGTACTGGGCATGGCGCAGGCGCGCAAGATGTCCGTCGGAGCGTTGAGCGAGGGGCTGGTTATTTATCCGCAGCTCTTGACGAATGTCCCCGTGGGCGACAAAACGGCGTGGGAAACGGACCCCGTCGTGCAAGCGGCGATTGCCGCAGGGGAGGAAGAACTCGGCGATGACGGCCATGTACTGGTGCGGGCGTCGGGGACGGAACCCTTGGTACGCGTCATGGCGGAGGGCCCGTCGGAAGACCAGTTGAAACGCATTGTCGGGGATATCGCCGGTGCGATTGATCGCGGCACGCAAATCACAAACTGATGATAAGCAGCGGAGGCGTCCGTATGAAAGCCATTTCGTACGGGCGTTTTTTTCATACTGAAAATAAGCGACAAGAGGCGGCAAAAACAGGTGAGTTTCATTTTCGATTCATCAAAGTGAAAATCAATCGAATCTCCCGAGGCGTGAGAAGCGGAGAATAGAAATCCGATGAAAAGATGCTCATAATTTACCGAATCCCTGCCGGTACGTCTAGTCATTGAGAATGAAAAGTGATAAGATAGAATCAAAACTATGAGTATTGAGAATGTGAGTGAAGATGAAGAAGAAATGGATATCACGGCCGATATGTGCGGCCTCGCCTGAAGTCGTACGCACGTTCGGGTTACATCCGATTGTGGCGGAGATGATGGCGGCACGCGGCGTGACGGATTTGGCGGCGGCGGAGCGTTTTTTGCATGCGACGCTCGATGATCGCTACGATCCGTTCCTGATGAAGGGGATGACGGCGGCGGTCGAGCGGATTACGCAGGCACTGGCCGCAGAGGAGACAATCGTAGTATACGGTGACTATGATGTGGACGGGATTACGTCGACATCGGTTTTGTTGCGCTGTTTACGTGCACTCGGCGCGCGGGCGGAGTACTATATTCCAGATCGGCAGGCCGAAGGCTACGGATTGCATGCGGGTGCACTGGAGCAGTTGGCGGCGGACGGCGCGCGGCTGGTGATTACCGTCGACTGCGGCATCAGTGCGGCGGACTTGGTGGCAGCGTTTGCCGACCGATTGGACTTTATCATTACGGATCATCACAATCCCGGTCCCGTTTTGCCGGCGGCGGTGGCGGTGCTCGATCATAAGCAGGAGGGGTGTCGCTATCCCGACAAAAATCTGGCGGGCGTCGGCATGGCGTATACGCTGTGTCGCGCGTTGTGGCGGACGCTGCGCGGGGAGGACTATACCGCGGACGTCGAACTGGTCGCGTTGGGCACGGTCGCCGACGTGGTAGCGCTGACCGATGAAAATCGCATCTACGTACGCGAAGGGTTGCGCCGGATGGCCGATTCGCAAAATGCGGGGCTTCGGGCGTTGCTCGAGGTCTGCGGGGTGGCACCCGATGCGGTCACGTCGGAACGGATCGGATTTTCGCTGGCGCCGCGCCTGAATGCGGCGGGGCGGATGGCGCATGCCTGTTTGGGAGTAGAACTTTTGTTGGCGGATAATCCTGAAACCGCCAAGGAGCGGGCGCAGCAGTTGTTTGATCTCAACAGTGAGCGCCAACGCCAAGAACGGGAACTGTTGGTACAGGCGCAGGAGCGGATTGCCGCGTTGGGGAGCGCAGTACATGATGCACTCGTCGTGGACGGCGAGGGCTGGCATCCGGGAATCATCGGGATCGTGGCGTCGCGCTTGGTCGAGCAGTATTATCGGCCGACGGTGATGATTGCGGTGGACGGCGACGTGGGCAAAGGCTCATGCCGAAGTATTCCGGGCTTTGATATTTTTCAGGCGCTGACCGCCTGCAAGGACCTGCTGATTCAATTCGGCGGACACAATCAGGCAGCGGGATTCTCCGTGCGCAAAGAGAATATCCCGCCGCTGCGCGAGCGTCTTGCCGCATTGGCGGCGGAAACGCTCACGCCGGAGGATAAGATCCCCGTACTCGAAGTCGAACGCGAACTTTCGCTGGCGGATATCGACACGGAATTTGTCCGTGCGATGGGGACGTTGGAGCCGTTCGGCGAGGCCAATCCCGCGCCGCTCTTCATGACGCGCGGCGCGACGCTGGCCAACGTGCGGCGTATCGGTGCGGACCGCACCCACCTCAAACTCGAAATGCGGCAGGAGGCGGCCTCTTGCGAGGCGGTCGGCTGGGGTTACGGCGACCGTGCGAGCGAGTTGTTTGCGGGGGATCGTATCGGGGCGGTCTATGCCCTGCAAAATAATGAGTGGCAGGGACGCACGACCGTGCAGGCGGTGTTGCGTGATATCGCACTCGAAGAGGAAGAACGGGTCGTATTGGATCGGGATATGCTGGCGGCGCTCTATCTCAAGGTCAAGTCGCTCTTGACGGGGCGGGACTATGTCCCCGAGCAGATGGAGCGGATTTTGGCCGAGCGCCATCCGTCCTGTTCTCCGCGAGCGATCGCATTGGCCATGCGGGTGTTTACGGAACTTGGAATTGTCGCGCGCGATCGTACTGACGGCGACGAACGGTATCGTTGGGGCGATGTGCGCGGCAAGCTGGATTTGGCGATGTCGCTGACGTATTTGCAATACAGCAAAGGGGGTGAAGGCCATGCAGGGGACGGCAGTCAATCAGGCATTTGATCGCGAGGCGGCGTATCGGGAACTTAAGGAGACGATCCGCGGGTACTTGCCGACGGCGGATTTCGACCGAATCGACGAGGCGTTTGAGCTGGCCGACACCGCCCATGCCGATCAAAAACGCGTATCCGGCGAGCCTTATATCATGCATCCGCTCGCGGTAGCGCAGATTATCGCCGGCTTGCAGATGGATTCGGAAGGCATCATGGCGGCGCTGCTGCACGACGTGGTGGAAGACACGGAATATACGCTGGAAGATATTACGATGTTGTTCGGCGAAGAGGTCGCGTTTTTGGTTGACGGCGTGACGAAACTCGGCAAGATCGACTATAAAACCAAGGAAGACCAACAACTGGAAAACTATCGCAAGATGATTTTGGCGATGGCGAAAGACGTCCGCGTGGTCGTCATCAAATTGGGAGACCGGCTGCACAATATGCGCACGCTGGGGGCAATGCGTCCCGACAAGCAGCAGCGAATCGCCCGCGAAACGCTGGAGATTTTCGCACCGCTTGCGCATCGGCTGGGGATGTTTACCGTCAAGTGGGAACTCGAAGATTTGTCATTCCGCTATCTCGAGCCCGAGTGCTATTACGACTTGGTCGAACAGCTCAAAGTCAAGCGCAAAATCCGTGAAGAAATCGTCAATCAGACGATGGACGTACTGCGCGACGCCATTACGGCGGCGGGAATCGAGTTTGAAATCACGGGACGGCCGAAACATTTTTACAGTATTTACAAGAAACTGCAAAAGGGCAATCGCGACTTGAGTCAGATTTATGATTTGTATGCGACACGTGTCATCGTCAAGACCGTGCCTGATTGTTATGCGGTACTCGGTATCGTCCACAGTTTGTGGAAACCGCTGCCGTATCGTTTCAAGGACTATATCGCGATGCCGAAGCCGAATATGTACCAGTCATTGCATACGACCGTCATCGGTACGGCGGGACAGCCCGTCGAAATCCAAATCCGCACGGAAGAAATGCATCGGGTCGCCGAGTACGGTGTTGCGGCCCACTGGCGCTATAAAGAAGGAGCCGGCGGTGCGGGCAAAGGCGGCCGCGATCTTGACCAAAAAATCGGTTGGCTGCGGAAATTACTGGAGTGGCAGGATACGAGCAATCCGAAAGAGCTCGTCGATTCTCTTAAACTTGACGTCTTTGCCGACGAAGTATTCGTCTTTACCCCCAAGGGCGACGTCATTGACTTGCCGCAGGGGTCGATTCCGCTCGATTTTGCGTACCGCATTCATACCGATGTCGGCAATACATGCACGGGTGCGAAGGTCAACGGGCGGATCGTACCGATGGACTATACGCTGAAAAACGGCGATATCGTGTCCATCATTACCTCCAAGACGGGCAAACCCAGTCTGGACTGGCTCAATATCGTGGCGTCGTCGGAGAGCCGTGCGAAAATCCGCGGCTGGTTCAAAAAGGCCAATCGCGAGGACAATATCGCCAAGGCGAAAGATGCGCTCGAGGCGGAAGCCAAACGGATGGGCTACGACTGGAAAGTGCTGCATCAGCCGGGACGGCTCGAAACGATTGCCAAGCAGATCAATGCCGGTACGGCGGATGATTTGCTGGCGGCGACGGGATACGGCGGACTCACGGTCAACGGGATTTTGCTCAAGTTGATCGATATCGATAAAAAGGAAAAAGAAAAAAATGCGCCGCAGGTATCCAACTTGCAGGAAACGTTGGACGGTCTTAGGCTGTCCAAGCAGAAAAGCAAGAGCAACAGCGGCGTATTGGTCAAGGGCGAGCCGGGGATGCTGGTCCATATGGCGCGTTGCTGTACGCCGGTGCCGGGCGATGCGATTGTCGGGTATATCACGCGCGGCCGCGGGGTGTCGGTGCATCGGCTCGATTGTACCAATATGATTCATATCCAAGATCCCGAGCGACTGATCGAGGTCAGCTGGGCGTACGGAACCGATGAGACTTTTTTGGTGGAAGTCGAGATCAAGGGCAACGACCGTCCGGGACTGATGGCGGATATTTTGGCGGTTCTTTCCGAAATGAAACTGTCCATCGGCTCTGTCAATGCGGATTTGCCGCAAAATAAAGAGGCGCATATTTGGATGGGAATACAGATCCGTGACGTGTCGCAACTGGAGTTCGTAATGACGAAAATGCGGCGGGTGCGCGATGTTTATTCCGTGCGGCGGCTGCAGGCCGGCGATCGCGGGCAGGGGAAAGGAGAGAATCCATGAGAGCGGTGGTGCAACGGACCAAATCATCCCGAGTCAGTGTCGGCGGCGAAGTCGTCGGCACGGCGGGGGCGGGATTGACAGTGCTGCTGGGGGTCGGCCAAGGAGATACCGACGAAGATGCGCGCTACATCACCCAAAAGCTGCTGCATTTGCGAATATTTGAAGACGACGAAGGCAAGCTCAATCGCTCGCTGCTTGATGTGGGCGGTGAGATGCTGATCGTGTCGCAGTTCACGCTGTACGGCGATTGTCGCAAGGGGCGGCGGCCGGGGTTCAGCGACGCGGCACGCCCGGAAGACGCGGAGCGGCTCTACGAGGTCGTCGTGGCGGGCTGCCGCGAGGCGGGCGTCACGGTCAGTACGGGCCGGTTCCGTACGGAGATGGAAGTCGAGTTAAATAATTGGGGGCCGGTTACGCTGTTGTTGGACAGCCGGCGGCAATTTTAAGGAGAGCGTATGAAAATTATCGCACATACATTGGGGGCATTGGCGACGAATGCCTATATCGTAGCGGACGAGGAAACGAAAAATGCATTGATCATCGACCCCGCCGCCGAGCCGGAGGTATTGATCGGCGAATTGGAGCGGCGCGGGTGGACACTGCGCAAGATCGTCCTGACCCACGGGCATGCCGATCATATCGGCGCACTGAACGCGCTTCGCGAGGCGTATCCCGAGGTGAAAGTCGCCATGCATGCCGCCGACACCGAGTACCTGTCCGATCCGCGGCTCAATCTGTCGGCGTACCTGCAAGGACCGGTGACCTGCGAGCCGGCGGATACGTACGTCCGTGAGGGCGACGTCATCGAGCTTGACAGTATCCGACTGGAAGTACTGGAAACACCGGGCCACACGCCCGGCGGTATCAGTTTGTACGCGGAGGCGGAGGCGACGGTTTTTTCGGGCGATGCGCTGTTCAACGGCTCCGTCGGTCGGACGGATTTTCCGGGCGGCTCGATGGCAGTGCTGATCGACGCCATTCGTACGAAGCTGTTGGTATTGCCGGAAGAAACGACGGTGTTGTCGGGGCATGGACCTGCCACGACCGTCGGTGAAGAAAAACAATGGAATCCTTTTGTAGGAGGTGGCGTATGGTAACCAAAGACGCGCAGTTCTGGCTGCGCATTACTGTGGTCGCCATCATCGCGCTCATCGTGTACATGGAGCCGTGGGTGGTGGTGCCGTTTGTACTGGCGCTGTTTTTGTCCCTGCTACTGCGTCCGTTGGCGGATGTGATCATGGACCTGGCGGCGCGAATCGGCTGGCGGAAATTTCCGATCGATGTGGCGATTTTGCTCTCCTTTGCGGTGTTCATCATGGTTATGTACCTGATCATGCAGAGTATTTTCGTACCGTTTATCAATGAATTGCAACTGTTCATTGCCCAACTGCCGACGTTGACCGATCAAGTGATTCGGATGGTGCAGGTATTTCAGGATCGGTGGTTTGATTTTATTCCGACCGATGTGCAGCTGATGATCAAAGACCTGCTGCGGCGCGGGGCCAATTATATGGTGGAAATCGCGCAGACGAGCGTGTTGCTGCTGCTGAGCGTGACGGGGACGTTGGTCGAATTGATTGTCGTGCCGATTATCGCGTTTTATATGATGAAGTCGGGCGACCGGTTCAAAGAGGTGTTCGTCGGGCTGTTTCCGCAAGAATATCGCGGGCACTTGGACCATGTCATCAGCGAGATGCATGCGACGCTCAGTGCCTATATCCGCGGACAGCTGCTCATGTGCGCGTTGATCGCCGGATTGGTTTTCGGCGGGATGTGGTTCTTCGATGTGCCGTATCCGTTGGTTATTGCGCTTTTGGCAGGACTGATGGAACTTATTCCGATCGTCGGTCCGATTGTCGGAGCGATACCGGCGGTCTTGCTGGCCGGTACGGTCAGCTGGATGCTGGCGGCCAAAGTCCTCGTGTTTTATATCGTGGTGCAACAGCTCGAAGGACATGTGATTATGCCCAATACGATGGGCAAAGTCATCGACATTCATCCGGTGGCGATCATCGGCGGTGTACTGCTCGGCAGTGCGGTGTTGGGGATCTTCGGAATGATGCTGGCGGTGCCGGTATTGGCGGTGGTCAAGGTCTTGGCGCGACATATGTGGTATTACAATCGATATAAAAAAATCGGTGCCGAATAAAGGGGGAAGAAGCATGCGACAAAGCAATATTATGGCGACACTGAAAGAGAAAATCAAAGAGCATAAGTACAAATTTACAACGCAGCGGCAGGATATTCTGCAGGTCTTCACCGAGAGTGACGAAAACCACATGAGTGCGGAAGATGTCTACCGTGCGGTCAAAGAGGTCCGCCCCGACATCGGACTGGCAACGGTCTATCGGACGTTGGATTTGTTCGTCGAACTCAATTTGCTGCGCAAACTCGACTTCGGCGACGGGCGGGCTCGCTACGAGCTCTACAATCATGACGAGCCGCATTTCCATCATCACCTGATTTGCCTTAATTGCGGTGTGATTCGGGAATTTCGTCACGATATGCTCGAGCCGCTGGAAAAGATGATCATGGCGGAAGATCAGTTTGAAGTGGTCGATCATGTACTGAAGTTTTACGGATATTGCGGTGAATGTCGCCGCAAACGTGCCGAACGGGCGCAACGTGACTGAGCGCACCTTTACGTGGACGGGGCCGCCGTCGTGTCATTCGATGGTTGCCCAAATCATGCTGCGCTACGGGTTTCGTCGTGACGACGCGGTGCCGTACGTGCGGATTGCATTGACACAGGAAGAGGACTGGTCGCTGAGGGTGACGGCGGGCGGTCAAACGGTCGCGGCGCGACACCGTCTGCCGGACCGTGCCCGGGCGGGACGGGCACTGCAGGATGCCATGAGCGCGTTGACGGGGCAGCCCCTCGGTGCCTGGGGGTACCTGATCGGGATGCGTCCGTCGAAGGTGCTGCACCCTTTCTTTGCGGCGGAGGATTATGACGCCGCGGCGCGGGCGTTTTTGGAAGAAGCGCGCGTCGCACCGCATGAGCGGGAACTGCTGCTCGAAATCGGCGCGTTGCAACGCGAGTATGTGGCGACCGACCGGCAGGAGGTTGCGCGGCGGGCGGCCGTCTATATCGGCATCCCGCTGTGCCCGAGCCATTGTTCGTACTGTTCGTTTCCCGCCCGCATCGCCTCACCGACGGAAGACTGGCAGCGGCTGACGGATGATTTGTGCCGGGATGTCGTGCGGGCCGGCGAATTGATGAAACGGCAGCGGCTGACGGCGGATTCGATTTATTACGGGGGCGGTACGCCGACAGTACTGCCGGCCCCGTATTTTGAGCGTCTGTTGCAGACCGTGGCGGATGCATTGCCGCAGGCGGCGGAGTATACGGTCGAGGCGGGACGTCCCGATACAATCGACGACGACAAGCTGCACGCGATGATTCGCACCGGCGTGACCCGCATCAGTATCAATCCGCAGACGCTGCAGGACCGCCTGTTGGTACGGATTCATCGGGCGCACAGCGCCGCCGATGTCGAGCAGATGTATCGGGCGGTGCGGGCCTTGCCGTTTACTTCGGTCAACATGGATTTGATTGCGGGATTGCCCGGACAGACGGTTGCCGATATGCGGGAAAATATCGCAACGCTGATCGGCTGGCGGCCGGAAAATATCACGGTGCATACGCTGGCCATCAAGCGGCACAGTCCGCTGGCGGCGGCGGGGGCGGCGCAGTTGCCGTCCGCAGCGGACGTCGCGACGATGCAGCGCGAGTCGGAGACCGCCTTGCGGGCCGCGGGGTATCTGCCGTATTATATATATCGGCAGAAGTATATGACCGCAGACCTGGCCAATATCGGCTACACCCTGCCGGGGCATGTCTGCCGGTACAATATCCAAATGATGGCGGAGCGGATGCATATTGTCGGCATCGGCCCCGGGGCGACGAATAAAGTCCTCAGAAATGAGGCGTTTCAGTTTGCGCGTTGTTATTTCCCGTGGGATGCGGATGTGTATCACGACCGTCAGGAAGACTATATGAATCAACGTGACGATCTGTTTGCAAGCTACATGACCAAAGGAGAGAGAGTATGATTAAAGCGTTGCGCGGTACGCAGGATATATTACCCGCCGCTGCGGAAAAGTGGCAGTTTATGGAAACGAAGATTCGCCGGTTGTGCCGGCAATACGGATTTGGAGAAATTCGTACGCCGCATTTCGAGCAGACGGAGCTGTTTCAGCGGGGCATCGGGGAGACGACGGATGTCGTTTCCAAAGAAATGTATACCTTTGTCGATCGCGGCGACCGCTCGTTGACCTTGCGGCCGGAAAACACGGCGGCGGCGGTGCGGGCGTACCTGGAGCACAAAGAATACGCCGATCAGGGCGTGACCAAGTGGTACTACATGGGCTCGATGTTCCGTTACGACCGCCCGCAAGCGGGCCGGTTCCGCGAGTTTCACCAGTTCGGCATCGAAATCTTGGGGACGCCGCTCCCGCAGGCGGATGCGGAATGCATCGCGATGGCGGTACAGTTGTTTACGGAGTTGGGGCTACATGATTTGGAGGTCTATATCAACTCCGTCGGCTGCCCCGTCTGCCGGCCGGTATATCGGCAGGCCCTGCTCGATTACTTGCAGCAGTATCGGGATCAGTTGTGTGATGACTGCGTTGAGCGGATGGATAAAAATCCGTTGCGCGTCCTTGATTGCAAGCAGGAGCATTGCCACGAGGTCGCGCTCGGCGCGCCGCGGCTGACGGAATACCTGTGCGAAGAATGCGCGGGACACTATCAGGCGGTGCAGGAGTTGCTCACGGCGGCGGGGATTGCCTTTACGGAAGATCCGCGGCTGGTGCGCGGGCTCGATTATTACACCAAGACCGCATTTGAGATTCAGTATGCGCCGCTCGGTGCGCAGAGTGCCGTTTGCGGCGGCGGCCGCTATGACGGCCTGGTCGAAGAAATCGGCGGCATTTCCGTGCCGGGCATCGGCTTTGCCGTGGGGCTGGAACGCTTGCTGTTGGCGTTGGAATCGCAGGATCTGCTGCCGGCGTCCGCGGCGGCGGCCGACGTGGCGATCGCGGTACAGACGCCGCAGGCCAATACGACGGCATTTGCCCTCGGGCAGAAGTTGCGGCAGGCGGGGTTGTCGGTTGATACAGATCTGTTGCAACGCAGCATGAAGAGCCGATTGAAACAAGCCGCTAAAAGCGGTGTGAAGTATGTTATAATAATTGGCGAAACGGAATTAGATGAGGGAACGGTCACCTTGCGCGATATGCAGAGCCACGAGCAGGAAACCGTTTCGCAGACGGCATTGCATGATGTGCTGTCGGCAAAACTCGACAGGAGAGGATGATCCGATGGAAACGATGGCAGGATTACAACGTACAAAAGGATGCGGTGAAGTGGCCGCAGTCGACGACGGACAGGAGATTGTGCTGTGCGGTTGGGTCGAACGGCGCCGTGACCACGGCGGGTTGATTTTTATCGATTTACGCGACCGCTCGGGTGTCGTCCAGTTGGTGGCGTCGCCGGAGTATGACGACACGAGTTTTCATAAAGCGGAAGCTGTCCGTAACGAGTATGTACTCGCCATTCGCGGCAAGGTTCGCCGGCGCGATGCCGACACGATCAACGACCATATGGCGACCGGTGAATGGGAAGTTGTCGTCGCCGAACTCAGAATACTCAATGCGGCGAAGACACCGCCGTTTTATATCGAAGACAATGTGGATGTTGATGAAAATATCCGCTTAAAGTATCGCTATTTGGATTTGCGTCGGCCGGAGATGCAGCGGAATTTGCGCCTGCGGCACCAAGTGACCAAAGTCATGCGCGACTTTTTGGATTCGCGCGGATTTTGGGAAATCGAAACTCCGATGCTGACGAAGAGTACGCCGGAAGGGGCGCGGGACTACCTCGTGCCGAGCCGGGTCAACCCGGGCAAGTTCTATGCGTTGCCGCAGTCTCCGCAGCTGTTCAAGCAGATTTTGATGGTTTCGGGGATGGAACGTTACTTCCAGATTGCACGTTGCTTCCGTGACGAAGATTTGCGGGCGGACCGCCAGCCGGAATTTACGCAGCTCGATATCGAGATGAGCTTCATCGAGCGGGACACGATTTTGGCGATGATGGAAGATATGATGGCGCAGATTTTCAAACAGGTCTTGGGCCGCGATATCGTGACGCCGTTCCCGCGGATTTCCTATGATGACGCGATGCGGCTGTACGGTTCGGACAAGCCGGATTTGCGCTTTGACATGCCGTTCTTCGAGGCGACGGATATTGTCGCGACGACGGACTTCAAAGTGTTCCGTGCGGTGGTCGAAGCCGGCGGCGAAGTCAAAGGGATTGTGGTCAAGGGCGATGCGGGAATTCCGCGCCGCGAACTCGACGGGCTGGTCGATTATGTCGGTCGTTACGGTGCCAAGGGACTCGCGTGGATCATCGTCAATGAAGACGGCAGCATCAAGTCGCAGATTGCCAAATTCCTCGGCGAGGCCATGATTCAGGCGATTATCGACCGCAGTGGTGCCCAAAAGGGCGATTTGATCTTGCTGATTGCCGATCAGGCGGCGACGGTAGCGCAGTCGCTCGGCGAGTTGCGTCTGGAAATGGCACGGCGGATGAATCTGATCGATCCGGACAAGCTGGCGTTTACCTGGGTACTGGATTTCCCGATGTTCGAATACAGTGAAGAAGAACAGCGCTATGTGGCCATGCACCATCCCTTCACATCGCCGCGGGAAGAAGATATCGAGCTCTTGGAAAGCGCGCCGGGCGAAGTCAAAGCGAAAGCGTACGACATGGTACTGAACGGTATTGAAGTCGGCGGCGGCAGTTTGCGGATTTATCAGGAAGAATTACAGGAACGAGTATTTAAAGCAATCGGCATTACCCAGGAAGAAGCGCGCGCCAAGTTCGGCTTCCTGTTGGATGCGTTCCAGTTCGGCGCACCGCCGCACGGCGGTATCGCTTTCGGTTTGGACCGACTGGTCATGTTGATGGCGGGGCGTTCGTCGATTCGCGACGTGATTGCCTTCCCGAAAACGCAGAGCGCCATCGATCCGATGACGCAGGCGCCGGGCGAAGTCGCACCGAAACAGTTGCGTGAATTGTCGATTCGGACGGAAGAAAAACTCGTCAAAAAGTAACAAACGCCGTGCACGGCTTGAAAAAACAGCGGTGATTTGGTATGATAAACATACAGATAAACCCCTGCTGTGCACGTGCAGCTCAGTTATTTTGAACCAACACCATTACTTAGGGAGTCCGGCTCTGCTCGCAGAGATCACTTTCTTCGGGCGGGAAGACACCCACCTGCAAACGCAGGCTCAAAATACGGCAAAACGACATGGTGGGGACAATAACCGCTGGCTATCCGGCGGTTATTTTTTATGGAGTCGATATGGATAATTTATTTGCACAAGCACCGTCCGCGGATTTTCGGCCGTTGGCCGTGCGGATGCGTCCGCGGACATTGACGGAAATCTACGGGCAGGAGCAGGTCGTCGGGGTGAAGAGTTTTTTGTCGGCGATGGTGCGGCAAGATACCGTGCCGTCGCTGTTGCTCTACGGTCCGCCCGGCACCGGCAAGACAACGATTGCCCATGTGATCGCGCAGATGACGCAAAGTCATTTTGTGACAGTCAACGCGACGACAAGCGGTGTTGCCGAACTGCGCAAGGTCATTCACGAGGCCAAGGAGCAAGGAATGCTGTACGGCCGGCGGACAATCGTGTTTATCGATGAAATTCATCGGTTCAACAAGGCCCAGCAGGATATCCTGCTTTCGTATGTGGAGGACGGGACCATCGTACTGATCGGCGCCACGACGGAAAATCCGTTTTTTGAGGTACAACGGGCGCTGCTGTCGCGGATGCGGCTGATTCGTCTGGAAACACTTTCCGCGGCGGCTATTGAGCAAATTTTAGCGGCGGCGCTGGCGGATGAGGAGCGGGGACTGGGAAAACTGCATCTGGAGGTTGAAACGGGCACGCTGCATCAGATCGCGGTCCGGGCCGACGGGGATGCGCGTTTGGCACTGAATTTTTTGGAGCAGGCGGCCGCCTCACTGACGGAGGGCGACAGGCTGACGATGGCGGGCGTCGCGGAAATCGGCGTCGAACGGGTGCAGTACGACAAGCAGGGCGACAGTCACTATGACGTGGCGTCCGCATTTATCAAAAGCATGCGCGGCTCGGACCCCGATGCGGCGTTGCATTATATGGCGCGGATGATTGCCGGCGGTGAAAAGCCGTCGTTCATTGCGCGACGGATGATGATTTGCGCATCGGAAGACGTGGGGCTGGCCGATTCGCAGGCGCTGGTCGTCGCGACGGCGGCGGCGCAAGCGGCGGAGATGGTCGGATTCCCCGAGGCGCGAATCATTTTGGCGCATGCGGTCGTCTATATTGCGCTGGCGCCGAAGAGCAACAGCATCATCGCCGCCATCGACCGAGCGCAGGGGCGTGTGGCCGCGGGCGGCTTCGGCGCGGTCCCGGCTCATCTGCGCGATGCGCACTATACGGGCGCCGAGCAATTGGGGCACGGGACGGCGTATCGGTATGCGCACAACTATCCCGGCGGTTGGGTCGATCAGCAATATCTGCCGGACGAATTGGCGAACGATCGCTACTATCGGCCGCGTCCCTACGGAGAGGAACATGCATTGGCGGTACAATGGAACAAACGGCGGGGGATCCCGCAAACGGAGGAGAGCCATGGCAAGACGGACAAAACAAACGGAGCATAACGAAGACACCGAGCGACGCGAGCGTTTACGCTATGAAATCGTCGGGGTGCTGTTGATCGCGCTGGGATTGTTCAGTCTGGTCAGTCTGGCGGGCTGGGAAGCGGGCTTGCTCGGCGAATGGGTGCAGTATGCGTACGAGTACCTGTTCGGTCGCGGCGCGTTTTTGCCGGCTTTGCTGCTGATTGCGGTCGGCGGTCGCTACCTGTATCGGCACGAGCGGCTCTCTCTCGGAACACGGGAAGTCGTATGGCTGGTGTATGGGATATTGGCATTGGTGACGTTTCACTGGTGGAATGTCGGTGCGGGCGATGAATTGCGCACGGATTATTTCCTCCGTTACGGCGGTTTGATCGGTGGGGTCGGCCTGTTGTGCCTGCGCACACTGTTCGGTGAAGACGGGGTCAAAATACCGCTGGTCGTCATCGCCGTCGTCAATACGATTATTCTGACGCAATGGACGCTGGCGGACGGGGTGCGGTTGGTCAAGAAAAAAACGCAGCCCGCACTGGAAAAGGCCGGGCAGCGGATGCGTGAAGAAATGGAAAAGCGGAGCGCCGAGCACGATCGACATCCGACGGAACGGACGCCGCATTTTTTCGATGTCGGTAAATCCGCTGCGCCGAAGCAACCGACACCGACAGATACCGCTGCGCCCGCGGCAGAGAAAAAGCCCGTTTCGACTGCGTCGGTCCGACCGGCTGCCGCCGCGCCCGTGACACCGCGGACGCAACCGATTCCGCCGGACGAGGATACCCGGCAGGGCAAGCCGGAGCAGGGCAAAGCGCCCGCGGCGCCGCG
>CABTYA010000007.1 GCA_902488965.1 uncultured Veillonellaceae bacterium
AGACGGGAATCAAACCCGCGGAGATTTGGGCGATATTGGTGCGCGAACATCAGCTCGCCGCCCGCGAAGACGAATGTCTGATTCATCGGACGGGGACGTATCGACGAGCGGCCGACGGCACGTGCCGCACCCCTATGGAGGAATGATCATGAACCAAATGCTGCTGTCGGTCGCCGACGGCGAATTGCGCATGGCGATACTGACCGACGGCGTACTCACGGACCTTGCCACGGAGGCACTGCAAGCGCCGGTGCGGCTCGGCCAAATTTATAAAGGCACGGTCAAAAACGTCGTGCCGGCGCTCGATGCGGCTTTTGTCGATATCGGGACAGGCGTCAATGCCTACCTGCCGCTGCTGGACGGGCGCACGACGGATATGCACGGCCGCAAAATCAGTGTCGGGGCGGCGGTGATGGTGCAGGTGAGCAAAGAGGCGCGCGGCACCAAGGGTCCGATGGTCACACCGAAAGTCTCGCTGGCGGGACGCTATGCGGTTCTGCTGACGGAGGCGGCCCATGTCGGCGTCTCGAAAAAAGTCACCGCCGACGACGAACGCGCCCGTTTGCGGCGTATCGGTCTGGCCGCCGTCGATGCGCATGACGGCCGATTCGG
Organism: uncultured Veillonellaceae bacterium; assembly: GCA_902488965.1. Lineage (GTDB taxonomy): Bacteria > Bacillota > Negativicutes > Veillonellales > Negativicoccaceae > CAMCNU01. Next base: position 613 of record CABTYA010000007.1, read on the forward strand.
ACTGGTCTTTCGGACGGCGGCGCGGGGGACACCGACAGCCGAGATCCGTGAAGACATCGACTACCTGATTCGCACGTATACGGTGCTTTATAAGCGGGCGTTGCGGACACGGGGCGCGGTGTGTCTGTATCGGGAGGCGGATTTGGTCGTGCGGACGGTGCGTGACGGACTGGACGGAATCGAGGAGGTTCGCACGGACGACCCCGATGTGTACGAACGGCTGTGCGAGCTGATCGGTGATACCCGTCCGCAGCTGGCGGTGACGTGCGAGCGCGATGCGGACCTTTTCGGCAACAGCGGTGTCGATCGGGCGGCGGCCGCCTTGTTGTCGCGGCGCGTGGAGTTGCCGGGAGGCGGCTACCTCATCATCGACCCGACGGAAGCGCTGACGGCGATCGATGTCAACTCCGGCGTCGATCGCGGCGGGCGTGACCGCGAAGAATCCGCCCTGCGGGTCAATCTCGAGGCGGCCGATGCCATCGCGCGACAGTTGCGGCTGCGCAATATCGGCGGGATGATTGTCGTCGATTTCATTAGTATGCGCCGCCAAGCGAATCAAGAGACGCTGTTGGCACGACTGCGGGCGGCGGTGCGCACCGATCGGGTACGGACGACGGTACTCGATATGACGGCGCTCGGCCTTGTCGAGATGACGCGTCAACGGACGGGCGAGACCTGGGCGGAGCGTCGCTATGATCGTTGCCCGACATGCGACGGCGACGGCTATGTCCGTACCGCGGCCTCGATTGCGACCGATGCGGTCGCGCAGGCACGGGCGACGCTGGCGGCGGGCGCGTCGCCGCTGGTGATGGAAGTCCATGCCGATGTCTATCCGGTTGCGACGACATTGTACCCGGCAGAAAAATTACGGCAGCTGCTGGGACGGCCGGCCCGCTGGGAGGCGCGCACGGGCGGCCGGCGCGAGGCGGTGAGCCTGCTGGCGGATCAAGAGTAAACAGAGGAGAGTACGATGCGATTACGGAAGAAACCTTGGATTGAAGAGGCGTTGCAAGATTATCGGGATATTGTTTATGCGGTCCCGCCGTCCGATATTGCCGGACACTGGCGGGCACATATCGGCGCACCGGGACCGCTGTGGGTGGAGATCGGCAGCGGTAAGGGGCAATTTATTGCGGGACTGGCGGCACAGCACCCCGAATGCAACTTGATCGGGATTGAACAGGTGCGCGATATTTTATACTACGCCGCGCAAAAAGTTCGTGCAGGCGAATTGACGAATGTCCGCCTGCTCGCTTGGAACGCCGAAGACTTGACGGCGGTTTTCGCGCCGGGAGAAATCGACCGCTTGTACTTGAACTTCAGCGACCCGTGGCCCAAAGCCCGTCATGCGAAACGGCGGCTGACTCATCATCGGTTCTTGGACAAATATCGTACTCTGTTGGCGGCGGACGGTGAATTGCGCTGCAAGACGGACAATCACGATTTGTTTATGTTCTCGTTGGAAGAGTGGCAGCGGTATGATTGGGAACTTGTCGACGTGTCGATGGACCTTCATGCCGACGAACCCGCGGACAATATCCGCACCGAGTACGAAACGAAATTTTCCGCCAAGGGGCAGCCGATTTATCAGGCGATTGTACGACCGCCGAAAGGATGCGCAGACGATGAGTAAATGGATCCGGAAATTAAAAAATGCCGATCCCGCTACGTTGATGTTTTGGCTGGTCGTGATTTTGGTCGGCATCGGTGCGGGCAATGTAGTGAGTTCCACAGCGTACATGAATCTGCATGCCGGGGAGGCGGCGACACATCATCTTCTGCGGCACATCACCTTTATCGGCGTGGGCGGGATATCGGGCGTTGCGGCCTGGTGGGCGGTTCGGACCCGGTTGATGCGGCAACCCCTGACGCTCGCCGTACTGACAATCGTGACGGTGCTCCTGCTTGCGATGGTGCTGATTGCGGGTGTGACGGTCAACGGCGCGCGTCGTTGGCTACCGATCGGGTCGCTGACTTTTCAGCCGTCGGAGGTGGCCAAGTTTGTCGCGGTTCTGTGGTCGGCGAAGTACCTGGCCGTACTGCGCCAGCGCAAGCAGCCGATCCGTCTGTGGGGAGTGTTGCGGGATATGTTGCACAAACAGTGGTCGCACTGGAAAGACTGGAAACCGCTGATTATTCCTTTTATTTTCGCCGTCGAAGTGTTTCGTCAGCCGGACTTCGGGACGGTGCTGATTATCCTGGGCGTGCCGATTATGCTGTACATCATCGCGGGACTTTCACTGAAGGAAATCGGTGCTACGCTGGCGGCGCTGGTGATATTCTTCGTGGGGGCGGTCATGGACGCGCCCTATCGGATGGAACGACTGATTGTCTACTATGACCCCTTCCGCTATGCACGGGATCTGGGCTACCAAAGTGTGCAGAGCATCATCGCGGTCGGCTCCGGCGGTCTCGTCGGGCAAGGTGCGGGACGCGGCCACAGTAAGTACGCCTACCTGCCGGAACAGTACACGGACTTTGCGTTTTCCGTTTTTGCGCAGGAACAGGGTTTTTTAGGCTCGGTGCTGGTGCTGGCCTGTTTTGTGGGTATCCTGTGGCTGGGGTGGCGAATGGCGATGCGTACACCCGACCGTTACGGGAGATACTGCATCTACGGCCTGACGGCATTGCTTGCGGGACAGGGATTGTATAACATCGGCATGACGGTGGGCATTATGCCGGTCACGGGCGTGCCGCTTCCCTTCATCAGCTTCGGCGGTACGTCAATGGTCATGTGCCTGACCGCGGTCGGCACGATCATCGGCATTTGGCAGGTGGCTTGTGAAAAACGCGAACGCCTGGCCCGCGCCCTGCATCGGGAAGCCCTGACGGGCGGGCGGCCGCTGCGGGTGCCGCATCTTCGTGAGCGGGCTTGACGAATGCGCATCATGCGGTATAATAGAACAGATAAAACCTTTAATTCAGTCCTGTGAGGCTGACAAGGATGAGCGCAAAACGAGCGAGGACTCTCCATGTCGGCGAGTCCTTTTTTCATGCGCCGGAGGAGGAAACGATGAAAAAAATAGTGGATGTAGACGAACGATTACCGATTTTGCAGACGATTCCGCTGAGTATTCAGCATTTGTTCGCCATGTTCGGGGCGACGGTGCTGGTGCCGTTTTTGCTCAAGGTCGACCCGGCGACGGCGCTCTTGATGAACGGCATCGGGACGCTGTTGTACTTGTGGATTTGTAAGGGGCGGCTGCCGGCGTACTTGGGGTCGAGTTTTGCGTTTATCACACCGGTACTGACGGTGATGTCGCTGCCGCTCGGCGGCTACGGTGCGGCCCAGGGCGGGTTCATCGCATTCGGTCTGTGCTTCATGCTGCTGTCGCTGATTGTGAGCAAGGTCGGCGTCGATTGGATTGACGTGATGTTCCCGCCGGCCGCTATGGGGGCGATTGTGGCGATCATCGGGCTGGAGCTCGCCCCGTCGGCGATGTCGATGGCGGGATTGGTCGGCGACCCCGCGGCGGATCTGGGAATCCCGGCGGACAAGGCCGTCGGCGTGTCGCTCTTTACGCTGGCGGTCACGGTCCTGGTGTCGATGCTGGGACGCGGATTTTTCTCGGTCATTCCGATTTTGACGGGGGTCGTTGCGGGCTATATCGCCTCGCTCTGCGTGGGCATCGTCGATTTGGATGCGATTGCGGCCGCGCCGTGGCTGGCCGTGCCGACATTCTATCAGCCGGTGTTTAACTGGCAGGCGATTTTCATCATTCTGCCGGCCGTGTTTGTCGTTTTTGCCGAGCATATCGGGCATCTCATCGTGACGAGCAACGTCATCGGCCGCGACCTGATGCATGACCCGGGGCTGTCGCGCTCGCTCTTTGCCGACGGGCTGGCCAATGTCCTCTCCGGCTTTGCCGGGGCGACGCCGAATACGACTTACGGGGAAAATATCGGCGTCATGGCCATCACGCGTGTATACAGCGTGTGGGTCATCGGCGGCGCGGCGGTGATTGCGGTGCTGTGCTCCTTTGTCGGTAAGATTGCGGCCGTCATTCACGGCATTCCCGTGCCGGTCATGGGCGGCGTCTGCGTGCTGCTCTTCGGGATTATCGCGACGACGGGCCTGCGCATGCTCGTCGACCGTAAGGTCGACTACACGAAACCGTCGAATATGATTCTGACGGCGGTGACGATGATTACGGGGCTGTCGGGTGCGGTGCTCAATGTCGGGCCGTTCCACTTGAAAGGGATGGCGCTGGCGACGGTGGTGGCGATCGTGATTGCCCTCACGATGCGGCTGATTCACCGCGTGATGCCGGCGGAAGAGTGAGCGACCGCCGCCTGTTCATAAACGGAAAAGAGAAACGATACGAACCACGCCTGCGGGCGTGGTTTTTTGTCGGGTGTGCGACGGAGACGCCTTCTCTTTGGTATAATAAAGACAGAACGCAACAATGCGGAGTCAGGAGGGATAGGATGAACAAGATGATGCTGTGGGCGGCGTGCTGGTGCGTCGGTGTGTGGACGGCCGGGGCGGCGTCGCTCTTGCCGCCGTTGCCGGTACTGCCGACACCGAGCGGGCCGATTGTCGGCGCGACGAGTGTCGCCCCGCCGCCGCTGCCCGAGCCGGCACCGAAGGAGCCGCAAGTGACGCCCGTGACGATTGACGAGGCGTGGGCGGTCGACGGGCGGACGGTCGAGATCACGCTGGGGGCGGATGCACCGCAGCCGACGGAGCTGCGCGAGTTCACGCTGTGGCCGACGCAGGAAATCCGCCGCATCACGGCGACGGACGATCCGCGCGTGTGGCGACTCGAAACGGACGCGCTGATTCCCGACACGATGTATCGGATACGCTATCGGGGCGGCGAGGAGGCGCTCTTTCGGACGATGCGCACCGAGCGGGAGACGAATGAACGCTACAAAGGACGGCACGGCGATTCTTTTTGACGAAAAAAGGAAATCGCCGCGGCAGGGAGAATGAAGACAACAGTATAGTTCGGTCATGAGGAGGCGGTATGATGAAAGAACAGGCAGGCGCCAATGTGCGTAACGTCGCCGTGCTGTCACATGACGGCGCGGGCAAAACGGCAGTGGTGGAAAATTTGCTGGTGGTCAGCGGGGCATTGGAAAGTGTCGGCACGGGAGCGGACAATCAACACGTGTTGGACTATGAACCGGAAGAAATCAAACGCAACGTCACGATTCAAATGGGCATCGCGCCCTGTGAATGGAAGGGCTATAAACTCAACTTCATCGACACACCGGGGTACAGCGAGTTTTCCGGCGAAGTGCGCGCGGCATTGCGCGCCTGTGACGGAATTCTCATCGTCGTCTCTGCGGAGTCGGGCGTCGAAGTCGATACCGAACGCGCTTGGGCGTACGGCGACGAGCTGCATTTGCCGCGGATGATTTTTATCAACAAGATGGACGCCGAGCCGGCGGACTACGACGCGACGCTCAACCGGATGCGCGAGCTGTTCGGCAAATCGGTCATGCCGCTGCATCTGCCGATCGGCAGCGGGGCGGACTTCACCGGCATCATCGACATCGTAAAACTCACCGCGACGACGTGGGAAGGCGGCCAAGAACGTGAAATCGAGATCCCCGAGCCGTACTTGGAACGGGCGAAAGAAGTCCGTGAGATGGCGATTGAAGCGGCGGCGGAAGGCGACGACATTCTGCTCGAAAAATACCTCGACGGCGGCGAGCTCACCGTCGAAGAGATCCGCTTGGGCTTGCGCGAAGGGATGAAATCGGGACGGGTCACTCCCGTCATGATCGGTTCGGCACAGCGGCAGATCGGGCTGGACAAGATGCTCGACCGCATCATCCGCTACATGCCCGATGCGTCGGCCCGCGTCATGGAAGGACGTAACCCCGACACGGAAGCGCCGGTGACCGTCCATGCGGACAATCCCTTTACGGCGTTTGTCTTCAAAACCGTTCTCGACCCCTTTGCGGGCAAGATGAGCTATATTCGCGTCATCTCGGGCGAATTGCAGGAAGGCGACAAACTCTACAATCGCACCCAACGCAAGACGGAACGCTTTACGAAAATGTTCACCCTTGTCGGCAAACGGCAAGTCCCGCTCACCCAGGCGGGAGTCGGCGACATCATTGTCATTCCCAAGCTGGAAGCCAAGACGGGAGACACCTTCTCCGATGCGAATTTCCCCGTCGTTTACGACGGCATTCGCTTCCCGAAACCGCTCTACATCGTTGCGGTCGAGCCGGAAGCAAAGGGCGATGAAGAAAAACTCACCGCCGGCCTGATGAAACTGTCGGACGAAGACCCGACGCTGATCGTCGTGAAAGACCCCGAAGTACGACAGACGCTGGTCTACTCGATGGGCGAGATTCACTTGCAGCACAACCTCGCCAAACTGGAACGCAAGTACGGTGCGAAAGCCCGCCTTGTCGAGCCGAAAGTGCCCTATCGGGAAACTATTCTCGGCAGTGCCGAGGCCGAAGGCAAACACAAGAAACAAAGCGGCGGGCACGGTCAGTACGGCCATGTCTTTATCCGTATCGAGCCGAGCACGGAAGAATTCGTCTTTATCGATGATATTTTCGGCGGCGCCGTCCCGCGGCAATATATTCCCGCAGTCGAAAAAGGCGCACGGGAAACATTGGAAAAAGGGCTGATTGCGGGCTACCCGATGATCGGAATCCAAGTGACGCTCTATGACGGCTCGTACCACTCCGTCGACTCGTCGGAACTCGCCTTCAAGGTGGCGGCGGCGCAGGCACTGAAAAAAGCCGTTCCGCAGGCACGGCCGATTTTGCTCCAGCCGATTGAAAGCGTCAACGTCATCGTACCGGAAGAATACACCGGCACCATCGTCGGCGACCTCTCCTCCAAGGGCGGCCGTATCCTCGGCATGGAACCGGGCGAACGCGAAGGTCTCGCCGTCGTGCGCGCCCAGGTTCCGCTGGGCAAGATGTTCGCCTACGTGACCGAGCTGCGCTCGCAGACGCAGGGACGCGGGACATTCAATATGGAATTTTACCAATACGAAGAAGTACCGCATCAGGAAGCGGAAAAAATTATCGCCGCGTTCCATGCGGGCAAAGAAGAATGATACAAACGCCGTCGGGTATTTCCCGACGGCGTTTGTAATAGTGTATGCTATAATGACTGCGCGGCATAGCCGCGGGCAGTTATGTCGATTTGACAATACATGCGAAACTTGTATAAAACGCTTGTTTACTCCATAGTATGGTGATATAATGACTTCGGTAATTAGTATACTCTATTGGACACAGGAGGTCAGATTATGCGAATTGGCGTAGCAAAGGAAATTAAGAACAACGAATTTCGTGTCGGCTTGACACCGGCGGGTGCGCATGCACTGGTGGAAGCGGGTCATACCGTTTTTGTTGAAAAAGGAGCGGGTGAAGGCTCGTTCATCACCGATGCCGAATACGAAGAAGTCGGAGCGAAAATCATCGCCGACAAAAAACAACTTTTTGACGATTCGGATATGATCATCAAGGTCAAAGAACCGATTGCGGAAGAATACGATCTCTTCCACGAAGGGCAGATCCTGTACACGTACCTGCATTTGGCACCGGAACCGGAACTGACGGATGCACTGCTTCGGCACAAAGTCGTCGGCATTGCGTATGAAACGGTCCTCGGCCGTGACGGCCGCAGCTTGCCGTTGCTCCAGCCGATGAGTGAAGTCGCCGGCCGGATGTCGATTCAGGTCGCGGCGCATTTCCTCGAAAAAATCAACGGCGGCAAAGGCAAACTCATGGGCGGCGTTGCCGGTGTACTTCCGGCCAAAGTCACCATCGTCGGCGGCGGTACGGTCGGTACGAACGCGGCGAAAATGGCGGTCGGCATGGGTGCGGACGTTACCATCATCGACAACAACCTCAACCGTCTGCGTGAACTCGACGACATCTTCGGCGCACGCGTCAAGACGCTCGCCTCGAACCCGCTCAATATTGCGCAGTCCGTCAAAGACAGCGACGTTGTCATCGGCTCGGGATTGATTCCGGGGGCGAAGACGCCGCAGCTGATTACGACCGAAATGGTCAAAGAAATGGCACCGGGCTCGGTCATCGTGGACGTTGCGATCGACCAAGGCGGCGCGGTCCAATCCGTCGACGGCCCGACGACGCACGAAGATCCGGTCCGCATCAAATTCGGCGTCGTTCATTACTCCGTCGCCAACATGCCGGGCGCGGTTGCCAATACCTCGACCTTTGCCCTCACGAACGCGACGTTGCCGTATGCGATCGCGATTGCGAACAAAGGCTGGAAACAAGCCGTCATCGATGACAAAGGCTTGGCCAACGGTATCAACACCTTGGACGGTCATGTGACCTTCAAAGGCGTTGCCGACGCACTGAACCTCGAATACAAACCGCTCGACGAATTACTCTAATTCGCGGCGAATCGAAACCACGCCCCGCGGGGCGTGGTTTTTATATGTAACGAGATAGCACCGCCGACAGCGGGAAATCCGCCGCCGTCTCTCTCTTGACGCGGAGGAGGGGGATTTGGTACACTGACGACATAGGGGATACCGTGCTGACGGTGAGAGTAGAATTGACTACGTGTACGATATCCAAGAGCAGCCGACCGTCTGGGCAATGGATTGCGCAGGCAGTCGGTTGTTTTTGTGTATCCAAAAACGGAGGTCAATATGAAACGAAATCGGTGGGGCATGGCAGTCGCAGCAGTCGGTATTCACATTTCCATCGGTTCGGTCTACGCGTGGAGCGTTTTGATGGGACCGGTCATGACGGCGTTGGAGGCGGATATTGCCGCGGTACAGTGGACATTTTCGTTGGCGATTTTATTTTTGGGGATGTCGGCGGCATTTCTCGGACCGACGGTGGAGCGGCTCGGACCGCGGCGTTCGGGGCTTTTGTCGACACTGTGTTTTACGGCGGGGCTGTGGGGGGCGGCGTGGGCGGTAGACTCCGGCTCGCTTGCCGCGCTTTATCTCGCGTACGGTTGTATTGGCGGTATCGGTCTCGGTGTCGGCTATATCACGCCGGTGGCGACGTTGATGAAGTGGTTTCCCCGCCATCGAGGTTTTGCGACAGGACTGGCGGTGATGGGGTTCGGATTTGCGGCGTTGGTGGCGGGACCCGTGATGCAGCAGCTGACGGCGGCGTTCGGGGTGGGACGGATGTTCGGTATTGTCGGAGCGGCGTATGCGGTCGTCATGGGGCTGTCGTCGCTGTATCTTGCGCCGCCTCCCGAGCGGGCTGTCGCGGCGGATGCACCCGTGCGGCCGGCGCCGGATCATTCGTTGACAGCGGCGCAGGCGTTGCGGACACCGACATTTTATTTGATTTGGACGATATTTTTTATCAATATTACTTGCGGTATCGGGATGTTGAGTATCGCCGCACCGTTGGCACGTGAGTCCGTAGGGATGACGGCGGCCGATGCGGCGGCATTTGTCGGTCTGCTGGGATTGGTGAACGGAGCCGGAAGACTGGCATGGGCCTCGATCTCGGACGTGATCGGACGCGCCGCCACGTACCTTATCTTCTTCGGTTGGCAGACCGTGGCGTACAGTCGGCTCGCGGGCGCCGCCAATGAATGGGAGTTTTGCCTCTGGATGGCGGGAATTATCTCTTGCTACGGCGGCGGATTTGCGGTATTGCCGGCGTTCTTGGCGGAGCGGTTCGGGTTGCGCTACCTGAGCAATATTCACGGGAAAATGCTGACCGCATGGGCGGCGGCAGGGATTGCGGGGCCGCTCTTGCTGTCGACGGTGCGGAGCGCGACGGCGGGATTCGGTGCCGCACTGCATGTTTTCACGGCACTCTCGCTGGCGGCACTGGTGTTGATGGCGGTAATCCGCCGATGGCCGCCTCATCGCGCTGATTGACAGAGAACGGCCGATTGTGTACTGAAAAGTGGTATAATGCTAACAATACAAGGGGGCGTTGGAATGAATAAAGGTTTGGTGACGGATTTTTATCAGTTGACGATGGCACAGGGGTTGTGGCGGATCGGTGCGCAGGATGTGCCCTGCGTATTTGATTTTACGTTCCGCAAGAATCCTTTCAAGGGCGGGTACACGGTCGTTGCAGGGGTGGAACATCTGGTGCGTTTTTTACAGGATTTCACCTACGGTCCGGAGGAAATCGCGTACTTGCGCGAAACGGGCGCGTTTGAGGAGGGCTTCCTCGAATGGCTGGCCGCAATGAAATTCACCGGCTCGATTTATGCGATGCCCGAAGGCACGGTCGCGTTTCCCGGCGAAGTGCTGGTACGCATCGAGGCGCCGAAAGCACAGGCGCTCCTGATTGAAACGGGCATTACGATGATCATGAACCACGAGAGCCTGATTGCGACGAAGGCACGGCGAATCCGTACGGTTGCGCCGCATGACAGCCTGATGGAATTCGGTTTGCGGCGGGCACAGGGTGAAAGCGCGGGTCATTACGGGGCGCGCGCCTCCATCGTCGGCGGTTTCAACTCGACCAGTAACGTCGAATCGGCACGGCGCTTCGGGATGAAAGCGGTCGGCACGATGGCGCACAGCTGGGTGATGAGTTTTGCCGACGAGCTGGAGGCGTTCCGCGAATATGCCCGGCAGTATGAAAACGCGGTCTTGCTGGTGGATACGTATCACACGCTGGAGTCGGGCGTGCCGCATGCGATTACCGTGTTTGAGGAGTTGCGCGCGGCGGGGCGGCTGCCGGCGCAGTACGGGATACGGCTCGACAGCGGCGATTTGGCGTATTTGTCGCGTAAGGCACGGGAAATGCTCGATGCGGCGGGATTCCCCGATGCGATCATCACCGCGTCGAACGACCTTGACGAGTACTTGGTGCGCAGCTTGAAAGAACAGGGCGCGGCAATCAATGCGTGGGGAATCGGGACGAAACTGATCACGGCGGACGGCACGTCGGCGCTCGGCGGCGTGTACAAGCTTTCCGCGCAGGAAGAAAACGGGGTATTGATCCCGAAGATGAAATTTTCCGACAATCCGGAGAAGATGACGAACCCGGGACGCAAGGATACGCGGCGGTTTTACCATCGCGAAAGCGGCAAGATGATCACGGATGTGGTCTGCCTGGTCGATGAGGTCATCAGTGAGGAAAACGAGTACGAGCTGGTGTCGCATCCGTACCGTTGGCGCCGCAAACGGCTCGCACCGGGGGCGTACTACGTGCGCAACATGCTGCGGCCGGTGATTCGCTACGGTCGGCTGGTGTACGATTTGCCGTCGCTGCGTGAGATTGCGGCCTATGCCGATGAGCAGATTGAACGGTTGTGGCCGGAATATATCCGACTGGATAATCCGGAGATTATGGAAGTGAATATTTCGCCGAAATTGCAGGAGATGAAAGATCGGCTCATCGAAAAAAATTTGCAGGCGGATTAAGACAACATCGGATTGCGATTGCAATCCGATGTTTTGCCGTTCGGGATATTGCCGACCGCGGGGCGGTCATATTATAATAGCCGTAGTCATCGACGGGAGGGATAGAGATGAGAATCATCACAGCAGTCGGTGCGGCACTGGCAGCGGCCGTTCTGGCATGGCCTGCCGCGCAGGCGGCATCGGTGCTGACCGTACCGCAGGAGTGGGAGCGGCAATATATGACGAATTGGGCTCCGGCGACGGAGGCGTTCAGTCGGATTGAGGAAAGCGACGCCAAGCGGGTGTTGGCGCAATTACTTCCCGAGGGGGCGAGCGTTACGGCCGTTGCACCGGGAGCGGCGGGAAATGAGGAGCTTCTGCTGCGTGATTACGGCACGGCGGATTACCCGCTCTATGTATCGGGACTGGTGGACGAGTATATCGCGGAAGGATTTTTCCCGCCGTTGGAGCGGGTGTCCGTGCCCGAACGTCAGCGTATCATTCGTGCCGCGCGCGCGGTTCGGCTGACGCAGGAGGGACACACGACGGGGGCATTGTTGCTGGCCGTACCGAAACGTGTACTCGGTGCGGAGCGGATGCTCGGTACGGCAACGGACGACGGTGCCCGCGTGCTGACGGCCGAGGAGCGGGAGAAACTCGGCGCACGGCTGACGGAGCGGGTGCGGCAGACCATCGAGCGGGAACAGGCGGTAGCGTTTCGCTACTTGATGACAGTGGCGCATCGAGTCGGCGGCTTGACCATTAAACGGACGGACGACCGCGCCGTGACCGACGCGCATGTTGAGGTGGCGGCATGGGAGCGTTCGGCGCGTCGGCCGGCAGGAGATACGGCGACGACGATGACACAGACGGCGGTAGTCCGTGAGACGCATCCGGGATCGCACGACGTTGTCGTGCAAATGCATACACGTGTACTGACGGAACAGGATACCGTTTGGGTATTGTGGACCGTGACGAAGATGGACACGACCGAAGGAGGAATCAGATGAATACAATTCGTACCGCGGCCGTCGCATTGACGCTGGCATGTGCCTGCACGATGTCGGGATGGGCCAAAGATGTAACATTGACCGATTGGGGACGGGTGAGCGTGCCGGACGACACGCGGGTCATCCGTTTGGATACGATCCCGGGATTGACGCCGACGCAGGCGGTCAAAATCGAACCGGTCGAGAAGAAAAAAGAAGAGAAAACGGTGATGCACCCCTTGTATGAATGGGCGCGCGAGCAGCAGGCGCGGATGAAGGCGCTCGCCAATATCCGCATCACCTCGGTTTCGCCCGATACGGATACGCACGAGACGGTCGTCAAGCGGCGCGCCGCGCAATATACGGGCTATCAGATTATCAGTCCGCACGGCAACGTGCTTTCGACGGCCGTGTGGATGACGATGAGCGTCCCGAAACCGGCGAAGATGGATGCGTATGATATCAAATGGCATATGGGCGAGCGCGAGTGGGAAGACCTGCTGCATCGCCACGTCCTCAATGAGGAATGGCTTGAGCATGCGACGGGCGCGGCGGTCACCGTGACCGAGTGGGAAGATACGTACTCCCTGCGGGCGGGGAGCGACGACGTTGTCACCGCGGGCGCGCGTTTCCTGTTACATACGGACGGCGGTGCGGTGGTGCCGCTCTCACTGCGGGTCTACGGGCGGTATTACGATGACCGCATGCGGCTCTTGACGGTGTGCAGTATGGACGATGATCGGAACTATTTTGCGGATTTCACCGAAAGCGCATTGGCGAATATGCGCGACTGGTAACGATACGGGCAAATAAAAACAGCGAATCGACGATTCGCTGTTTTTATTTGTTTATGTATCGGCGTGGCGGACGTAAGTCGCAAAGTCATAGGCGGGGTGCGTCTCGCCCGCGGGGACGGAAGTACGTTCGAGGCAGGTCCATTCCTGCGGGTCGGGCAGCATGAAAAACGTATCCGCCGCGGGGGCGTCGTCCACCTCGGTGAGGTACAGCCGCTCGGTATACGGACGCAGGGCGCGGTAGATTTCCCCGCCGCCGATGATGAAGTAGTTCGTGTGCGGGTCGAGCGCGTCGAGCAGGTCGGTCACGGAGGCATAGGTCCGCACCGCGGGGTGCGCCGCGGCCCAGGCGGCATCGCGGGTGAGAACGATGTGCGGACGGCCGGGGAGCATGCCGGGCAGGCTATCGAAGGTCTTGCGCCCCATGATGATCGGATGCCCCGTGGTGAGCCGTTTGAACCGCGGCAGGTCGCCCGGCAGATGCCAGAGCAGGCGGTTGTCTTTGCCGATCGCTCCGTTTTTGGCGACGGCGACGATGAGATTGAGCATCAGACGGACACCTCCATGGCGAGTTTACCCAAGTGCTCGTAGCCGTCGAGCGTGATGTCTTCGGGGGTGAAGGCATAGAAATCGGTGATGCCTTCGGTGAGGACGAGCTGCGGTGCGGGCAGGGCCCGGTTGCGGCGGGCCAGCTGCGTGCGCAGCGCCTCGACGTGATTGTCGTAGATGTGCGCATTGTTGATGACATGGGTGAAAAGTCCCGGACGCAGCCCCGTCGCGCGGGCGATGAGATGGACCAAAACCGCGTATTGCGTCATGTTGAACGGCACGCCCAGTCCCATATCGCCGGAGCGTTGGACGAGCATGCAGTTCAGGCGGCCGTCCGCGACGTCCCACATCGTGAGAAAAGCGCAGGGATACAGGCTCATCTCGGGGAGATCGGCCGTATTCCACAGCGAAACGACCATGCGGCGGCTGTCGGGGTCGGTACGCAGGGTGTCGAGCAGGGTGTCGACCTGTCGGTACTTGGCGAGTTGGTAGCCGTAGGCTTTGCCGATGGTCCCGTCGGGAAGCATCCATTCGTCCCAAATATGGCAATTCATCGCTTGCAGGCGGCGCACGTCGTTGGACTGCATCTGCCAAATCCAAAGCAGCTCTTTCACCGCGGTTTTGAAGGCGACGAATTTGGTCGTCAAAATCGGAAATTCTTCTTCCAAGTCGAATTGCATGATTTGATGCGGCAGTTTGCGTGCGGGCATGCCGGTTCGGTTGTTGCCGTGGCTGCCGCTTGCGAGAATGCGTTCGACACAGTCAAGGTATTGGGTATCTGCGTAGCTCATGAGTCCTCCATGTCTTGAATCACTTGAATAAATGCGGGGCCGTAGGCGGTTTTCTTAAAGTCGCCGACGCCTTTGATGCGGCCGAACTCGGCCAATGTGCGCGGCTTGGCGATCGCCATCTCGGACAGCGTCGCATCGGAAAAAATCACATACGGGGGTACGCCTTTGTCGGCGGCGATGATTTTGCGTTTCGCCCGCAGGGCGGCAAAAAGCGGGGAGGCCGGTGTGCGGGCGGGCGGTGCGCTGACCCGTCGGGGGGAGCGGACGGCGACGGTGACGCGCCGACGGTCGGCCAGCACGGCGTCTCCGTGTGCGGTCAGACCGAGGAGCGGATATTTATCGCCGTGACGATAGAGTATCCCCGCATCGATGTATTGGTCGATTTCCGCGCGGACGGCTCGTTCCGTCACGCCGCTGCGTGTACCGTAGCCCGCGACATTGTCCAGACCGACATGCCGATCGCGGTCGGTGAGGCGGCCGCGCAGGAGGCGGCTGATACCGGCGATGCCGTAGCGTTCGCGCGTGCCGCGGACGGCGCGCAGGACATCGAGCGCATCGGCGGTCACGTCCTGTATGGCGTGCGGGCGGCGGCAGTTGCCGCAGTGCTCGCAGCGCGCGTCGGTCTTGGCGCCGAAATAGCCCAGCAGGCACGCGCGCAGGCAACGGTCGGTCTTGCAGTAGTCGATGACCTCATAGAGCCGGCGCAGGGCATCGGGGTCGCTCGGATTGTGGTCGATGATGTATTTGCGGATGCGGACATCGCCGCCGTGGTACAGCAGGATGCACTCGCTCGGTTCGCCGTCGCGTCCCGCGCGCCCCGCCTCCTGATAGTACGCCTCCATACTGGCGGGGAGTTGCGCATGCAGGACATAGCGGACGTTGGATTTGTCGATGCCCATGCCGAAGGCGTTGGTCGCGACAATCACCGGGCAGCGGTCATAGACGAAATTGTCCTGCGCCCGGTTGCGCGCGTCTTCGCTCATGCCCGCATGGTACTTGGTCACATCGACACCCGCTCCCTGCAGGGTGAGGTACAGCTCATCAACGCGCTTGCGTGTGGCGCAGTAGATGATGCCGCTGTCGCCGTCATGCGCGCGGACATAGTCCGCGATGTAGCCGTCGCCCTCGGTCGATACATCGAAGTACAGGTTCGGGCGGTCAAATCCTTCCACAAAGACGGCGGGATCGTGCAGGTGCAGCTCCGTGAGAATGTCCTCGCGCACCCGCGGTGTCGCCGTCGCGGTAAACGCGCCGATGACCGGCCGCCGCGGCAGGGCGTCGATCGCCCGCCAAATCGTACGATAGCTCGGACGGAATTCATGTCCCCATTCACTGATGCAGTGCGCCTCGTCGACGACCAGCATCGTCACCGGCAAACTCGCCAAAAACTGCAGAAAATACGTCGATTCCAGCCGTTCCGGCGCGACGTACAGCAGGCGCAATTCCCCGCGACGAAGCGCCCGCATACGCGCCCGGTAGTCGTCTTGCGATACCGCCGAATTGAGCATCGTCGCCGGGATGTTCTGCTGTGTGAGCGTATCGACTTGGTCTTTCATCAGGGCGATCAGCGGCGAGATGACGATGGTCAGTCCCTGCCGGCAAAGTGCGGGCAGTTGGTAGCAGAGCGACTTGCCGCCGCCCGTCGGCAATACCGCCAGCGTATCGCGCCCGGCCAAGAGCGATCGGATGATCTTTTCTTGTGACGGGCGAAAGGATGTAAAGCCGAAATATTGTTGTAATGTTTGTGATAAATCAATCTCGTTCACGCACTCACTCCTTCTCTGTATTATATCATTTCTCGCAGGGACGAACGCGGCTGCGCAAGAGAGAGCAAGGTCGGGGATGGACGCTAACAATAAAAAGTGAAAAATAAACAAAATTTTACTGAGCGGAATTTTTTCACGAGAAAAAACGATATGGGGGAAAGAGAAGAGCTCGGTAAAAACACGCAAAAACAGCGTACGTATAGTCTTGACAACGTGTAGGGAGACGGTTTTGCACTATGGACGGGTCATGACATTTTCTAATAGAAAAACATAAATTGAATCACTGTTAGTGAAAATATTGAAAAATGAGCATTTAAGGAGTATAGTTATAATCAAGAGAGTATGAGAAGAAAATCGATGCCGAATAGGCAAACATGAATGAAGGAGGAATTGTCATGGCAAACGAAAAAATTTTGGTTGTCGAAGACGAAAAGAAAATTGCACGATTTTTACAATTGGAATTGGAACACGCCGGCTATAGCTGCGTGATCGATTTTACGGGCACCAATGTCATCGATCATATCGGGCAGGGGCATTTCGATTTGATTTTGCTCGACTTGATGCTTCCGGGCGAAGACGGATTCAGCATTTGCAAGCGCGTGCGCGAAATCAGCAATATCCCGATTTTAATTTTGTCGGCGAAAGACGATGTCGATTCGAAAGTTTCGGGGCTTGACCACGGGGCGGACGACTACCTGACGAAACCGTTTTCCAGCAAGGAGTTGCTGGCACGGATTCGTGCGCTGTTGCGCAAACGCGTCGGCGGCGACAAGCTCAACGAATCGTCGTATCATGTGAAGGATTTGTACATTTTCCCCGATCGGCATGAAGTGCAGGTCGGCACGACGATCATCAATTTGACGAAGAAAGAATTTGAATTGCTCACGTACTTGGCGAAGAACAAAAATACCGTTCTCAACCGCGAGCAAATTTTGGAAGATGTCTGGGGATACGACTATGTCGGCGATACCAATATTGTCGATGTGTATATCCGCTATTTGCGCAGCAAGGTCGACGAAGTAGTCGGCAAGAAATATATCCATACGGTGCGGGGCATCGGTTATGTGGCGCGCGATTGAGTCTGCTCGAACACGAATCAGATCAATTGCGGTGCCGCTGTCGACAAAACTGACGGTGATGTATACGGGGATCATGTTGATGATCCTCGTTTTTGCGACTATGCTGGCAATCGGGAGTATCTATTACATCTTAATGCGGCAGATGCAGACCGACGTGCGCGAGAGTGCGCATCGGGTGCTCACCTATGTGGAGCAGCGCGGCGATCTCGGCGCGCGCACACTCAGTGCGAACAATGTCGTGCCGTATGTGACGGTAATCGTATACGACAAATACGGTCGTCCGCTGCTCGACAACTATGCGCGATTTACCGCGATCGACAATCTCTCGCAGGAACGAATCGATGCGATTGAGCATACGGTGAGCGGAGAAAGCGTCGAGATCACGGAGGATATGTCGTATCGCTTTTGGCAGCGCTGGGTTGCCCCGAGCGGCACGGTGTATTATTTTGAATTTTGGCGGGAAGCGGGGCGAGAGAAATCCTTCGTCGATTTGCTCATTCGCCAGGTGATCATCACGATTTTGTCAAGTCTGGGAATCACCATCTTGGCGGGGCTGTTTTTGACAAATCGGGTACTGGCGCCGATGCGGGCGATGCTCGCGCCGCTGCGTCAAATCGAGGCCAACGAGATGGGGCACCGCGTGCCGGTGCCGCGGGCGAAAGACGAACAGTACGAGCTGGCGGTCGTCATCAATCGGGCGCTGGACCGAATTGAAACGGGAATCCGCCAGCAGAAGCGATTCGTCAGCGACGCTTCGCATGAATTGCGCACCCCGATTACCGTCATCGGCGGCTATGCCGATATGCTGGCGCGCTGGGGGGCGGAAGACCCCGAGACGCTGCGCGAAGGCCTCGAGGCCATACAGGGCGAGACTTCGTATATGCAGGGTCTGATCGAGCGGCTGCTCTTTTTGGCACGGGCATCGTCGGGCGAAATTCGGATGCAGCGGCAGCCGGTCAATATGCAAAAGCTGATCGAGTCGATTTGGCAAGGCGCCAAGGTGATGGACGGCGACGCGCATCAATGGGTCCTCGAGGCAAACGAGGCCGCGACCGTCGAAGGCGACGATGCACTGATTAAACAGTTGGTGCGGATTTTCATCGAAAACGCAGCCAAGTACACGCCGGAGGGCGGGCATATCTGGCTGTCGTCACGGACGGACGGCGACAGCGTCACGGTCGTGATTCGCGATGAAGGCATCGGGATCGCCAAGGAGGATCAGAAACATATCTTTACGCGCTTTTATCGGGTGGACTCGTCGCGGACGAAGGACACGGGCGGCAACGGGCTGGGACTGGCGATTGCAAAAGATATCGCCGATATGCACGGGGCGGAAATCAGTGTCCATTCCGAGCAGGGGCAGGGGACGACATTTACCTTGCACTTTGCCGCGATGGCTGAGGAGCGGCAATAAAAAAACGGAACGCGGGGGCGTTCCGTTTTCATTTGTCAATATTTTTCTTTGCGCGGTGTAGACATTGCGACGGACTATGATACAATAGGTAAAGATAACCAACGGAAAGGATACGAAAGCGATGATAGAATCGAAAGCGATGTTTGTGATCGATCATGTCAGCCATGCGTATATGGACGAAGAAGGGGAGCAAGCGTTTGCCCTTGAAGACGTCTCGGCGACGATCGCGCACGGGGAGTTTGTCGCGATTATCGGTACGAACGGCAGCGGCAAATCGACTCTCGCCAAGCATCTGAATGTATTGCTCACCCCGACGGAGGGCGATATTTTGGTGGACGGAATCTCGGTCAATGACGAGAGCCGCCTGTGGGATATCCGCCGCCGGGTGGGCATGGTATTCCAAAACCCGGATAACCAAATCGTGGCGGCCGTGGTGGAAGAAGATGTAGCTTTCGGCCCGGAAAACCTCGGCGTACCGCGTCCGGAGTTGCGACGGCGGGTCGATGCGGCGCTCACGGCCGTGCGCATGCAGGAATACCGCACGCATGCGCCGCATCTGCTCTCGGGCGGACAAAAGCAGCGGATTGCGATTGCGGGCGTGTTGGCAATGCAGCCGCAGGCAATCATTCTCGACGAACCGACGGCGATGCTCGATCCGCGCGGTCGGCGCGAGGTACTGGCGACGGTGCATGACCTGCATCGGACGCTGGGAATGACGGTCGTGTATATCACGCATTTCATGGAAGAAGCGCTGACCGCCGACCGTGTCATCGTGATGAAAGACGGCCACATCGTCACGACGGGAACGCCGCGGGAAGTCTTTTCCCAAGTCGAGCCGCTGCTCGAGCTGGGCTTGGAAGTACCGGTGGCGACCGAGGTGGCGGCTCACCTGCGGGCGCAGGGAGTACCCGTCCCCGCCGATGTATTGACGGCGACGGAGTTGGGAGATGCATTATGTCCATACGTATAACACAGGTGTCGTACGTGTACGGCAAGGGTTCGCCGTACGAAAAAGTCGCCCTGCAAGGAATCAATTTGGAATTGCACCGGCATGAATTTGTCGGGATTATCGGGCATACCGGTTCGGGAAAATCCACGCTCGTTCAGCATCTGAACGGCCTGTTGACCCCGACGACGGGTACGGTGACGGTCGATGACGTATCGCTCGCCGGTACCGGCGCAGAGGCCAAAGCGGCCCGCCGGCGGGTCGGGATGGTATTCCAGTATCCGGAACATCAGCTCTTTGAAGAAACGATTGCGGAAGATATCGCCTTCGGACCGCGCAATTTGGGCTGGGAAGAAGACGTCGTGCAGGAACGGGTGCGGGCCGCAATGCGCTTTGTCGGTCTGCCCTATCGGCAATTCGCTTCGCGTTCGCCCTTTCGCTTGTCGGGCGGACAGATGCGCCGCGTGGCGATTGCGGGCGTGATTGCGATGAAGCCGGACTATCTCGTACTCGATGAGCCGTCGGCGGGATTGGACCCCGTGGGACGGCGCGAGATTTACGCCCAGATTACCCGCTTGCATGAAGAACAGCATACGACGGTGATTTTGGTTTCGCAC
>CABTYA010000008.1 GCA_902488965.1 uncultured Veillonellaceae bacterium
TTCAAGGAAGACTGGCGTGCGGATCTCGGCTTGCGCTGGATGTTCTAAGAACATGTTTTACTATCTTCGGAAGGCATATGCCTTCCGAAGATTTTTTATTTGCCCGTTGCGAGGTAAAGCGGGATATACGTAGGGGTGAGAGGGCAGAGAGCGCTTGGGGGTGAAACGGTGCGGGCGGTACGGGCGATGCTGTCGCCGTAAACGGGCAAACTATGTTAAAATAAATAGATAGAGTAATCGGAAGGAGAACCGTATGCAGGCGTTGCTTACTTCACTTGGGACAACTACATTGACAGTGCTGGCACAAATCGGCGCGACGGTGCGTCTGCTCGTGATGACGTGGCGGCGAATCGGGTCGCTTTCGGTGAAGGAGACAATCCGCCAGATGTATCTCTTGGGGGTCAAGTCCGCACCGATCGTCAGTTTGACATTGCTCTTTACCGGCATGGTGATGACGGTGCAGATTGCGTCCGAGCTCATCCGCTACGGGGCGGAGTTTTCCATCGGGGCGATTGTGACGTTGGCGATGGGCCGCGAACTGGGTCCCGCGCTGGCCGGTGTCGTGCTGGCGGGGCGCGCGGGTGCGGCGATGACGGCGGAAATCGGGACGATGAAGGTGACGGAGCAAATCGATGCGCTACGGTGCATGGCGACCGACCCCGTGAGCTATCTCGTCGTGCCGCGGATGGTCGCATGCATGCTGATGTTGCCGCTGCTCGATATTTTCGGGCTTGTCATCGGAACGTTCGGCGGGATGTTGGTGGCGACGTTGGTGAACGGTATTTCGGCGCATACGTATTGGACGTCGATTGATACGTTTGTCGTGCCGGCCGATGTGTATATGGGTATGATCAAGACGGTTTGTTTCGGGATGATTATCGCCGTGATCGCTTGTGATCGCGGGATGCAGGCCAAGTCCGGCGCGGAAGGCGTCGGGATTGCGGTGACACAGACGGTGGTGTATGCGATGGTGATGATTTTCGCCGTGAATTATTTGTTGTCGTCGGTATTGTTTTAGGAGGCGCCATGATCGAATTACAACAGGTGACGGTGCGCTTGGGCGAACGGACGATATTGGACGGTGTGGATTTGACGGTGCAGCGCGGCGAGACGATGGTCATTCTTGGGGCGTCGGGCAGCGGCAAATCGACGATTTTGCGGGTTATCATCGGCTTGGTACGGCCGGATGCCGGGCGGGTGCTGATTGACGGCGAAGACGTGACGGATTATACGGAGCGGCAATGGAACGAGGTGCGCCGCCGGATGGGAATGGTGTTTCAGTATTCGGCGCTGTTCGATTCCATGACGGTCGGTGAAAATGTCGCGTTCGGGTTGCGGCGGCGCGGCGAGCTGACGGAGGACGAGATTCGCCGGGAAGTGGCGGCGGCGTTGGCGCGGGTCGGTCTCGACGGCCGACAGGAGTCGATGCCGGCCAGCTTGTCGGGCGGGATGAAAAAGCGCGTCAGTCTGGCACGGGCGCTGGCGACGCATCCGGAAATCGTCTTGTATGACGAACCGACCGCCGGGCTTGACCCGATTCGGTCGGCGACGGTGGATCGGTTGATTATGGAGACGCAGCGGACACTGGAGACGACGGCGGTCGTGGTGACGCACGAGTTGGTATCAGCCCGCAAGATTGCCGATCGGATGGCATTTTTGCATCAGGGATGTTTTTTGGAAATCGCACCGACAGCGGCTTTTTTGCAGTCGCGTGAGCGGTTGGTGCAACAGTTTTTGCGCGGTGAGGAAAGTTTTGAGGACAGCGGAGATGCGCAAGTCACGGAGGGAGATCGTTGATGAAGTGGACCACGGAAGCGAAGGTAGGGGCGTTTACACTGGCCGGCTTGCTGTTGTGCGCCGTCGTACTCGGCCAATTGTCGCATCTGGTGCTGTTCGGTAAGGACGGCTATCCGCTGGAAGCGATATTCCGTGAAGTCGGCGGTCTGTCCAAAGGCAATGTCGTGCGCTATTCGGGCGTCGATATCGGCCGGGTGGATGATGTGCGCGTACGCGGCCAAGAGGTGGCGGTGCGGCTGAAAATCAACGAGGATGTCGAAATCCCGAAAAATTCGCAATTCACGATTGAGACGACGGGCGTCATGGGCGAGCATTATGTGGCAATCGTACCGGGCGACGGCAGAACGGGGTATCTGGCGGCGGGAGATGTTGTCGCGGGCGGACCGACGGGCGGTATGGATGCGCTGATGCGCAAGGCCGACCGGCTGATTGTGTCGATGCAGCAGGCGATGGACTCGGTCAATCGGATTGTCGGTGATGAAGAGCTGCAGTCGTCGCTCAAACACACGGTCGCCAATGTCGAAACACTGTCGGGAGAGATGATCGTTCTTTCGGGCTCGATTGAAGCGCTCAGTACTGATATGCAGGCGTTGCTGGCGCGGCTGGACGGAGACGGACAGGCGAGCGGCGATTTGCGGGCGATTTTACATAATATGCGCGAGACGTCGAACAACGCCCGCGTGGTGTCCGACCGTTTGCGGAGCGGTCCGAAAGCGGCGGGCGCATTTGCGGGAGCGCATCTCAATTTGTTGTATAATATGAAACAAAGCAAGTACGGTTTTGAGGTCGGTACGGATATCGGTCGGGAGAACGGATTTGTCCGTCTCGGCGGGGAAGGTATCGGTGACGAAACCAAACTTAATCTGCAATACGGTAAGCGTAACGGCGATTGGACGGGGCGGATCGGTATGGTACGCAGCAAACCGGGCGCAGGGGTCGATTATCGGCGCGGCAATTGGAAATGGACGGCCGAGGCCTATGATTTGAACGACATGCACTATCGGTTGCGCGCCCAATGGCAGGCGGACAAGGAATGGAGCCTGTTGGGACAGGCGATTTGGCCGAACAGCTCGCCGGATGGCGGCTGGTATATCGGGGCCGGTTATACATTGTAAGAAAGGACGGATAGGATGAAGGGGACAAAACGGACAGCGATGCGGGCGGCAGCGGTGTTGCTGGCGTGCGGAGTCGGTATGACGGCGACCGCGGCCGATGGACAGATGACAAAGACGGTGACGGGGCTCGACGTCGTGACGGGAGTCGTGCCGATTGCAACGGTAGCGCCTGTGACGGGAGAAACGCTGGCAATCGATTTGCCGACGGCGGTACAGTTGGCGGTCAATCAAAACCACGCCATTCGCATTGCGGAGCATAAGGCCCGCGCTGCGGCGGCGACGGTGTCGGAAGTGGCGGCGAGCAAGAATCCGTCACTGGATTTCCAATTCGGCGGCTCCAAGTTCAAGACACGAACGGAAATTGTGCAGATTACCGATCCGCGGACGGGAAAAATCGTCGATTATCCCGTAAAGATCGATCACGGCTACCACAACAGTTTGTCGGTCACATGGCCGATCTGGACGGGCGGCCGTGCGGAACGGGGGATCGATGCGGCGCGTGACGCACGCGATATCGCCGCGTGGGAAGTGGTCAAGCAGGAGGCCGATGTGAAGTATCGGACGACGGCGGCGTATTACCAGTTGGTGGAAGCGCTGAATTTGCGTGATATTGCGGATACGGCGGTAGAGAACCTGCATGCGCATGTGGACAATGTACAGGCGCATTTTGACGCGGGTGTCGTCGCCAAACTCGACGTATTGTCATCGCAAGTCGCATTGGCGAATGCCCAGGAAAAGCAAATTGCCGCGGCCAACGGCGCGGCGCTTGCGCAGGCGAATTTGAATCATTTGATGCGTTTGCCGCAGACGACGACGCTCCGAGCGGATAAGAGCGATTTGCCGCAACGTGAGCTGGCGCTCTCGCTCGATCAGGCGGTGGCGTATGCCTTGGATCATCGCTGGGAACTGATGCAGGCGGAACTCGGCGTCAGTGCGGCCGAGGCGCAGCTGGCGGGAGCGAAAGCCGGCCATTTGCCGACAGTCGGCGTCAAGGCGGAGATGAGTTGGCAGGACAAGGATTTCCCGGGATTTAAGAATGAAAATTGGACCGTAACGGGTGCGGTCAGCTGGCCGCTTTTTGACGGCGGTGCTACGGCGGCCAAGACGGCGGGGGCGAAAGCGCATCTCGAGGAAGCGCGCGAAACGCTCGCCCAAGCACGGGAAGGTATCCGTTTGGATGTCACCAAGGCGTATCTTGACGCCCAAAGTGCGCGGCAACGGATTGCAACGCATACCCGTATCGTCGAACAGGCACAGGAAGCCTTCGCTATCGCACGGGTACGCTATCGTGCGGGCGTGGGGATCAACCTCGACGTACTCGACGCCCAGTTGCAGCTCGACCAGGCGCGGACGAATTATGTAACGGCGTTGTTTGATTACAATGTCGGTCTGGCGCGTTTGGAGCAGGCGATGGGGGTACCCGCGGTGGTACGTGAAACGCAGCCGCGGACGGCACGTGAGTAGGTGTAACTCGGCGCATTGATCGGGAACATCCTGGGATGAAATCAAGACCTCCGGCCGCAAGATGGCGGGGCGGCGGGGAAGGGAGTCGAAAGTGGGTCTGACGACCAAACAATGGCTGGCCGGTATTGCCGGAACGGCTGTCGGTGCGGGGATCGGTGTATACGGCGTATTGGTGCCGCAGCTCACCGATGCCGCACCGGAGTGGATTGACCGTGCCTTGGCGGAAAATCTCAACGGGACGGTGCAGTACGAGCAATTGCATATCAACGGCAATCTGGATGTGACGGCACGCGATGTCATTGTCCGTGATGCCGAAGGGCGGACGGTGGCGGTGCTCGACGGGTTGACCGTGGGGTGGACAATCCCGCGGCTGGCGGCATATTTGTTGACGGACCGCGAGGCGTTGAGCGTGATCGATCGGATCGAGCTGGATGCGCCGACGGTGTACTTGCGCGAAGAGGCGGACCGGTCGTGGAATATCAACACGCTGATCAAAGAAAAGGACACGCAAACGCCCTTCTCTTTGCGTGCGAAAATTGCCGTGAATGACGGCCGTGCCGAGCTGACATTCCAAGACGAGCCGCCGTTGTCCTTGCAGTCGATTCAGGCCTTGGTCGATTTGTCCGAATATCCGCAGGTGACGGGGGACGTTCGTTTGGCGCATGCGTCGGGCTCGCTGCATGCCCGCGGCTCTTATACGTCCGCGGATGACTTTGCTCTGCAGGCCGAGGGCGACCGCACGCCGCTGATGCTGGCCATGCGTGTCCTGCCGCAGGATATCCCGCTGCAAATCACGGCGGGCGAGGCGCGTGAATGGACTGCGGACGTGTCGCGCCGGGAGGGTGTGCTGTCGTACCGGGTCAAAGGCCGGCTCGAAGACGGTGCATTGACCTATGACGATACCTATCACGTGGCGGATCTTACGGGCGATGTCGAGGTCGACCCGCGGCAAGTGTCGTTCTGGCGGACGAAGTTGACCGTCAACGAGCAGCCGCTGGAGGCGCAGGGACGGGTCCTTTTGCAGGCCGACCCTGCACTTGACGTGGATGTACGTACGACAGGCGTCGAAGCGAATCGCTTGGCGGCGATCCCGCTGCAAGGGAAAGTGGCGGGTAACGTGCATATCGGCGGTACGACGACGGATCTTGCGGCGGACGGTGCGCTGATGATGGCGGACGGCCGTTGGGAAGATACGCCGATTTCGCGGGCGTTTGCCCGATTTACCTATCGGAGCGGTGTCGTTCGCATCGCCGACGCGGTTACGGGGATCGGCGACGGGCGCGTGCGCGGCAGCGGGTATTATAATTTACAGACAAAGAGCGGTCGCGGCGATGTGCGGTTGACGAATGTCGATGCGGCGCTTCTCCCTCTCTCCGAGTCGGTGACGGGGATTATCAACGGTACGGCGCAGGTCGCGGCACAGGACGGTGCGGTGCAGGCCGAGGCGATATTGCAGGGTACGGGCGTCGGTGCGCGCGGTGTGACGGCGGATACGGCGATGGCGGATATCGCGATAGCCGACGGGGATATTTTGGTACGGCGGCTGACGGGAACGGCGGACGGCGGCACGTTTTCCGCGACGGGTACATGGGGCGATACCGCCGATTTGCGCTGGACAGCCAATGACCTGCCGCTTGCGCGGCTGGCACCGGCGGCCGGTGTGGACATGGCGGGGCGGTTGACCGCGGCCGGGACGGTGACGGGAGCTACGGACGCCCCGGACATCGAGGCCTCGGTATCCGCGCGTGACGGCGCAATCAAAGGCGTGGCGTTCCGCCGCGTGACGGGGCATGTCCGGTATGCGGACGGCCGAATGATATTGCAGGACGGCCGATGGCTTGATGAAGACGGGATGCAGACCGTGGCGGGGACCATCGACCTGCGTGATAACGGCCGCCTTGATTTGCGTGCCCAAGGCACGCGCGGCCGCTTGGAACATTGGCTTGCCGCTGCAGGAATGGAGGGGCTGGCCACGGGCTGGTTCGACCATGCGTTGACCGTCGGCGGGACAATCGACGCCCCTGAGGTACAGGGGGCGATTCACGCGTGGGACGGCTCGGTTGCAGGCGAGCTTTATCAGGACATGCGTGCCGACTATCGGTATGCGGCGGGTGCGGTGGCGTTCGATGCCCGGGCCTCCCTCTATAACGGCACGGTGACCGCGACGGGGACGGCGTCGCCTTCACAGCTGAATATTGATTGGGTCGCGGACCATATCGACGTGGATCGGATTTTGCGTGAGCGCAATACGATGCAGGCGCAGGGATTTGTCCGTGCCCAAGGCCGCATTGTCGGGCGGCCCGATGATCCCGCCGTCTATGCGACCGTGACCGGTGACGGCTTGACGGTTAACGGCGAGGCCGTGGAAGACGCCTCCGCCGAGGTCGCTTACCACGGCGGCGTCGTCGCATTGCGCCACGCGCAGTTCCGTCAACATGACGGCGTGTACCGTTTCGACGGGAGCTACCGTCTGCCGACGGGCGCTATCGAAGGCGCGGGAGAAGTGACGGCGGTCGATATTACCCGCCTGCTGCATCTGGTGAATGCGGATATGCCGCATTTGACGGGCTTGATTGACGGACGGATACAGGTCCGCGGGACAACGGAAAATCCCGGCGTGAGTGTGCGCGGACGTTGGACGCAGGGCGCGGTACGGGACCTTCCCATCGGCGATACGGCACTGGATGTGTCGCTGGCCGATCGCGTCGTGCGGATTCGCCAACTGCGGATGCCCCTCGGTGAGGGCGTGTTGGCGGCGCAGGGCACGGCGGCGCTGGACGGCGATGTGGATATGCAGGTCGCCGCGCAGCATATCGATGCCCGCTATTTGCAGGCGTTTATGAATCAAGACCCCACCCTGACGGGCGATGTGCGTTTCAGTGCCGTCGTGACGGGAAAGACCGCTTCCCCGTCGGTGGATATGTCGTTTGACGTGGCGAACGGGACCTACAATCATGTCGCGTTTGATCATTTCATCGGCTTGTTGAACTTGGAAGACGGCGTCATTCGGATCAATCAGACCTTGCTGGAACGCGACCCGTACCGCTTGAGCGTGTACGGTACCGTACCGGTAGCGGCACTGACGCGGCAGGGACGTTCGGACAATGCGTCCGACTCCATGCAGGTCGAAGTCAAACTCGACAAGGCAGATTTGGAGCTGTTGACGGCCATCTCGCCGAGTGTGACGGCGGCGAGCGGTGCGACCCGCGGCGGTTTGGTTATCAGCGGTACGCTCGCCGACCCGCGCGTCGACGGCCGCATTTATGTCGAAGACGGCAGTCTGACACTGGCTACGATGCATACGGCGGCGGAACATATCCGCATGGATCTCAATTTCGCCGGCAAGACGGCGGATTGGAAACTGCGCAGCGATATCGGCGGCGGCGTACTCACGAGCGAAGGCGACATGTATTGGGATCAGGCGATGCCGTACCGCCTGCAAGGGACGCTTCGCGCCGACCGCATCAATCCGAAGAGCGATTATTACAACGGCACACTGAATGCGGACTTGGCACTGGGGATGGAAGGCGGTTTGCCGTCGATTGCGGGGACGGTCGATACCGACCATACCAAGATCGACATTCCCTTCACCTTCAGCGACAGCGGCGAGATGATGCCGATTGCGCTGGATGTGGCGGTGCGGCTGGGTGAAGGAACACGGCTGTACAATTCGTACTTGTACGATTTGGATATTGACGGCGAGGTGCATGCCCGCGGCACGACGGCCGCGCCGGATATGAGCGGCCGCGTCAACGTTCGCAAGGGACATCTCAAGTACCTCAACAACAAATTCCGCGTCGCGGAAGGATATGCCGATTTCAACAGCGGCAGTGGCTTTTTGCCGAATCTGTATGTGGATGCGGCGACGACGTTCAATCAATACCGTATTCGCTTGCAGGCGACGGGTCTGCCGACCGCGTTGGATTTGCAGTTGTCGTCCGAGCCGAATCTGACCAAGGAAGAAATCGTCACGATGCTCACACTGCATACGGGCGATATCAACGACTTGAGCAAAGCCGATGCGAATATTCTTCTCGGCGCGGCCGCGCAGATGCTGATCTTCGGCAGTTTGGAAGGACGTTTGCAAGAGACTTTCGGCCTCGATATGATCAATATCACGACCGGCTCGCTCGATCCGTTTACCACGACAACGAACAGCAATACCGGCGTGCTTTACAATATCGAAATCGGCAAGTATTTGTTTGACGATTTCATGTTGACGGCGGCGACCGGCGTCAACAATCGGCAATACAATATCGGCTTCCGCTATGATATCAATCGGCATCTCAGTGCCGGAGGCTGGGCCAACAGTGAACACAATTACTACATCGGTACGCAATGGAAATGGCGGTTTTAGTACTGCCGGAAAGGAGGACGCATGCTGGCGGAATATTTAGCCGAACTGGCAACGGTCGAGATTCTCGAACCGGAAGAAGAACGCGCGCTGTGGCAGGCCTATACACAGCACCATGACGATGCTGCCCGCGAGCGTCTCATTGCGTGTTATCAGCCGCTGGTCTTCAAAGAGGCGACACGGCTGCAACGGCAGGAACATCTCTTGCTCGATTTGGTGCAGGAAGGGTCGGTGGGACTGATCGAGGCGGCGGAGCGGTACGACTATACGCGCGGCGTGGCGTTTTCGCTCTATGCGCGGCATCGAATCCGCGGCCGGATGCTGGACTATCTCGAACGAAACGGCATGGAAGTGCCCGTACCGTCCACCATCTGGGAGGACACCTTGGCGACGGAAGAACGCACGGCCGCACCGACGGACGCGTTTGAACGCGCGGATCGCGGGCTGTTGTGGGAGGAGGTGCGGCAGGCACTCGACCGCTTGCCCCCCAAGGAGCGGCTGGTGGTCGAAAGCATCTACATCGGTGAGCGCGAACCGAAAGAAGTCGCCGATGCGCTGGCGGTCAGTCGGACCTATATTTATCAGTTGCAGAAGAAGGGCATTCGCCGCTTGCGCGGGATGCTGAGCCGCTTGATGCAGGAGCGCAAGAACTGACGGCGGTCAAAAGGAGTGGAAAATCAAAGAAAAAAGAAGAAAACCGACGCAGAAGCCCGATGACAAATGCTGACGGGATTTCGGCGAGGGACGGTGTGTCGGGACTATATACTATCAAACGAAGGGAAAGGAGAAGCAATGTCGGTTTCGCGGGAAGAATTGACCCGGCGCGTGCATGCGACACGGCGCTGGTTGGAAAAAGCGGAAGAGTCGTTTCGTAATCGTTCGACGGTCAAAGGAGAATTAAATCTGCTGCTCGCGCAGGCGGAATGGCAAAAATTGCGCGAACAGCGCAGTGCCGACCGCCGATTATCGTATTGGCAACAAGGAGCGGCGCTGGCGGTGGCACTGTTGACGGTGCTGTGGCTGGTCGGTATGTGGCCGACCGGACCGATGCCCGCCGACGATAGCGATGCGTCGGCCGTGCCGGTTGTGCGCGAAGTGCCGACATCATTGGTCTTGCCGCAAGAACCGGGATTGAAATTTACCCCGACGGCAGCACCGGCGGCAACCGCAGCGCCGGTCGCCGTCACGAGCGAGGCGTATGTACCGGCGGAGCCGGAAACGGTAGTGCTGCCCGCCCCTGCGCAGCCGTTGTCGCAGGCGGAACTCAATTCTGTCGTCAGCGACGCGGGAAAAGTCTTGCGCGGACAGGCATAATCAAGTACACTACCACTATAGAATCAGCACGATAGGAGGATTCCAATGAAGCAAACTCATATGAAAAAACGCTTCCTGACCTTGGCGGTGGCACTGGCAACCGTCGGCGGCCTGCAAGGGGTCGACGCGACGAGCGTGTCACAGGAACAGATGCAATTCAACAAGCCGGCGGTCGGTGTAGCGGTAACGACCGCGGGCGAAAAGACGACGGCCGCCACGATGGCGCAGGATAATGAAGACCTGCGGCAGCGCGGACTGGCGGACAATCCCGCCCTGACGGTCGGCGCATCGCAGTCGATTGATATGCAAAACGTACAGGCACTGTACGTATCCGAGGCCGATCAGGCACAGCTCGCGCCGTATCTCGGCCGCGCCGTGACGAAAATCGACATCATCGGCGCATCGGACGCATTGCGTGCCGAGCTGCTCGGACAGTTGACGACCAAAGTCGGCGACAAAGCGGATATGGACAAGATCAACAGCGACATCACGACGCTGGGAAACAGCGGTGTGTTCGCGCAGATTACCCCCGTGATGACGCCGGTACCGGAAGGCGTCCAGCTGGCGTATCGCGTCACGGTGAACCCGACCGTGCGGGAATTGCAATTTGTCGGCAATACGGTATTCCCGAGCGAATACTTGGCGCAGCTGATGGCGATTCCGCAGGGCAGCACGCTCAATACGGTTACCGTCAGTGGAAAAGTACGCGAAATCGAAAATCTGTATCTGCAACAGGGCTATATCCTCGCCTCGGTGACGGATGTCGCCGTCAATGAGGACGGTGTTCTGCAGGTATCCGTAGCGGAAGGCCGCATCGAAGATATCGTCCTGAAAGGCAACAAAAAGACGAAAGACTATGTCATCGAACGCGAACTGCGGTTCAAACGCGGCGATATTTTCAACAAATTCCTCGCGCAACGCAGCTTGGAACGCCTGTACAATTTGGGCTTTTTTGAAGACGTGAATGTCCGTCTGCTGCCGGGCAAAGAGCCGCATGCGGTCGTCGTCGAAATCGACCTGCTCGAACAGAAGACCGGCGTCATTACGGTCGGTGCGGGCTACTCGAAGTCGGACGGCTTTGTCGGGATTTTGGAATTCGGCGAAAACAACTTCCGCGGGTCCGGCGACAAGGTCAATGTCCACTGGGAATTCGGCGGTTCGGGCAAGGGCAAAAACTATCAGATTTCGTATACCCGCCCGTGGCTGGACGACAAAGGCACCTCGCTGAGCGTATCGTACTACAATCGCGTAGTCGAATATGAAGACTACAACGAAAATTCGCAGGCGGTCGCCCGCTATGACAAGCGCCGCAAAGGCTACAGCCTTTCGCTCGGCCGTGCGACGGGCGAATACAACGCGACCTACCTCACGTGGGAAAGCCGCGACGATCGCTACGACAAGCATTTGAGCGGATTCAACTACGGAGAAAATGCCGTCTACAAATCCACTCCGTTTACTTACGAAAAAGACAAGAAGACATATGAAGTTCACCGCTTGCTGCAAAACAGCGCGGACGGTCCGAAAGTGGCCGGTGAGATGAGCTTTGAAGTGACGGGCGACAAGACGAAAGACGAAGCGGAACGCGCCAAAATCACGAAGAGTTTTGATGAGCAAATTGCCAAAGCAATCAAACTTCCGGACCTTCAGGGGCGCAACTTCAAGGATATGGACTATATCGGCAAGAACTTCGGCCGGACGAACAGCCTGAGCTTGACGCATGTATACGACTCGCGTGACAACTACTTCAACCCGACCCGCGGCCAGCGGCTTTCGCTGACGGGGACATGGGCCGGTCACGGACTGGGCGGCAACTTCAGCTTCTACAAATTCCTGGCGGAAGGCCGTGCCTATAAGAAAGTCGGCAGCAATCAGGTCTTGGCGTTGCGGTTGATCGGCGGTTATTCGACGGGAGATATCCCCTATTCGGAACTCTTCAGTCTGGGCGGTGCGAACAACTTGCGCGGGTATGAAGACGACCAGTTCAAGGGCAACAAGATGTACGCCGCGACACTCGAGTATCGCTTCCCGATCGTGAAAAAAGTCCAGGGCGTCGTCTTCGGCGATGTCGGTAACGCATGGGGCGTCGATCAAATGCGGATTCCGTGGTATCACGACAGCAACAAGGTACATTGGTCGGCCGGCGTCGGACTGCGGGTACAGACCCCGATCGGACCGATTCGCTTGGATTATGCACACGGCGAGAAAAACAAATTCCACTTCAGTTTCGGCGGTCAGTTCTGATCGGCGAATGACGTGCGGGGCGACAGTTGGGCTGTCGCCTTTGCTTGTCGCTTGAGTGAGGTGAGGCTATGAAAATAAGCGGCGCTGTCCGGTTGGCATGCGGTGCGGGATGGATGCTGACGGCGATGACCGTATGGGCCGCGCCGGCTGTCGATCGGGTGGCAGTCGATGTCGCCTCGGCGACGCCGCTGCCGGTATCGGTGGAAGAACGGCTGCAGGCCAGTGTCGGCGTTATCGGCGAGCGGGGATTTCTCGGTCGTGATGTCGGGGAGCTGACGGCACGGCGCGAGGCGTATACCGGCGTGATGGCCGATGTCGTCGGGCGTGTTGCGCTCGGGTATGCGGTGACGGACGTCGCCTTGCAGCCCGGGCCGACGACACGTATCCGGGTGGCGATTACGCCCTACGGGGAAACGGTGCGGACGGTGACGACACGGGTCGACTACGGAAATCTGTCCCCGACGGCGACCGCCTTGGTGGCGGCGGATTTGGCCGATATTCCCGCCGAAGTGGAACGATTGTTTGTAGGTTTGCCGGTCGATTCGCTCGACTGGGTCGGCGGGATTTCGGAAACGGTCCTGCGGGACCGTTTGGCGGCACGGTTGCCGGAGTTTACGGTAACGATCGAGTGTCGAGCCAAGGCCGATACCGAGGTTGCCATCTATCTGATTCCCAAAGGCGACATCGTGCGGGACGGTGAGGCCGTCGTTCGCGGCGGCAGTCTGCCGCGGCTGCTCTTGGCGGACGCGACGCGCGGTGTCGAACGCGTGCTGCCGGAGTATGCGGGCTTGCCGGTGGATTTTGTGCGGCGGCATCGTGAGACCGTTTCGCATCAGTTGCTCGAAACGGCACGTGAATTGGCGTTTGTCCGGCAATATGCGGTGCAGCTGGAAGGCGAATTGGAAGTCGACCGCACGTTGCGATTTGTTCTGCAAGCGCATACGGACAAATGGTACATCGAAGGGCAAGTCCGTATCGATGCGGGTCGGGAAACCGACAGCGCTTCGTTGCGCGGACTGTTGGCCCGACGGGTCGGCGCGCACGACGCCCTGTTTACCGAGACGGTATGGTATCCGGGCACGGTATCATGGGACTGGTCGGTCGGCTGGCTGCATGATTTCGGTCCGCGGGTGACGGCGGGCTATCAATACGAGATCACCGACAGAGAAGGCGCATGGATCTGGCACTGGCGGATGGGATCACGGTGGTATTTACGCGGCCGCCATCCCCACGGCGGGGACAACCGCGAGTGGGCACTCGGCTATCGCCCGCGGGAATATATCGGCTTGGAGTACGTGTGGGCCGAACACGATCAGTGGCTACGGCTGATCGGCTATGTATAAAGCATAAAGGAGAGATGCAATTATGATGCAAGCATTACGTAACAAACACAATGTCAAAACGGTATCGTTTATTGTCGCGGTGGTATTCGTCCTCGGGATCGGCGCATATGCGATGATGGGCACGGGCAATATCGCCAACGCGGCGCCGACGTCGTCCATCGGTGTGGTCGACCAGTCGACGTTGATTCAGCAAAACAGCACCCTCGGTGCGCAGTACCAGCAGCAAATGGCCGCGGCGGCGACCGAACTGCAGAGCGAATTCGATGCGCAATCCGCCAATATGAGTGAAGAAGAAAAGCAGCAGTATTTTGCACAAATGCAGGAACGTTTCGGTGCGAAACAAGCCGAAATTCAAAAGAATATCCAAGGTAAAATCGACGCCGCCGTCAAAGAGGTAGCGGAAAAGAAAGGCCTGAATTTAGTCGTTGACAAAGCGGCGGTACTGTACGGCGGTGTGGACATCTCCAACGAAGTGCAGACATCGTTGACCAATGCACTCTCCAAAGAAGCGACGGCCGATCAAGCCGCCGATAAGAAATAACGGAGCGTCGAATGAATCGTCGATACTTCCTCGCCGCATCGCTTGCCGCCGTGCTGGGAATCATGACGGGGTGCGGACAGACGGAGACACCGCCCCCGCCGCCGACAGTCGGTGTGGCGGATATGGAGCAGCTGACGCATGCGCATCATCGGTACAGTGATTATTTCCGCTTGGAGCAGGAATATCACAATCTGCTGGCCGAGTATGATGCCGAGCGCGCCGACCTGATTGCACGGTCGGCGGCGGCGCAGGAAGCGCTTGCGGCGAAGATCTCGTCGCCGGCGTGGGCCGCGGCGTTGGATGAAGAATTTCGCGCCCGCGTGACGGTGCGGCAGGAAGAATGGAACGCCCGCCTCGAAGCACGCTGGAACGAATGGCGGCAAAAAGAACAGGCGCGGATTTCCGATCCCGAGTTGCCGCCGGATTTGGAAGCGGTCAACTTGCAACTGAAATTGCGTTCGCTGCCGCTCGATGCCCCGACACGGGCCGAAATGGAAGCCCGCTTGGCGGAACTTTTGGCGGCGCGCGGCGGTACGGAATGGGATGCGTCGCTGAGTGCCGAGGCACAGGCGGATCTGACGGCATTGCGCGAGCAGGCACAGGCGGATCTGGACCAATACGCGGCGGCGGTCCACGCCGAACTGGAAGCGAAACGCGACGAAATGGCCGCGCAAATGACGCGTGACGCCGAAATGTCATTGTTGCCCGCAGGAGATGAGTGGCAAGCGAAATGGCGGTCGCGTCTGCAACAAAAAGAAACGGAACTCACCGCGTTGCGCGAAGCGATGCGAGCGGATATCGCCCGCACGGCCGCGCAAATCGCGACGGAAAAAGGACTGGAAATCGTCTTCAGTGAGTATCGCGCCAATCTCGGCGCGGTCGACATCACGGCCGATATTACGGCACGGATGGCGACATCTTCACAAGGAGGAACGGAACGTGAACAATAAAGTATGGCGCAAGGCCGCAGTAGCGATGACCTTCGGCGCGGCGATGCTGCTCAGCGGTTGCGGCAGCGATGAAACCGTCGGCACGGTCAATTTTGAGCGAATCGCCAAGGAAAGCGGTCAGGCGCAACAGATGACACAGGAAATGGTCGCCAAACAACAGGAAATTGCGGCGCGCTTGGAAGAAGCGCACCAAAACCTGTCGGCGGAAGAATTTGCGCAGAAAGAAGAGGAAGCCCGCCGGGAAATGCGGATTTTCCAATTGAGCAAACGTCAACAGTTTGAAGCGTTGATTCAAAGCCAGGCGGCGCAGATTGCCAAAGAGAAAAAACTCGGCATTATCATGCACGAGCAGGCGGTACATTATAAAGGGATCGATGTGACCGACGATTTGCTCAAACGCTTACAATCGCCCGGTACGGACAAAGCGGACGGCACCGCGCAAGCCGAACAGGGGAAATCCTGATGGAAAAAACAGTCGATGAACTGGCGGCTCTGATCGGCGGTCGTGTCGTCGGTGACGGGACGCGCGTGATTACCGGCGTCGCGGCGGTGACGGACGCGACGGAACACGAAGCGGCGTTTTTGCTCGATGAGTACATGTCCGCACTCGGACGGGTGCAGGCGGGGGTCGTACTGGTCGAGCATGAGCCGGAGGACACCGAAGGCAAGACGCTGATTGTGACGCCGCATCCGAAAGGCGCATTTGCGTCATTGGTACGGGTATTTGTTCCGGCGGGCGAGGTGTCGGCGGGGGTTCATCCAACGGCGGTAGTCGATGCGACGGCGACGGTCGATGCGACGGCATCGGTCGGCCCGTATGTCATCATCGGTCCGCGCAGTACGGTCGGTGCGCATGTTGTCTTGCAGGCGCATACGGTGCTGGGCGCGGAAGTCGCGGTCGGGGCGGATACGACGGTGTATGCGGGCGCGGTCCTGCATGATCGGACCGTCGTCGGCGAGCGTGTCGTCATTCGCTCGAATGCGGTTATCGGCGGGGAAGGATTCGGCTTTGCGACGATGAACGGCAAGCACGAACGTATCCCGCAGATCGGTCGTGTCGTCATCGGCGACGATGTGGAAGTCGGTGCGGGAACGACCATCGACAACGGGACCTTCGGTGAAACGAGCATCGGGCGCGGCACGAAAATCGACAATTTGGTGCACTTGGGACACAATGTCCGCATCGGCGAAGATTGTTTCATCATCGCCCAAGTCGGAGTGGCCGGCTCGACGACCATCGGCAATCATGTCGTATTGGCGGGGCAGACCGGCGTTTCGGGGCATATCACTATCGCCGATCACGTGACTTGCGGCGGCAAGACCGGCGTCATCGGCAGTATCAAAGAAAGCGGCACATATGTCGGTTTTCCGGCTCGTCCGCATCGCCAATGGGGACGCATCGAAGGCGTGCTGAACCATTTGCCCGATTTGCTCAAACGGGTACGCCGATTGGAAAAAGCCCTGTCGAAAGAAGATTAATGCCGCGCTCAGCGGCATTTTTTGAGGGGATGGGTGAGTATGTACAGTTGGTTACGCCGGTTGAGCCGGTGGGCGTGTACGCTCTCGCCGCAGGCGGCGGCGCGTTGGGGCGATCGGCTGGGACGGCTGTTTTGGCTGTTGGTGCCGCAGCACCGTAAGCGCTTGGCACGGGAAAATATCCGCTTGGCGGGAATCGCGACGGATCCGCGCGAGATTGAGCGGATTGCGCGGGCATCGGCGTTGCGGTTCGGACCGCTGGCGATGGAAGTCTTTCGCTTTCCGGTGACGGCACAGCGCGACTTGCCCGCCCGCATTACGTTTGCCCATACGGAGGCGGCGGATGCCGTCGAAGCGGCGGGTACGGGCTGTATTTTCGCCGCGTCCCATGCCGGCGCTTGGGAAGTACTGGGGGCGGCGGTGGCGTCGCGCTATTCGAAGTTGGTTGCCGTCGGACAGCATCAGGCCGATGAAGGTTTCGACCGATTTATCCGCGAGGCGCGCGCCTGTGTCGGGCAGACGACGGTGTATTCGCGCAGTATGCGCGACATCCTGCGTCTGCTCGACAGCGGCCACAAGATTGCGCTCCTGTGCGATCAGGACGGCGGCAGCGGCGGGATTTTGTCGCCGCTCTTGGGAACGGTGGCGCTGACCGTTACGGGACCGGCGGTGCTCAGTTATTCGCGGCGGGTGCCGATTATACCGGTGGATATTTATACGGAAGGCGACGGGTATCGGGTCGTGTTCGGCGATGCCGTCTATACCCGTCATGATATCGATAAACGAGCGGCCATCGCCGAGATGACCGCCTATCTGAATGAACAGCTGTCGGCGCGTGTGCGCCGCGTGCCCGAAGATTGGTTCTGGCTGCACAATCGCTGGAAATGGACACGGCGGCTGTACGGCGATCCGCAGACCATTACAACGACATCGCCGAGAAAGAAGGGAGACGCATGATAGCATCTACGATCGATCATACATTGCTGTCGCCGACAGCGACCCGCGCCGATATTGCGCGGATTTGCCGTGAAGCGCGCACCTACGGATTTGCTACGGTGTGCGTACAACCCGTGCGCGTGGCCGAAGCGGCGCGGCTGCTGGCGGATACCTCCGTCGGCGTGTGCACGGTCGTCGGCTTTCCTCACGGGGCGAACGGCGGCGCGGCCAAAGCGGCGGAAGCCGCCCGCGCGATCAGCGACGGCGCGACGGAAGTCGACATGGTCATGAACCTCGGAGCGGCCAAAGACGGCGACTGGGAGACGGTCACGGAAGAAATGAAGGCCGTCAAAGCGGCCGTCGGCACGCACGTGCTGAAAGTCATCATGGAGATTTCCCAGCTGACGGAAGACGAGATTGTTGCCGCATGCCGGGCGGCGATGGCGGCGGGCGTCGATTTCGTCAAGACCTCCACGGGATTTACCGGCGGCGGCGCGACGGTGGAAGCGGTCACCCTGATGCGACGTACCGTCGGCGATACGATGCGGGTCAAGGCCGCCGGCGGGATTCGCGACTATGCGACCGCGCAGGCGATGCTTGCCGCCGGGGCGGATCGAATCGGCGCCAGTGCGGGCGTGCGGATTTGTGAAGAAGAAGCCGCGGGCGGAAAGGACAAGGCATGAATACGATTGTCGTTACCGGCGGAGCGGGATTTATCGGTTCGCATCTGACCGAAGCCTACTTGCGCGACGGGTGGCGCGTCGTCGTGGTGGATGATTTTTCCTGCGGCACGAAAGAAAATCTCGCCGCCGTATGGGACTCACCGCATCTTGTCGTGGAACGTGTCGATATTCGCGACGGTGCGGCCCTGACGGACGTATTTCGCAAGTATCGGCCGACCGCGGTCAACCACCATGCGGCGCAAAAATCCGTCGCCGACTCGATGGCGCGTCCGCTCCTCGATCAAGATATCAACGGTAAAGGCTTTTTACAGGTGCTGACGGCGGCAATGGACGTCGGCGTCAAGCAGATCGTCTATGCCTCCTCGGGCGGGGCGCTCTCCAAAGTCATCGAAGGCGATGAACTGTCGCATGAGGACGATCCGCCGCAGCTCATTTCCCCCTATGCCGTTCACAAATTTGCCGGCGAGAAATACCTCGCCATGTATGCCGCCCAGGGCGGCTATCAGTACACCGTCCTGCGCTATGCGAACGTCTACGGTCCGCGGCAAGTCGCCGACGGCGAATGCGGCGTCGTGCCGATTTTTGTGGACAATATCCTGGCGGGTCGGCCCTCGACACTGATGACCTACCCCGACATGCCGCGCGGTTGTTCGCGCGACTACGTCTACGTCGGCGATGTCGTCCGCGCGAACCTCATGGCGACGGCACACCCTCTCAATACCGTCGTGAATATCGGCTCGGGACGCGAGACCTATATCCTTGATATTTACGAGATGCTGGCCGCGCTTTTTGATTCCGAGCAGCCGATTCACCGCGTGGGGCCGCGGCCCGGCGATATCCGCCGTTCGGTGCTCTGCGCCGACCGGGCGCAGCGTCTTCTCGGTTGGACACCGGAAGTCGATTGGCAGGAAGGACTGCAACGGTTGCAAGCGAGCATTCGCCGGCAATAAACCGAATCAAAAAACGCTTTGCCGTTCGGCGAAGCGTTTTTTTGATGGAAAAAATCAGGAGAAAGAAAAGAAATCCCCAATAATGTGTCAAAAAGGGTCGATATGACAGAAAGATATTTGATATAAAAATACAATGAGATATAATGATAATTGAGCATACCTATATGAGTCAAATACTAGAAAACCCGATCGGGTATGCCCGTTATTCGGGACGGTAATGGTTTGGAGCAGCATGGAGGAGGAACGGTATGAATAAGAAAGCGGCAGTATTGGCGGCAGTGCTCGCATTGGCAGGAACAAGTGCCATGGCGGCGGATCTTGACAAGGTGGATTTGGGCGGAGAGTATTGGTACGCCGGGCAGCAGCAAACGGCCACTCATGAACAGGTACTGCAGAATATCAAAGAATTGAACGAAATGGTTGACAAAGACTACGGTTTGAAAAAGTCAGGCCTGGCGACGGGATTCAAGCAATTTAGAGAAAAATTCGATACAATCTATGCGATGGCCGGTGAAGTGCCGAAGTACGGAGACAAATTACAACTGGCGTTGACAGGAGCACTGGCGAAAGGGCAGGACATGCTGGCCAAGCAATTCGGTATCGCTCCGGAACGTGTAGGAGCGGTCTATGAGGCGATTCGGGCGGATGAAGCGGGTACGGCGAAGCTGAATATGAGCGATTTCAGCAAAAACGAACAGGATCTCATCAAAGCGTCCACTGCCGCGTACAAAGCGCGCCAGATGCAAACGCATCTGATGACGGCCTTGCCGAAAGCGGCGGACACTGTCAACAAAGCCATCGACCAAGTAAACAAAAATACGAAAGCGCTGGAAGGTAAAGCCGATCAAGCGGAAGTAACGAACGCGTTGGCGGACAAAGCGGACAAGAAGGCCGTAGAAGATGAATTGGCGGCGAAAGCGAATGCGGCGGACGTAGACACCAAACTGGAAGCGAAAGCGGACAAAGCAGATGTAGACGCCAAGTTGGCGAAGAAAGCGGATGCGGACAACGTCTACACGAAAGCCGAA
>CABTYA010000009.1 GCA_902488965.1 uncultured Veillonellaceae bacterium
CGCTTTTTTCAAGCAGAAGACGGCATACGAAAGCTCAAGCAACCAGTACGTCAGGATCGGCTTATCGTACCAGTACGATCCGTAAATTTGCGGCGAATGCCAATTTCCCGCCGCCAGCATTTCCTTGGCCGTCAGTGCATAGTTCGACTCGACCGGATCGGTTACCGCCAGTGCGCCGTTGCCGATCACCAACGCGACCAGCGCGATGACAAACCAAAGCAACGCCGTAAGACGGCGACTGTTTCCTATTCGATTGTCCACCGGGCACCTCACGTCAAATCCAGCTCAACCGATACCGGGCAATGGTCCGAGCCGTAAATATCGGGGAAAATTTTCGCTTCCTTGACCTTCGGCGCGAGCCGGTCGGACACGAGGAAATAGTCGATGCGCCACCCGATATTGCGTTCGCGCGATTTGGCAAAATAACTCCACCAGGTATACGCATCTTCCAAGTCCGGATAGAGCAGGCGGAACGTATCCGTAAAGCCGCTGCCCAACAGCTCCGTCATCCGGCCGCGTTCTTCATCGGTAAAGCCCGCATTGCGCCTGTTGGTTTTTGGGTTTTTCAAATCGATTTCTTGATGCGCGACATTGAGATCGCCGCACACGACGACCGGTTTGTCCTTGTCGAGTTCGTGCAGATATTCCTGAAATGCCGTTTCCCACTCCATGCGATAGTCCAATCGTGTAAGCTCACGCTGGCTGTTCGGCGTGTACACCGTCACCAGGTAATGATCGGGATATTCGAGTGTGATGACGCGGCCTTCCGTATCGTGTTCTTCTCTATCGATGCCGTAGCGTACCGCCAACGGCTCGTGCTTGGTAAAAATCGCCGTCCCGCTGT
Source organism: uncultured Veillonellaceae bacterium (assembly GCA_902488965.1). Classification (GTDB taxonomy): domain Bacteria; phylum Bacillota; class Negativicutes; order Veillonellales; family Negativicoccaceae; genus CAMCNU01. Next base: position 845 of record CABTYA010000009.1, read on the forward strand.
AACCTTTGCGCACGGCGCTGTTCCAATACTGATAATAGCCCGGCAGTTCCAATTCCAACTGCCCCGGCTGCATTTTCGTTTCCTGCACGCAGACGGCGTCCGCGTCCAGTGCGGCAAATGAATCCATAAATCCTTTCTTCACCGCCGCCCGCAGGCCGTTTACATTCCATGAAACATAAGTACGTATCATTGTCTCCTCCTTGATTGTCAATTATCTCTATTGTATGCAATCCGACGCGCGGTTGTCAAAGCAGCCGCGCCCCCGATGTAAATGTCTCGCGAAACTGCGCCACCGCCGCCGCCGGCATGACCAATACCAATTCGTCGCCCGCCCGCAGAACGGTATCGCCGTTCGGCACAGGCGACTCGCCGGCCCGCCGAATGGCCCGCACGAGCACGGCATGTCCCCAAGCGACATCGCGGATCCTGCGCCCGACGAGTTCGTTTCCCGCCTCGATTACCGCCGTGATTTCCGTCTCCGCTTCCGTCGTCACGAGCGGCGTCCGCCGCTGTCGGCGCAGCAAATTGGCCAGCAAATACGTATACACGGGCGGCTTGCCGACGGCGTTGGCCACCATGTATGCCACCAGACACCCCGCCGCCAACGGCAAAAAGCATTGGAGGGAGCGTGTCATTTCCACCAAGAGCAGCATCGAGGTCAGCGGACTGCGCACCACCGCGCACAGATACCCCGCCATCCCGACCACGACAAACAGCGGCAGATCCGCCCCCGGGAGTGCCGAGGCGACCAGTGCGCCGAGCAACGCCCCCTGTACCAGTATCGGCAAAAAAATACCGCCGGGGACACCCGAGGTAAACGACAGCATGGAAAACAGGAGTTTCCCCGCAAAAAGCGCGGCCAACGCCGTCCATCCGAGCGGCATCGTCGCGACCGTTTCCACCCACCGATGCCCGCTGCCCAACAGCGCCGGCGCGACGGCGTACAACAGCGCCGCCAGTACAAACACCGGCACGGCGCGCCAGACGATGTACGGATTCCAGCGGGCATACAGCCGATAGCACCATTCCATGACATACATATACAATGCCCCGCCCGCACCGAGTACGACGCCCAGCAGCGCCAATCCGCCGTACGACGACAACGCCGGCGCGGCAATCGGCGGCAACTCGAAAATCGGCCGCAAACCGAACACGTATTGCGCCATCGCGTCGGCAACGATTGAGGCGGCGAAACAAGCGATGACCAGCTGTTTCGATACTTGCTTATGAATTTCCTCCAGTGCGAACAGCACCCCCGCCAGCGGTGCGTTGAACGCGACCGCCAGCCCTGCGCTCGCCCCCGCGGTGAGGAGGTAGCGGCGGTCGATCGAGGCGGCGCCGATATGCCGTCCCGTCCACTTCGCGGCCATTGCGCCGAGCTGAATGGACGGGCCTTCCCGCCCGAGCGAAAGACCGCCGAGGGCCGATATCAATCCGCCGACGCACTTGGTCAAAATGACCCGCACCGGACGCGTTACCAGTTCCCCGTTCGCTTCCGCGGCGACTTGCGGAATACCGCTCCCGCCGGCCTGCGGTTCGTACCGCACGAGAAATCCCGCCGCCAGTGCCAGCACGACGCCCGCTATCACGGCGAGCACGACCTGCCACCACGCCTGCGCGACCCAGGCGGATGCTTGGGTGACCCACATCTCCGCAATCTCTATTCCGTAGCGATAGACGACCCCGATAGCACCCGCCGCCACGCCCACGATCGCACCTTCGACGAGCAGGATCGACTCGGCACGGATATCGCTGCGTACCGTTTCCTGTGTATGAATGATCTTCATCGTCTCTTCCTTTCTACCGTTTCATTCTACCCTACCTGCCCGCCCGCCGCAATCATTCGGCCGTATCGCTCCGACGCCGTGCTGTGCTATAATGAACAAAAACCGAAAAGGAGAATGATACCATGCATCGCATCGTCATCAGCGTCATCGGTCCGGACCGTGTCGGCATCATTGCCGCCGTTTCCCGCGTCCTCGCCGACCGTGGCATCAACATCGTATCCATCAATCAAACCATCTTGGACGGCTATTTCAACATGATCCTCATCGGCAGCCTGCCGCAGGAAGATACCGATATCCGCCGCCTGCAAAGCGACCTGGCCGACCTCGGCGGCACGCTCGGTGTCGATATTCGCGCCCAGCGGGCGGATGTATTTGAACAGATGCATCGCATCTAGGAGGCCACATGCTGGACATTTCGGAAATTCAACACACCCGCCGCATGTTCGACGAAAACCGTCTGGACGTGCGTACCATCACCATGGGGATCTCGCTGCGCGGCTGCCAAACGAGCGACGGACGCGCACTTGCGACCCGCATCTACGACCATATCTGCCGCACGGCGCAGCATCTTGTCGCAACAGGCGACACCATTGCCCGCGAATACGGCATCCCCATCATCAACAAGCGCGTCTCCGTGACGCCGATCGCCCTCATCGCCGAAGCGAGCGACCTGACCGACTACACGCCGATCGCCCGCGCGCTCGACCGCGCGGCGGACACCGTCGGCGTTGACTTCATCGGCGGCTTTTCCGCGCTCACCGAAAGCGGCATAACCCGCGGCGACCGGATCCTGCTTGATTCGCTCCCCGAGGCACTGGCCGCGACCGAGCGTGTCTGTGCGTCCGTCGCCGTCGGCTCGACCAAGGCCGGCATCAACATGGACGCCGTCCTCCGCATCGGCGAAATCGTCAAAGAAACGGCGGCCTTGACCGCCGACCGTGATGCGCTCGGCTGTGCCAAACTGGTGGCCTTTTGCAACGCCGTCGAGGATAATCCCTTCATGGCGGGTGCGTTCCACGGCATCACGCAGGGCGATGCGGTCATTCATGTCGGCGTATCGGGCCCGGGCGTCGTCAAACGCGCGCTCGAAGACGTCCGCGGCGCCTCCTTTGATGTCGTTGCCGAGACCGTCAAGCAGACGGCCTTTCGCATTACGCGCGTCGGCCAACTCGTCGCCCGCGAAGCGTCGCGCCGGCTCGATGTCCCGCTCGGTATCATCGACCTGTCGCTCGCGCCGACCAGCGCCATCGGCGACAGCGTCGCGCATATTATCGAAGAAATGGGGCTGGAAAGCTGCGGTGCCCCCGGCACGACGGCGGCGCTCGCCCTGCTCAACGATGCCGTCAAAAAAGGCGGCCTGATGGCATCGAGCCGCGTCGGCGGACTGTCGGGCGCCTTTATCCCCGTCAGCGAAGACCTCGGTATGATTCAAGCGGTCGAACGCGGCTCGCTCTCGCTTGAAAAACTCGAAGCCATGACCTGCGTCTGCTCGGTCGGACTGGACATGATTGCCGTTCCGGGCACGACCGGTGCCGCCACACTCTCGGCCATTCTCGCCGACGAAGCCGCAATCGGCATGATCAACAACAAAACCACGGCAACCCGCATCATCCCCGTGCCGGGGAAAGATGTCGGCGATGTGGTCGAATTCGGCGGTCTGCTCGGCTACGCCCCGATTATCGCGGTGAACCGCTTTGCCTCCGACGACTTCATTGCGCGCGGCGGGCGGATTCCCGCACCGATGCGCAGCCTGACGAACTGACGTTGCGCACTCGGCCCGGCCGATTGCCGCATACAAAAAACGGACGACTTCGGTCGTCCGTTTTCGTTTTCCTGTCCGTGCTCCATATCGTTGTCTCCTCGGCGGCCGCTCAGCACTCGCCGTCCCGATAGCGCAAATGCACCTGCGTCCCCGCCGGCGGTCCGTCGGTCGCGCGTACCGTCCAGACCGCCTCGCCGACTGCGACACGGTAGCTGTACTCACGCCCCATGTATTGTCGATGCAGGATTGTCCCCGCGATGCCTTCGTCCGCCCATTCCCAGCGGTCGGGGCGTACGGGATAGACGCCCTCGGCCCGCAGAGCGGGCGCCACATCACCGTGCCAACGCCAGGCGGGAGCCGCCGCGGGGATAAAGGCGTCCCCTTCCCAGCGGCCGTCCACCAGCGTATACTTGCCGACAAAGGTTGCGGCAAAGGGCGTCGCCGGTCGATGATAGACCCGTTCGGGCGTGTCCAATTGTTCGGCGGCGCCGTCTTTCATCACCAACAGCCGATCCGCCATCGCCAGCGCTTCTTCCTGATCGTGCGTAACATAAATCACCGTCGCCCCCGTCAGCCGATGCACCTCTTTAATTTCCGCCCGCATCGACAGCTTGAGCTCGGCGTCAAGTGCGGACAACGGCTCATCCATCAGCAGGACTTGCGGCCGCGCGACAATCGCCCGCGCGAGTGCCACCCGCTGCTTTTGACCGCCCGACAGCGCGGCGGGATAGCGCTCCGCCAACGCCTCAATCCCCAGTGTACGCAGGACTTCCGCCGTTCGGTCGCGGCACTCCTCCGACGACGCCTTGCGCATCTTGAGCGGAAACTCCACATGCTCGCGCACCGTCATCAACGGCCAAAGTGCAAACGACTGAAAGACCATGCCCCAGTTGCGCGTTTCGATCGGCAGCGTGCCGTTGACGTCGCCGATGACCGCGCCGTCGGCCGTGATGGTCCCCGCACTCGGCCGTTCGAATCCGCCCAGCAATCGCAGCAGCGTCGTCTTGCCGCATCCCGACGGTCCCACAATCGCCAAAAACTCGCCGCTCGGGATTACCATATCCAGTGTGCGGATCGCCGTCACTTCGCCGTACTCTTTCCGTAGTCCTTCGATGGTCAGTTGCATACTTATCCTTTCTTATCGTCCCTGCGGGCGCAGTGCCGTTCGATAACGCGCCACAGCAAGTATCCGCCGGCGATCACCGCCACCAGCAACGCCGACACCGCATCGGCCAGCGAATAATCGCCGCCCTGCTGCAAGCCGAAAATCGCCAATCCCACGGTGCGGACATTCGCCCCCGCCAATAACGACGACAGCGTCAGCTCGGTCGCGGCCGAAATCGCGATAAAAAACGCCGCCGCTCCCATCTGCGCCGCCATCATCGGCAGCATCACCCGCCGCCAGCGGGCAAGACGGGATGCGCCCGCCACCGCCGCCGCTTCTTCCTGCGCGGGCGCGATACTCGCCAACGCCGCCTGACTGCCCTTGATCTGTAAAATCAGGTACCGCGTCACATAGGCAATCAGCAAGATATACACCGTGCCGTACACGCCGCGAACCGTCCCCCAGTGGAAGATGATCGCCAGTGCCAGCACGATTCCCGGCAGGGCATATGTCAGTGCGGCCGCCTGCTCGAGCCAGCGCACCGTCCGGTCGCCGCTTCGCTGCCGCACCGCCGCCCACGTCCCGACCGCGAGACAAATCACCGCCGTAGCGACGGCCAATCCCACGCTCGTCAATGCCGCCCGACGAATGCCGTCATTGGTCAGTACCGTGACAAAATGTTCCGCCGTCAGATTTTCCCACCGCCACGGTGCGCCGTAATACGTCGTCGCCGCATTCATAAAGAGCGCCGCCAGCGGGATCAGCATCCCCGTACCCAGTACCGCGAGCGCGCTGCTTTCAAAGCAACGACGCACCGCCGGACGAAACTCGACCCGCGGTCGCGGATCTTCCCACATACTGTCGGAAATTCGGCTGGTTCGCAAAACCCGCCGCTGTACCCACGCCGCCGCCAGCACCAGCACCGCCAGCACCACGGAGAGGATTGCCGCATCGTGAAACGCCGCCGGGCCGAAGCCGATGGCTTTTTCATAAATATACGTACTCAGCACCGGCACGCCCGACGAAATCCCCAGCAGTGCGGGAATACTGAAATTGTCAACCGCCGCCAAAAAAGCCAGCATACCGCCGCCCAACAGCGCCGGCAGGATATGCGGCAACGTAATCACAAAAAAGGAACGGACGCGGCCGCATCCCGCCAGTCGCGCCGCCCATTCCCATTCCCGTGGAATTTTGCGCAGCATCGTCACGGAAAACAAAAACACGAGCGGCACATGACACCAGCCCATCGTCCAGATAATTCCCCAAAGCGAATACAAATCCACCGGCCCGATCCCGCACCATGTGAGGATGCGGTTCACCCCGCCGTGGAGCGACAATAAATCCCCCCACGCGATGGCAATCACGTACGACGGAATGACGTACGGCGCCAACGTGAGCACGGTTAGCCATCGTTTATGGCGGATATTGGTATACGCGACCAACCACGCCAGGTAGAGCCCGATGACCATCGCCATCGCCGTCGAAACGACCGCAATCACCACGGTGTTCCACGTTGCGCGACGGGTCCGCTCCTCCGCCAGCAGCGACTGCATCGCCGAAAGCGTCACCTGCCCGTCGGCATCGGTCACACTCATGACCGCCAACTGCCACAGCGGCAATACGAAACACCACACCGTCACGGCAAGAACGGCAAGGCCGAGCAACGCGCGACGATACCCTGTCTTCATCTGCACTCCTTATGAATGAAACAACCGGGCAAACTGTTCTTTATCAGACGTACGCCCTTCGACCATTCGCCCGATATCCGCCGGCATGGCGTGAAGCTCATCTACCGAACGGTATCCCGCCGGCGGCGCGACGTCTTTGCGGATCGGCGTATACCCGATCTGCGCCGTCACTTCCTGTCCGCGCTTGGAGAGGATAAAGTCCACAAACGATTCCGCCGCCTGCCGATGCGGCGTTCCCGCGACAATGCCGATCGGCTCGGTGATGACGAGCGATCCTTCCGCAGGATAGATAAATTCGACCGGCGCACCGGCGGCTCTCGCCCGCAGCGCCAAGTAGTCGACTACGATACCGATTGCTTTTTCACCCGATTGGACGGCTTTTTGCACGGCACCGTTGCCTTTTTCCACCTTGACGCCGTTCGCTTTCAAGCCTTCATACCAGCCCCAGCCCATCGCCTCCTGCTGGAGAATCACGCCGAGGTTGTACGCTGCCGCCCCCGAATAGAGCGGACTCGGCATCACCAGCTGCCCCGCATACGCGGCGTCGGTGAGGTCCGCCCACGCTTGCGGACGTGTCGTGATTTTGTCCGTGTTGATCATCAGCCCCGTCGCCATCGCCTTCGTGCCGACATACGTATGACCCGCATCATAATACGCCGGGTCGATTGCCGCAAGCTCCGGCGATTCGTACGGCGCCAGCAGCCCTTCCTCTTTCAGTCCTTCAAACGTCGATACATCGGCGACCAAGAGCACGTCCGCCTGCACCGCGCCGACTTTCTTTTCCGCCATCACTTTACTGATGACTTCTTCCGTCCCGCTGCGGAACGTCTTGACATTCACTTCGGGATGCACTTCATGATACGCTTCGATCAACTGCTGGATATCCTTTTCCGGTTGCGAAGTATACACCACCAGCTCACCCTGCGGCGCATTCGTCGGCGCGGTCGGTTCCGGGCCGCCGCAACCGGCGGTCAGCACGAGTGCCGCCAAACATCCGCCTACCCATTTTGTCCACTTTGTCCACTTCATCGAACTCCTCCTTATGTCATCTGTCGGCACTGTCCTGCCGTCTGCGGGCAGTATACGTCCGAAATGTCAATCTTTCGTCAACCCGAGGTCATGCCTCGCCTGTATTTCTTTATTATACCACTATCCGCCGCCGATTTTCGGCACATCAAAACGGCTCGACCGTAGTCGAGCCGTTGCCCCTTAGTGAAGCGGCGTTACCGTCCGTTCGACGATTTGTGCCGTTTCATAGCGATTGTATACGCCCTGCTTGTTGCTGAACACGCCCGCGGCGGCGATTTTGTCGCCGACCGTTTTGGCCTCGGCCGCCGTCAGCCCTTCTCTCGGGCGGGCGACGTGCAGCATCGCTTTGCCGCTGCCGGCGCGAAATACGAGTTGCAATGTCTTCATGTTCTCACCTCCTTGCCTTTACTTTTGGTTTGCCGCTTAGCGAACGAGCACGGTCGTTTCTACTTTGACGATCTGCTTCGCCGTCCAAGTCTGCAACGATGCCAGATCTTCCGCTGCCGTCAGCAGTTGCTCGTCCGTCGCGTTCGCGGCGATATTGCCGTACGTCAGCCGGCCGGTCGTTTCTTTGCCGTCGTCGCCGCTGCCGGCGAGCACGACTTGCAACCGTCGGGATACTTTGTTGGCCCCCATCCGATCACCTCCTTTCTTTCTCTACATTCCGCTTATCGTTCGAACGCAAGGTCGGCGGAATGATTTATTTCCATGCACTGCGCAATACCTGCGCCCATACCGTCGCCGCATTCGTCCGCAGCCAACGGCAGTCGCCGGGATGAGTCAAAAAGCCCGCCTCGAGCAGCACCGCCGGCATCGGTGTCCGCCGTAACACGTAATAGTCCGCCTCCTTGTAGCGGGCATCGGGGCGCGGAGGAGGCAGGCCGCCGCGCCAGACGATTCCCGCCGCCACCGCTGCACGGGCAATCCGATTGGCCCAGTCGCGAGCCTCCTCGCCCGCATCCGGATGGACATAGATCTCCGCACCGTGCGCACGGCTGTCCGCCGCCGCATTGGCATGAATCGACAGGAAACGGTCCGCGCCGAATTCCGTCGCCGTCCGTACAATCTCGTCCAATGAATCGGACTGCAACATCCCGCAGACCGCGACCGTACGCAACGCCTGCGCGGCCGCTTCGCCGATGGCAGCCGCCACCGCCCATTCGGGAGTACCGTCCGTCCCGATTGCGCCCGGGTCGGGCACGCCGCGCGGCGCATGCCCCGGATTAATCAAAAGTCGCATCACCGTACGCTACTTACGCACGGGAAGACGGCGTCGCTGCCCGTCCGCTTCGGCCGACAAATGCCGCACCAACTCGCCGAGCAGCCAAACCAATAATCGCAACCAATCATCTCGTGTCATATACCCTCCTTTCTCCCTGCGTTCACTTTCTATATTCCGTTCACCGCCCGATTCGCAAGGCGGAAAAAGAAAAAATCCGCGCACGAAAAAACCGCACCGAAGTGCGGTTTGGTTCAATGCGGTACGGTTCAGCGATACAGCCCCATCGCTTCCGTGGCTTTCCGATAGGTGACGGCGGCTTTGGCATGCGCCTTTTCGCGGCCTTCGTCCAAAATGCGGCCGAGTTCCGGACTGCCCACCAGCTCATGATAGCGGCGGCGAATCGGTTCGAGTTCGCCCACGACCAGATCGGCTACATCTTTTTTGAGCGTCCCGTAGCCCTGCCCGTCGTAATCATGTTCCAATTCGGCAAAACTCTTGCCCGAAATTGCGGAATGAATGCTGAGCAAGTTCGACACGCCGGGTTTGTTTTCCTTGTCATAACGGATAACGCTTTCCGAGTCGGTCTGCGCACGTTTGATTTTGCGGACGATATCGTCTGTTTCGTCCAGCAGATAAATCGTCGCCGTCCGATTGTCGTCGGATTTGCTCATCTTCTTCGTCGGCTCCTGCAGGCTCATCACCCGCGCACCGCCCTTCGGCGCCCACATTTCCGGAATCGTGAAGACCTCGCCGTAACGATAGTTGAAACGTTCCGCCAACGTACGGGTGATCTCCATATGTTGACGCTGGTCTTCGCCGACCGGCACCAGATTGGCCTGATAGAGCAAAATATCGGCTGCCATCAGCGGCGGATAGGTCATCAGCCCGAGCGGAATCGAGTCGCCCTGCTTGCGTGCCTTGTCTTTGTATTGGGTCATGCGTTCCATTTCACCGACATACGATGTCGTGATCATCACCCAGCCGAGCAGCGCGTGTTCGGGAACTTCCGACTGCACGAACAGTGTCGCTTTCGCGGGATCGAGTCCCGCCGCCAGATAAATCGCCGCCAACTCCGTCGTGCGTGCATGCAACTGTTTCGGATCTTGCGGAACGGTAATCGCGTGCTGATTGACCACGCAATAATAGCACTCATGCGTATCCTGGAACGGGATAAAATTCTTGAGTGCGCCCAAGTAATTTCCCAATGTCAAATCGCCGCTCGGCTGAATGCCGGAAAATATCGTATTCATACTGCCTCCTTGACCTTATTCCACCGTCACGGATTTGGCCAAATTCCGCGGCTTGTCCACATCCGTACCGCGGGTGATCGCCGCATAATACGCCAACAGCTGCAACGGAATCACCGCCAAAATCGGAGCGACATAGCGATGTACGTGCGGAATCCGAATCACATGATCCGCCGAGGCTTCCAGCAACGGATCGTCTTCGTATCCGATCGCGATGATAATCGCCTCACGCGCCGCCACTTCCTGCATATTATTGTACATTTTTTCACGGACATCATCCTGTGTAACCAGTGCGATGATCGGCGTACCCGCCACCACCAGCGCCAGCGTGCCGTGTTTGAGTTCCCCGCCGGCGTATGCTTCGGCGTGGATATAGGAAATTTCTTTCAGTTTCAATGCGCCTTCCATAGCGACCGCATAGTCGATTGAACGGCCGAGGAAAAATACGTCTTCCACAAATCCGTATTGTTGCGCAAATGTCTTGATGGCGTCCGTGCTTTCAAAGACGCGGTTCGTCTTGTCCGGCAGGGACAGCAATCCTTCGACGATAGCCTGTTCGTCCGCCGCCGCGAGATGACCGTTCAAGCGGCCCATGTAAATCGCCAGCAGCAAGAGCGCCACCAGCTGGGTCGTGTACGCTTTTGTCGAGGCGACGGAGATTTCCGGCCCCGCCATGGTATATACCGCCGCGTCGGACTCGCGCGCGATCGACGAGCCGACCGTATTGGTGATTGCCAGGCTCTTCGCCCCGCGGCGTTTCGCTTCCTTGAGGGCGGCCAGCGTATCGATGGTTTCGCCCGACTGGCTGATGGTGATACAGAACGTCGACGCATCCGTAAGCGGATTGCGGTAGCGGTATTCCGACGCAATATCGACTTCGACCGGAATCCGCGCCAACTGTTCAATATAATACTTGGCCACCAAGCCGGCATGATAGGCGGTCCCGCACGCGGTAATGAGGATTTTGCGGATCCCCGCCACGTCCGACGCTTGCCATCGCAACTCGTCAAAGTAGACCGTTTTATGTTCTTTATCGATATGTGTCGCCATCGTGTCGCGAAGCGCCTTCGGCTGTTCGTGAATTTCCTTGAGCATGAAATGCTCGTAGCCGCCCTTTTCGGCCGCTTCCGCCGTCCACGTCACCCGGTAAACCTTCTTGTCCACGGGGCGACCGTCACGGTCGATGACTTCGACGCCGTCCGCCGTCACGACGGCGAGTTCCCCGTCGTTCAGGATATAGGTATCGCGTGTCCGCTGAATGATGGCGGGAATATCCGACGCGATGAAGTTTTCCCCGTCGCCGAGACCGACGATGAGCGGGTTGTCTTTTTTCGCGCAAATCAATTTGTCCGGCTCGTGCGCATCCATAAACACCAGCGAATACGAGCCTTCAATCAAGCGCAGTACATATTGCACCGTCGCCAAAAAATCGCCCTGATCGTACTCCGCGCACAAATGCGGAATAATCTCCGTATCCGTATCGGAAAGGAACGTATGTCCCTTGGCGATCAAGTCCTGCTTGAGCTCCATGAAATTTTCAATAATCCCGTTATGAACGACGACAAATCGCCCGCTCGCATCCGCATGCGGGTGCGCGTTCAAATCCGACGGACGACCGTGCGTCGCCCAACGGGTATGCCCGATTCCGACCGAGCCGTGAATCGGATGGGTTTCGATATAGGTATCCAAATTATCCAAACGGCCGACCTTCTTACGAATCGTAATCGCGCCGTCGTCATAGCATGCAATCCCCGAGGAATCGTATCCGCGGTATTCCAACTTGCGCAGTCCTTCGATGAGGAACGACGGCGCATCACCGTGTCCGATATATCCTACAATGCCGCACATATGTGCCTCCTTTATCTTTCCGCAGCCGCCGCGCTGTCTCTGTATCCGACGACTGTCGTTGTGTCAAACAGCTGTATGTATTGTAGCGTAAAACCGCTTGAAATACAACTTATTTGCCCGTCGCATCGCGACCGACGTCACTCAGACGAACCGCAACCGCTCCGCCGCCAGCACGCTCGCCGCAACCCCCGCCGTCTCCAGCAAGAGCGCCTGTCCGATCGCCGTTTCCGTCGGCGACGTGTCGACCAGCCACTGGCCGAATGCGACCGCCGCAAGATACAGCGACAACCCCGTAAACGCCGCCACGGTGCGTTGTCGTTTCGTGCCGGGCGCGCGAACGAAGTACAACGCCCCGTACATCAGCGCCGCCAGCAGCGGCATCAGCGCCCGCATCGCCGCCAGTATCATTCCTGCAGATACCGCCACGACATCGCCGTCCGCGACGACACCGCTCCACACACTCGCCGCCTCGACACCGATGACGGCACCGAGCGGCGTCAGGTAGGGCACGCCGATTAGCACCCCGAGCAATCGCCACAACCGCTGCCGCCATCCTGTCAACCGGTCATCCACGGCCGTCACCGCCAAAATGCACCCCGCCAGCAACACATATCCGGCCGCCATCGCCGCCACGCCTGCCGCCGAATCCACCGCCAATTCATCCGTTTTCTCCCATACGACCAGCGCCCCGATGACGGTCATCGCCCACGGCGCCCAACAAGCCGTCTGCAACGCCGCCGTCCGCCATACCGATGTCGTCCGCTGTACCGCGCCGACCGCTCCGGCCAGCACGATATACAAAAGCCCCGCACGGGCGTCGTGCAAACCGAGTGCCGCCGCGGCCGCGGGAATCCCCGCCACCACGAGTGCGGCCGCCAGGAGTATGTAGATTCGTTTCTTCATATCCACCTCGCTTATTTCCTGTATTATATCACGAACGCCCCGCCGCCCCCGCATGCTATAATAAATACAATACATAACCGCTCGGTCCGAGGGGCCGACATTGATTTGAAGGAGACGTTATGACGACATTTACCACGCTCGGTGTGGTGTCCGCCCTGACCGACGCACTGGCGCGCACGGGCATCACCCGCCCCACCGATATCCAGACCCGCACCCTGCCGCCGGCTTTCCGAGGCCGCGACATCCTTGCGCACAGCCGCACCGGCACGGGCAAGACATTGGCTTTTCTGCTGCCGATTTTGCAGCGGATCCGCACCGATGAAGCCAAAGAGCAGGCGCTGATCCTCGCCCCGACGCGCGAGCTCGCCCGCCAGATTGCCGTCGTCGCCCGACCGCTCGCGGCCGCGGTCGGCGTCGACCTCGTGACCGTCACCGGCGGCGCGACACTGGAAAACCAGCTGCAAAAGCTCAAACGCCGTCCCGCGCTCGTCATCGGCACGCCGGGACGCATCCTCGATCATCACGAACGGGGCGCGCTGATCCTGTCTTCCGTACGGCATATCGTCCTTGACGAGGCCGACCAAATGCTCGCGATGGGCTTTCTGCACGACGTCCACGCCATCCTCGACGCCTGCGCCAAACCGCGCCAGCTGCTGCTGTTTTCCGCGACGCTCCCCGCGCCGGTACGCAAACTCGCCAAGAGCGCGATGCGCGATGTCGTCTCCGTCAATGCCGACGGCGGCACGGTCGTACTCGATGCCATCGAGCAGCGCATCTACCTCATCGAGGAGGACCGCAAGACCGCGCTCCTGCGCCGCCAACTGGAGGAATTCAATCCCTATCTCGCCATCATCTTTTGCAACACGAAAGAACGTGCCACGGCACTCGCCTATGAACTCGCCCAAGCGGGTCTGCCCGTTGAAGAGCTGCAAGGCGACATGTCGCAAAGCGCGCGCAATCGCATTTTGCGCGACTTCGCCAAAGGCCGTTTCCCCTACCTGGTCGCGTCCGATATTGCCGCACGCGGCATCGACATCGAAGGCGTTTCGCATGTCTTCAACTACGACGTGCCGAGCGACACCGACTACTACATCCACCGCATCGGCCGCACCGGCCGCGCGGGACGCGACGGTCTTGCCGTCACTTACGTCACGCCGCGCGACATCGGCAAACTGCGCCGCATCGAAGCACGCATCGAACAGCCGCTGACGAAGTACGCCCCCGACGGCACGATTCGCACCAAGACGCCGCGCAAACGCAAACAAAAAGTCATTCTGCCCGGCGAATACCAACCGACCAAGGACAAACTCCACAAGCAAGCGCACGGCGGCACGAATACCCGTCGCCGCCGCGCCGGCAGCACCGATACCCGCCACCGCAACCGCGGGAAATCTCGCCGTCGGGGGCGTCGATGAGACCGCTCGCACTGCCTGAATTACAGGCCCGTCTCACCGAGTCGCTGATCGCCTTCGACCGCTACTGTCGCCGCCATGATGTCCGCTACTCCCTCTGCGGCGGCACCTTGATCGGCGCGGTCCGTCACCAAGGATTTATCCCGTGGGACGATGATACCGACGTCATGATGACCCGCAGCGAGTACCGTCGTCTCGCACGTGTCTGGCGGGAAGCCCCCGATCCCGACTATACCCTTCTCACCGATGATCCGAACGCGCCGGCCTATGCCGCCGAAAGCGGCAAATGGTTTGCGAACGCCACCGCGCCCCTGCATCCCGTCAATGAATTCGACATCGGCCTTTTCATGGACATTTTCGTCGCGGACGGCCTGCCCGATGATCCCGCCGCGGCCGCCGCTCATTTAAACCGTGTCCACCTCATGGGCAAACGTTTCAAAAGCATTTACAAGCGTCGGCGCAAACCGCTCTTCCGCTTGTTGCAACAACTCGCGCCGTCGTACCGGCCGCACCGACTGTACGACCGTATGATGCGGGAAATCGCGCGCTATCCCGACACCCAAGAGCAACTTGCCTTCGTCCTCGGATCGAGTCGTGACATCAAGCGGGAAACCATCCCCCGACACTACTTCGATCATTTTGTCGAACTCTCTTTCGAGGGACATCACTTCCTTGCCATTGCGGAATATGACGCCTATTTGCGACATTACTACGGCGATTATATGCAGCTGCCGCCGGAGTCGGAGCGATTGTCTTACCACACCCGCAACCATGTATTGAAACAGGAATAATATAAAAGGAGTCGAGCATCAATGCTCGACTCCTTTTTGTTGCTCGATATTATTTTTTTGCCGCCCATGCACACAATCCCGCGTACTGCGCCTGCGTATCCATCTCTCGCGCCGCATCGGGCGCAACCACCACCGTACGGACTTCCGTCTCGCTATACAAATGCGTCGGAATATCATCCCAGTACGCTTTCGGGTTCAACAACTCCATCTCCGTCACATACGTCGGCAACACCTCGCGAATGCGGTGCGCCGCCTCCGCCGTCCAGTAGGACACGCCGAGCAATGACGGCGCATGTTCCGCCGTTACATCCATCGCGATCACGCGGCCGGAGGCATCCGTTCGGGGTACCCACTCGGCGCCTTTTTCCTCCCGCTGAATCAAATAATACGTACTGCACGTCATCGGCACCAATATATCGTCCAGCACGACAACATCGCCGTCAATCACCAGACTGTCCCCGAACCGTTCCGCCGCACAGGCAAACGAATAACGATTATTATATACCGCATAATGCGGATTATGTATCAGCTCCACGCCGTATTTTTCGGGAAGATAGGCAAAACGCTCCGCCTGATACCCCGTCACGATCGTAATATCGGTAATATCGTTACGCTGCAAAAACCGCAACGTATGCTCCAACCCGGGCAACCCGTTGACGTCCAGTAACGTCTTGCTTGTTTCCTTGGTCATACTACCGAACCGCGACCCTAACCCGGCCGCTAAAATAATTGCATTCATCTTACCGAAATCGACTCCATTCCCGTTTCCATACCGACCATGGCGCTGCCGTCCACCATGCCCCCGCCATGACACCGACCGCCGCACCAACCACGGCTCCGCTCGGCCACACGCCGGCCGCTGCCGCGCCGAATGCGACCGCCCAGGCACTGTAAGTAATATTTAATCCCATCGCCCGAATCGGACCGATAGCGGCAATCGCCCGATAATACCATTGATAACTGAACGTTCCGACCAGTGCCGTCAAGGCCACGCCGAGCAGCAACATCGGATCCGTCGTAAGCTGCCACCAGACGTCCGTCAGTCCGAGCAGCGGAATCAGTACCACCGCATACACGATCCCCGACACCGTCTGTCTGATTTGCAATGCCGTTTCCGCCGTCACATCACGGCTCACGCCGTAGGCGCAAACTACGCATTCCGCGCCCCAACCGAAGGCACAGGCCAGTCCGAACAAGATCCCCGTGACCGCGCCGGTCGTTTCCGTCGGTACACCGCCGAGACACATCATCGACACCACCGCCACGGACAAACCGCCGCCCATATGCCGGCGAAATCCGTCCAAACGAAACATAATCGCCAGCCATACGCCGACAATCGGATAAAGCGACGATACCACCGCCGCCGTACCCGCGCCCGCATAATGGATCGCCAACAGGTAGCAACTCATGCCGAGCGGACCGCCCAACAGCGCTGCCAGCAACATCAAGCGTCCGCTCCGCGTGCCCAGCGCACGCCCCATCTTGCGCCAACCGCGGCGACCGCGCCAACAACAAAGCCACCCTGCCGAGCACAGATCATGCCACGCCACCAGACACAACGGCGCCCATATCCCGAGCGACGGCAATGACGTCTGTAACAGCAGCCAACCGAGCAAGACCGCGTCCAATCCCCAGCACATTCCCGAACCGAGACCGTATGCCGCGCCTTTCCCCGTCAAGCGATTCACCGGACGCCCCCCTCATCACTACGTTCCGACGGCCATCCGTACTGCGACCGACCCGTCGCCAAGATCCGCATCGCCGCCGCCAACCGACGGTCGCCGTAATCGCCGAACGATACGCCGTGCTGCTCTTTCACCGCCGTCCATACCAGCCACAACACATGCTGCAGCCATTCATACAATAGCAACTTTTCCGCCCAGACCGCCGAATCCGTCGGCACGCCGTATGCCGCCAGAAAATGCGCCCGCGCCGCCGCGGGTAAATGCGACTCGCTCATATACGCGGCGATATCCCACGCCCGATCATTGTACCCCGAATACTCCCAGTCGAGAAGATACAGACGCTTTCCCGCCAGCAACCAATTCTCCGGTACTAAATCGTTATGGCAAGGCACCCGTTCCGTACCCAATTCGCGTAATCGTTGCTCCAACGACGGCAATACCGCTTCACAAATCGCATACTGCGGATACCGCGTCAGACTCACCGGCTCCTTGAGCATCGACACATAGCGGTCATACTCCGTCCGAAAAGAAAACTCGCCCTGCATTGGCAAATCACTCTCATGCAGCGCCCGCAGCACACCTGCCACGCCCGTCAATACCTCAGGTTGTGCCGCCAAGCCTTCACCAAGCGTCTGCGCTCCGTCCACATACGCCGTAATCTTGACACCGTCTTCACCGAAATACACTACCTCCGGATGCCACCCGCGCGACTGCGCCATTGTCGTATGCGCGCCTTCACGCGGGCGATTGACCATCCGTCCCGTACCTTCACCGGGAATCCGCACCACATATCGACGCGCGCCGACCGTACACAAAAAATTCCGATTGGTCATGCCGCCGATCGGCTCGATTGCCGTGATACTGTCCGGCGTTATATTCAATGCTTGTGCCAACTCCCGACACGCACGTGCCGCCTGCACCGTCATCGCCATTTCGGCCACTCCTTCATTCCATCGTAATGTTCCATTTTATAACTATGTAAAATTATACCACACGCAGCGCCGACATCACCGACGATCTTGCCCGTTCTCTTCAAGCGATACCCGCGATGAGCCGTATTGCTTACGTACCGCTGCGGCCACCTCGTCCGGCGTAATCGCGGACATCGTATCACGGCGACGACGCGTCGTCACAATCGTACAATCTTCTCGCCGCAACGGCCGCCAATGCGGTGCTTTCTGCCGCATCAATACCACCTGCGGCCGATGCAGCAACGATGCCAAATGCATGACCGACGTTTCCACCGAAATCACCAAATCGCTGCCCGCCAACATCGCGGGCAATTCCCAGAACTCTTCCGTGGCACTGAAAAAATGCATTCGCGTACCGTCCGACCGACGAATCATCGTTTCCACGGCCGCCCGATCATCAGGCATCCCGTTCACCAACCAAATCGCATCCGTCCACGGCGCATCCTGCGACAACAACTGCACCAACTTCGCCACATGAGACAGCGGCCATGTCCGCTTGCGGTTTTTCGCAAACGCATTGATAAAGATCACCGGTGTGTCGCTTGTTACCCCATATTCCGCCAGTACCTTTGCCGCAGATGACCGGGCCGCATCGGGTACGGTCATCTGCGGTACCTGCGCCCAATCCGCTTCTACCTCGGCAAACACACGAAAAAATCGCAAATAGCTGTCGATAATATGTCCGCCCTTCTCCACGATAAACGGTATCTCCGCATCGACAATCCGACGATACTCCCGAACATCACGCCCCAACTTCCACCAACACGTTTCCGGCTCCCATGCCATCAGCACCGCCTGCGGAGCGATCGTTCTGCAGGCCCGCAAGACTTGCAACTGTCCTCGCCCCGAGAGCGCAATCACGACATCATATGCCGCCGCCCGCGCGGTCGTCATACAGTCCGCCACCGACGTTCCCCGATACATCTCCGTATACACATGGCGAAACAATCCCGTATCTTCCGCCCATTCGCAAATAATCGGGTTCACCAATTTCCCGCCGCCTTGATGAAAGCGATTCGTATGAAACGCCTCATCAAACATCACGTCCCACACCTTTCCCGGATACCGCGCCTGTACCGCACCGATCACCAAATGCTGATAGCAAAAATCTCCCAATGCCATCGGCAACACCAACAATATACGCTCCGCCTGTACCCAGCGTCGATGTAATTCGTCACGATTCATCATTTATTCTCCGTTTCCTGTTCCTGTTTTCATTGTCATTATTATATCGTATCACTCCCGCTTTTCCACAAAAAAGGAGCTCGTACGAGCTCCTTTTGCATTTTCGCGTTTCGTTTACGCCTTGGTCTGTGCTTGTGCTTCGGCAGCTTTCGCTTTGCGTTCCGCGATTTCCATATCCCACATTTTCTGCATACGCAGGTAGGATTGCCGTCGCTCTTTGGCGTCGTGTTCCGTCTTGGTAAAGAGTTCTTCCGCTTTTTCGGGGAAGAGTTTTTGCAAGGACGCATACCGGACTTCGCCCATCAGGAAATCGCGGAAACCTTCTTGCGGTTCACGCGAATCGACCCGCATCGGGTTTTTCCCCTGTTCCGCCAAGGTCGGATTGTAGCGGTAGTTGCACCAGTAGCCGCAGGCGACCGCGCGGCGCGCTTCTTCCTGCGAGAGCCCCATGCCGGCCTTGAGGCCGTGCGCGATACAGGGCGAGTAGGCAATGACGAGCGACGGACCCGGGTAGGCTTCCGCTTCGGCAATGGCCTTGAGCGCCTGCGTACGGTCGGCACCCATGGCAATCTGCGCGACGTAGACGTAGCCGTA
>CABTYA010000010.1 GCA_902488965.1 uncultured Veillonellaceae bacterium
CCGCCGGCGGCCCCAAGCCGCAGACCCGCGAACACATCCTGCTCGCTCGTCAGGTCGGTGTACCGGCGATGGTCGTATTCCTGAACAAAGCGGACATGGTCGACGATCCGGAACTGCTCGAACTCGTTGAAATGGAAGTACGCGAGCTGCTCTCGAGCTACGACTTCCCGGGCGACGATATTCCGATCGTAGTCGGCTCGGCACTGAAAGCCCTCGAAGGAGATCCGGAATACGTTGAAAAAATCAACGAACTCATGGCGCAAGTCGATGCGTACATTCCGACACCGGAACGCGACACCGACAAGACCTTCCTGATGCCGGTCGAAGACGTCTTCACGATCACCGGTCGCGGAACGGTAGCGACGGGCCGTGTGGAACGCGGACACATCAAAGTCGGCGACAACGTCGAAATCGTCGGGATGCAGGAAAAAGCGACCTCGACGGTTGTTACGGGCGTAGAAATGTTCCGTAAGATCCTCGACGAAGCGGTAGCGGGCGACAACATCGGCGCACTGTTGCGCGGTGTGGAACGTAACGACATCGAACGCGGCCAGGTACTGGCGCAGCCGGGAACGATCAAACCGCACACGAAATTCTCGGCGGAAGTCTATGTCCTGACGAAAGAAGAAGGCGGCCGTCACACACCGTTCTTTAACGGCTATCGTCCGCAGTTCTACTTCCGTACGACGGACGTAACGGGCAACATCTCGCTGCCGGAAGGCACGGAAATGTGCATGCCGGGCGACAACGTCACAATGGACATCGAACTGATCACGCCGATCGCGATGGAAGAAGGTCTGCGCTTTGCGATTCGCGAAGGCGGCCACACCGTCGGCGCGGGCGTCGTCACGAAGATCGAAGCCTAAGATAACGAATCATACGACACACACTTGCAGTTGCAAGTGTGTGTTTTTGTTTGCGCGGTTTGCACCCGTGCGGGGGAGGTTGTACAATAATGGGGAATATGGACAGGACAAAGGAGTTAGCATGGCAAATATCATTGCGGTGATTTGGGATTTTGACAAGACGCTGATTCGCGGGAATATGCAGGATCCGATTTTTCGGCATTACGGTGTGGATGCGCGGGCGTTTTGGGACGAGGTGAATGCAATGCCCGAGCGGATTTGGGCGTCGCAGCGGGTGCGGGTCAATCCAGATACGGTGTACTTGAACCGCTTTTTGCGTGAGACGGGTGCGGACGGCTTGTTCCCGGGGCTCAATAACGCGATGCTGCGTGCGTTCGGCAAGGAGCAGGAGTGGTATCCCGGTGTACCCGCTCTGTTTCGCAGGCTGGCGACGTTGCACGAGGAGCATCCGGAGTGGGAGGAGCACGGCATCCGTGTGGAAAATTATATCGTGAGTACGGGATTTGCCGAGTCCGTGCGCGGTTCGGAGTTGGCGCCGTACACGCGCGAGATCTGGGGGTGCGAGCTGATCGAGAGTGAGGACGAGCCGCGGGTCATCCGCGAGATCGGTTATACGATTGACAATACGACGAAGACACGGGCGATTTTCGAGATCAATAAAGGCATTCGCGAGCTCAATCGCGACGGCGAGCCGGTGAATGTGAATACGAAGATTGACGAGTCGCTGCGGCGGGTGCGGCAGGAGAATATGATTTATATCGCGGACGGGCCGAGCGACGTGCCGGCGTTTTCGGTGGTGCGTGCGGGCGGCGGGCATACGATGGCGGTGTATCCGAAGGGCGATTTTGCGGCGCTCCGACAGGTGAACGGTCTTTTGACGGATGAACGGGTGGACGTGATTGCGGAGGCGGATTATCGCGAGGACGCGACGGCGACGATGTGGCTGTTGGCGACGATTGAGGATCGGGCGCGAGCGATGACGGATGAGATTCGTCGACGGATTCGGGCGGGGTTCGGTTCCTCGCCGCGGCATTTGCGGGAAACGGAAAGTGAGGACAACGATGCAGGCAAACGGTAAGATATTGGGGGTATTGGGCGGTATGGGTCCCGCGGCGGCGGCGGAGTTTTTGCGACTGCTGGCGGTAAAAGCACCCGCGCGGACGGATCAGGAGCATCCGCGGGTCATCATGTACGGGGATACGCAGTTGCCCGATCGCAGTGCGGGAATGCTCGGCGAAGGGCCGAGCCCCGAGCCGCAGCTCAAAGAGGATATCGACAAGCTGATCGCGTGGGGGGCAGATGTGGTGTGCGCGCCGTGCAATTCGGCGCATTATTTTATCAATCATTTCCGCGGGGAGATCGCGGTGCCGTTGGTGCATATCATCGAGGAAACGGTGCGTGCGGCGCGGGAAATCTCACCGGCGGGGGCGTGGCTTTTGGGGACAAAGGGCACGATGCAAAGCGGCATGTACCAGGCGGAGGCGGCGCGCATCGGCTATCCTTTGCGGGAAGTACCGCCCGCCGTCGCGCAGCAGAGCGAGGCGTCGCTGCGGGCCATCAAGTCGGGCGATATGATGGCGGCGGCCGCCGCCATGACGGCGCTGGCGGAGACGCTATGGGCGCAGGAAGATCTGCCGCTGCTTTTGGCGTGTACCGAGCTGCCGCTGGCGTATGACGCTACGGACTTGCCGCCGGAGCGGGCGGTGTCGAGTTTGTCGGCACTGGCCGATGCGTGCTTGCGGGTACTGTATGAATCATGAGCGGGAGCAATCGTCGCCGAATGGCGACGATTTTTTTGTGTCGCCGGCATGTTTTCGCTCACGGGATAAGGTTCGCCTGCGCATGACAATATCATGTATTTTTGCAGATGAGCGAGCAATTTCATACAGAAACGAGATTGCATCGATTTTACATAAAATCAAAAGATTGGTGCAAACGGATTGGACTTCTTGCGAGAATTTGCTATACTGAATGCACTATCATAGACAAGAAAGGGTGATGAACATGGGCGGAGAGACAGGTGCACAGACGGGGGGCCAAGTCTTGAAACGCGTGTTGACGCGGCGCGACCTCGTGTTGTACGGGATCGCATTTATGACACCGATTGCACCGGCGTATATCTACGGCTATGCGACAGGGGTGACGGGCGGTACGCTGGCGATGGCGTATGTGATTGCGATGGTGGCGATGCTGTTTACCGCGCTCAGTTACGGGAAGATGGCGAACGCGTTTCCCGTGGCGGGGTCGACGTATGCCTACACGGCGAAAGGGATCAATCCGTACTTGGGATTTTTTGCGGGATGGGCGATGTTTTTGGACTATGTCCTCGTGCCGCTCATCGTGTTTATGGTCGGCGCATCGTATGCGCATTCGACGATGCCAGAGGTGCCGTATGCGGCGTGGGTGCTGCTCATCGCATTGGTGACGACGGTGGTCAATTATTTCGGTGTGGATATTGCGGCCAAGACGAATCTCATCCTGGTCGGGATCATGTCGGTCATTGTGCTGCTGTTCGTCGGGGCGTGCGTGTTGGCGCTCGATGCGGGTGTCGGTGCGGGCACGCTGGTGTCGGCGGCACCGTTTTATCAGGAGGCGACGTTCTCGGCATCGGCTCTGGTCGCGGGGGCGGCGATCGCGTGTTTCTCGTTTTTAGGATTTGACTCGATTACGACGATGGCGGAAGAGGCCGTCAACCCGAAACGCGATATCGGTATGGCGGCGGTGGCGGCGTGTCTTATCGGCGGCATCATCTTCATCGTGCAGGCGTATGTCGCGCAGCTCGTATGGCCGGATTACACGACATTTGCCAGTGCGGATACCGCACTCTTTGAAGTCGCCCAGCTTGCCGGCGGGCGGGGGCTTGCGGTACTGTACACGGTGGCGGTGATCATCTCGACGATGACGGCGGGTCTGGCGGGCCAGTCGAGTGCGGCGCGGCTGCTCTACGGGATGGGCCGTGACGGTCTGTTGCCGGCGCGTATCTTTGCGCATTTGCATCCGACGCATCGGACACCGACTTACAATATTCTCATGATGTGCGTCATCGGGATCGTCGGGGCGATCTTCCTGGATATTCCCGTCGTGACGGAACTGTTGAACTTCGGTGGCCTGTTCGGTTTTATGTGCGTCAACCTCGCCGTGGTATCGTGGTATTGGCGGCGGCAAAAAGAACGCCACATCGTCGGTACGCTCCTGTTCCCGTTGATCGGGTTCGGCGTATGTGCGTACCTGTGGGTGCATCTGTCCGATGAATGTCTCCTTGTCGGGGTGGCATGGTTTGTGATCGGACTGATTTATCTGTTGGTATCGACCAAAGGCTTACAAGAAAAACCTCCCGTCTTGCGGGAAGGGTAAAGCTTCGGACAGGCGCATGAGGGATCGAAAACAAGAAATAAGAAAGAAGACAGCAGCACAGGCATTGCCTGTGCTGCTTTTGTGTGTTTTTATGGTCTATAAAAAGCACAACCGTTACAGACCATGTTGTATTAAGGTAAGACAAAAAGTATGATTATATTGCAAGTGAGGCATGCAGCAGAGGAGGCGATGCAATGGATATGGAAACGCAGGTACGGACCATCGAGCCGATTGGCAGGTCGATGACATGGCGGCGGGCAATGAAACGTTGCCTGTGGGAGAAGTATGCGAGATTTCAGGGAAGAGCGTCACGGGCGGAGTATTGGAAGTTTGATATTACGATAAAACTATTCATGCGTATCTTTTTGCCCTATCAGGTGGCAGATTCGTTGATTAAGCATGAATCGTATTTCGGATTGACGGTATACTTCGCGATATGGTTATTGTGTATGATACCGGCTCTGGCGGTTGGCGTACGACGATTTCATGACATCGAGCTAAGCGGCTGGTGGTGGCTTCCTATCTATGCGCCGGTATTTATCTATGAAATTATCGCCGGAAATATGCCCTTATCGGAAGGGTTCGGGTTAGTCGTTGGGATATGGATGTTCGGGGCGTTCCTCGCGTCGGTGTACTTGTGTTGCAAACCGTCGCAACAAGGTACGAATCGCTATGGTGAGCAGCCGCCGGAAACAATCAAGGTGTCACGGTAGGCATGACGGCAGGATAAATGAAATCATAGTAAATGAGAACAGCGCGGGCGAAGGTCTGCGCCGTTTGTGCGGGCTAAAACTTCGTACTCGACCACAAAAAAATCAATTCTCCAGAAACAACTGCCGCTCGAACCGGAATCCGGCCACGCGACGGAGTTGGGGTTGAATTGGAATCCGAACTCGACAACGGCGATCAATGCCCATGTGTACAAACGTTCCACGACAAATAAAATCGGCTGGGTCGGTACACCGACGCCGACCAATAAGTGGGACGGTCATTACAAAAACTTTGACGAAGAAGAAGCCAAAGGTGTCGATATTTCCGTGCGCAAGGTCCTGAGCGATACACTTTCGGGACGGATCGGCTACGTCTTTACGGATGTCGAAGCGACGCCGTCACGGACACAAAACATTGATGGGTATATCCCGCGGCATGCGGTTACGGCAAGTCTGACGTATGCGCAGGACCAATTCGACGCGACGATCGGGGTTCGCGGCGTGATTGACCGTCCGGGCCCGTCCGCTCCCGATGTATACAAGCCGTTCTTTCCGAAGAACACGTATTGGATTACCGATTTGAGCGCGAACTGGCATGTGACGGACGATGTGACGGTATACGTTCAGATCGACAACCTGTTTGACGTGATGTATGCGGAACAATCCAATGCACGCGCAAGATGGTACGGTAGCGCGGGCGCATGGTGGTCGCAACCGGGCCGCAGCATGCAGGTCGGTGTGAACGTACGCTTCTGATACGAGCACAGGCTATATGTCAAAAAGGATACGACAAGTGTCGTATCCTTTTTGGTTGGCGGCAGATGAGAATTCGGGTATACTGAAGTAAAAGCAAGAACGTGTACAATGAATGCCCGTAGAGAGAAACGTGGCAGTTGCCGAGACGGATAGATACGACGGCGGATATACGGAGGGAAAATGATGGATCAAGAGAGTGCTGCGATGTCTTGGGGACATGCGTCGATGCGGGGGTGGACGGCACCGATATTGGTACTGCCGGAGGAGATTCGCGCGGCGCTCGACGGCTTTCGGTTATGCGGGCGCAGGATCGAATCGATGACGCTGATGGGGCACAGTTACAGTATGGACGATATGCTGGAATATATCGAAGAGGAGGATATGTACACCGTCCCCTCGATTGATCCGGACTATCTGTTCGACCGTGCGGCGGAGGTGGATGAGCCGTTGTGGATGATGTTTGACGACGGGGACGTATGGGAGATCCTCACGCCGGAAGAGATGCGGTTTCGGATGAGCATGAATGCAATCGCATCAGAGATACGGGCCAAGCGGGGAACGGCCAATGTGGATGCGAATGTGTTGTTTTCTCCTTGTTTGGGACAGCGGATTATCGATGTCGAGGTGCATACGTTCATGAGCAACTTGGCCACGGCATTCGGCGATGAGTTTACAGAGCCGCCGTATGAACGGGAGCGTGTCGCGGGGATTACGCTTCGTTTGGAAAACGGTATCGGGCTGTGTATCGAGGGTTGGTTGGATTTTTGTGAAGTCGAGTGCATCGATGCGCAGGGAAAACGTCTCCCCGTCCGTTTTGCCGAGTTGCGCCCGGGATTGTGGGACTGGGATGATCGGCGAATCGCATGGGAGGATGTGCATAGCGATCCGCGCATCGGCTTTACCGCGACGAGTCCGACATTGTGGGTGGGCGAGCAGGGCGCCGCACAGGCGGAGGAGCCGTACATGACGTTGTTTTCATCGGGACGGCCGGAGCTGAAATTATATATTTCCGCGGAGGATATGGGCGTGTTGGATCGATGTATTTCCGCGGCGCAGGGCGAGCGGTTTGACGAATACGGCGAGTATCAATTTTCAAGGACGGAATGGATGCAGCTGTTGGCTGAAGGAATGCGGCTGCTGCCACGGTTGACGCCGGCGGAATGGGACGAGGTGACGGTGGCGCGTGCGGAGCGGCCGCAATCTATCGCGCAGCTGCAAGAGGAGTATCGCCTCCAATTGACCGAGCTGCGCACGTGGTCGGAATCGGTATTGGCCGAGGGCGATTCATTGATGATGTGGGGGTTTTAGGTGATGGCGGTTAGCGGCGGAATTCGGTCATAAAGGGTCAGCATCGATTAGGTCAGGGAAGGCTCGTCAAGCGGAGCCAAAACAGGAGGATAGCGATGGAACAGCAACTGGTGATGGAAGTAATCGGTAAGGCGTTTCGTGACGGGCAGTTTGACGAGTTGAAACAAGTTTTGCATCCGGATGCCGTGTATCGGTCGGAGTATGACGGTTGCACCGTCAGCGGTGCGCATCGTATTTTGACCAATATGATGCGCATGTATCATGACTTGGACGCAAGAAACTCATACACCTATGAAGTCGTACATAAGAACAGCGTGCTGTATCCGACCGAGAAGAATCTGGAGTGGGACGCACCGGAGGGGACGTATTTCTGTGATTATGTGCTGATTTTGCGGCAGTACATTCCGAAATATCCGGTGGCGGTAGTGATCGGTTTGATGACGAATGACGGACAGCTGGCGGGGATTTATTTGGATCGTAATACCGATATTTTTGCGCTGGATTTTTATTGCGCCGGAGATGAGCCCGATTTTTCCGACGATTTGCCCTCCAGCGTCATACCTATGAGCGGGAAAGATCGATTTGTCGAGGCGGTAACGTCGTGGGAGCAAGGCCAGAGGTGGGAGAAATCGGAGCCGGAGGACGGTTTGTATATATGGCGACAGGCGAATGCATTTACCGAATGGTGGCTGCCGCAAAAGGGGTATTCGGTGACGTCGTCGGCGGTGTTTGCGGATTGTATCGGTTATCGGTGTATGCGGGGCGGGCATGAATATACCGTGTTTATGTATGCAGACGGGAAACGAAATACATTGCAGTTCGGCGGTGATTTTTGTGCGCATCTTGCGACATTACCGTTTGCCGAGAACAGTACCGTATTGGTGCTGTACCTTAAGGTACAGCGGTATCGTGAGGAGAACACGATGCGGTATCGTGTCTCGAATGATGGGGGATTGAAGTATTCTGAACCCGATTTGTGGCAACTGAAAGAAGTGAACGGGCGATATATTCTCGTGCGCTATCCCGGCAGGGAAACGATGGACCGGATGCGGCAGTGGATGTATGCGTTTAATCGTGAAAGTATGGACGTGTACGACAGTATGTTGGCGTGCGATTATGTTTCGATTGAGGGGATTCCTTCGTATTCCGGCGTGTTTACCGGTGAGGAGTTTTATCACGTCCTCCGCCAACTGCACCAAGAATACGGCGATATGAAGGCGGGATATGTGCGTGACAATGCGGTCGGATACACCGAAGTTCCCTATATCGAAGGTGTCGGATTCTTCGAGTGGGACAACTACAATGATACGGATCGGATGTGCGAGTTCTTTTGCCGACCGTTCACTTACGGAGAGATACCGTTAGCCGAGTTTGTTTACGAAGGGATGCGGGAAGAGGAGGAGTTGTCTGATCATATCCCGACGTTGGTGGCGGCGGAACCGTTGCCGCCGCAAGAGAGGGATCGATTTGCGGTCAAGTTGTATTTCTCGGACGATACATGCCGCAAGTGGGTATTGCCGGTGGGGGAAGAAACGGAACAGGACAAGGGCGATATGTTCGGCGGTCATCGTTGGATGGAGGACATCTGGGACTCGTTGCGGGTGACCCCTGCCCGGCAATGTTTGCTCGGCGATCCCGACGGGGAACCGGGTATCGTCTGGGACAACGGTTTTTTCGTCAGCGGGATGCAGTGCTGGTTGGAAAGTGAAGTGTATTCCGAGCGGGTGCTCATGGATGAAGTGGTGTATGAGGACGAGCAGTATCGACTCCGAAAGCTGTGGCAGTGGGATGCGCGCGCCGTCAGCTACTCTTGGGAGGCGGGGATGCTGAAAGTGTGGTTGGGGACGGACATTCCCGGCGAATACGGGCAGTCGGTTGCGATGTCGCCGGACGGAAGACGGATGAGCAGGATGGCGTTCGATGAGTTCGACAGTGATGAGTTTGATTCTGGTCGGGCGCTGGTCAGGGTCGATGGGGAAGGATACGGATTTATCGACAAAACGATGAATATCGCCATCCCGTTGCAATACGATGAAGCGGAGCCGTTTATCGGCTCCGTCGCTAAAGTGAAGCGCGACGGGCGTACGTTCTTTATCAATCCGGACGGAGAGGAAATACCGCCGAAGGGGGCGGTCGATTGGTCGAAGTATCGGGAGGTCCGTGAGTACGTCGAGGGAATGTGTTGCGTGTCGGCGTGGGACATGGGGGGCGCAAGGCTGGCCGATTACACCGATTACGAGGATATTGTCGGCACATCTGACGGTGTATGGGGATTTATCAATGAGGCGGGAGAAGAAGTGGTCCGGCCGCAATATATCTATGCCTTTGATTTTGAAAACGGACTGGCATGGGTGGCAAAGGGAGAATGGTTTGTCAGTCCGAAGTGGGATACGGAGAGCAAAAACAAATTTTATTGGAGTGAGGCGACGCAAGAGCTCAACGAACTGTGGGGCGCCATCGATGCGCAAGGCAATGAAGTCATCCCGACGATATTTGATGAACGACGATGGTTTGAAGAGCGGTCGGATATTTTTCCGGTGCGTTACGGCGGTTGGAAGAACGGACATTGGGGGATTATCGATAATCGCGGGAATTGGGTGGTGGAGCCGATTTTTGCGGATATCGGTTATGAAGTGTGGGGGGATTTAGTAGTTTTTTATGATAGAGAGCCCGATCGTGTCCATGAGGATCCGTTGCAAGGAGTATATGATGCCGCCGCGAAGAAGGTGGTGCTCGAAGCGCAATTTGAGGATATTACGTTCGGACACAACGGGGATATTATCGCGAGGGTATTTGATGAAAAATTGCGCCGCAGGATTGAAAGAGTGTTTGACAAAAACGGGAAGGAGCGCTTTCCTTCAGTGTATTCCGGTGTTTGCCCCCTCGGGAAATTCTACGAAGTCTCCATCGGTGATCGTCATGGGCTGGTGGATCGTGACGGGCATGTCGTTTTGCCCTGTGAGTATCACACGGATCAGTACGGCATTCAGTGTAAGCAACGCAGAGTGTACTTTACGAATAACGAAGGGCTGATGGGGGTCAATGATTTTGACGGGAATGTCATCATCCCGGCGATGTATGAGGATATTACCTACCGGGCGAAGGCGTTGTTGACGGTGACGGTCAAGGGAATGAAACAGGGGCTGATTACGCATGACGGGCGGGAGGTATTGCCCGCGGTGTACGAATCGATAGATTGGTATCGGTGGGATGATGACAAGCAAGACTATATATTGACGCACGGGGAGAACGGCTATATTATGTACCGCTTGGAGCGGCGAGGGAATGCAGCGGAGGAACATGCGTGAGGAGGACAGCGATGAATGAGCGACAGCTGATGGAGATTCTTGGCAATGCGTTTCGTGACGGAGCGTTTGATGAGTTGAAACAAGTTTTGCATCCGGAGGCGATTTATTCTTCGGATTACGCCAACCTCACTCTTGAAGGGGCGGACGATATTTTGGCGCATATGGAACGAATCTATTCTTTGTTGGATTCGACGAATGCGTATACCTATGAAATCGTGTCAAAAGAAAGTGTGTTGTACCCGGGGGAGGATTGGGATGCTCCGACGGGAATGCATGTTAGTGATTACGTGCTGATTTTACGACAGTACATTCCGGAATATCCGGTGGCGGTGGTGCTCGGCGTGATGACGGATGACGGACGGCTTTCCGAAATGTATATAGAACGCGATTCCTATGTTTTTGCGTTGGATTTTTATCATGAGCAAGATCATCCGGATTCTCCCGATGATTTGCCCTCCAGTGTTACACCGATGAGCGGGAAAGATCGATTTGTCGCAGCGGCAAAGTCGTGGGAGCAAGGCCAAAGGTGGGAGAAATCGGAGCCGGACGACGATTTGTATATATGGAGACGGGCGAACGCATTTGCCGAGCGGTGGCTGCCGCAAAAGGGGTATTCGGTGGCGCATTCGGCGGTGTTTGCGGATTGTATCGGCTATCGGTGTACGCGGGGCGAGCATGAATGTACTGTGTTTATGTATGCTTACGGGCAGCGAAAGACATCGCAGCTCGACGGCGATTTTTGTGCGAAACTGGCCACGTTGCCGTTTGCCAAGGACAGTACCGTGCTGGTGTTGTATGTGAAAGTGAATCGCTATCTTGACGGCGATACGATGCGGTACCAGGTATTGAATTATTGCGGAATGGCAGACCGTGAACCGGATTTGTGGCAACTGAAAGAGGTGAACGGGCGCTATATTCTTGTGTTTTATCCCTCACAGGAAATGATGGACCAGATGTGGTCGTTGATGTATGCGTTCAATCGTGAAGACAAAGATGTGTATGACTGCATCCTGTCGCGGCATCATCTTTGGATTGAGGGCATCCCGCCGTATCCCGGAGTGCATGCCGATGTTGAGTTTTACCGTGTCCTCCGCCAATTGCACCAAGAATACGGCGATATGAAGGCGGGATATGTGCGTTACAATGATGTTGTATACAGTGAAGTGCCCTATATCGAAGATGTCGGATTCTTCGGGTGGCACAACTACAATGATACGAATCGGATGTACGGGTTCTTTTGCCGACCGTTCAGTAACGGAGAGATACCGGTGGCTGAGTTTATTTATGCAGGAATGCGGGAACCGGACGATTTGTTTGATTATATTCCGGAGCTGGTGGCGGCAGAACCGTTGCCGCCGATAGAAATGGAGCGATTGGCAGCCAAACTGTATTTTGCTGACGGGACATGTCGAAAGTGGGTGCTTCCGGTACGGAAAATATGGGACGGGAGCGTGTTCGCGTTTGCGCTGGGTCGAATTTGGTGGGATGAGATGTGGGCATCAATGAAAAGGGTCCCCCGTCGCAAGTATCTACTTTCATATCCGGATTGCAGACCGGGCATCGTCTGGAACAACGGTTTTTCCGTCAGCGGGATGCAGTGCTGGTTGGAGAGTGAATTGTATTCCGAGCCGACGCTTATAGATGAAGTAGTGTATGAGGATGAATCGTATCGGCTCCGAAAACTGTGGCAATGGAATGTACACAGGATCGATTGCTTTTGGGGGATGGATATTTTGCGGGTGAATTTGGGAACGAAAACGCCCGGTCAATACGGAAAATACTTGGCGATATCGTTGGACGGGAAACGAATACATCCTCGGGAATTTGATGTGTTTGAGGATTTCCATTGCGGTCGGGCGTGTGTCGGGATCGGCGGCCGAGGATACGGATTTGTCGACGAAGAAATGAATGTTGTCATTCCGTTACAATATGAGCGGGCGGACGATTTTTTTGAATTCATCACCAAGGTACAGCATGACGGCCGTACGTTCTTTATCAATTCGGACGGAGAGGAAATCCCGCCGAAGGGAGCGGTCAATTGGTCGAAGTATCAAGAGGTCGGCAAGTACGTCGAGGGAATGTGTCGCGTGTCGACGCTGTGTTTGCGCGGCGGAGATTTGGCGTATTATTCCGATTACGGAGATGTCGCCGGTATATGGGGGTTCGTCAATGAGGCGGGCGAAGAAGTGGTGCGGCCGCAATATATCTATGCCTATGATTTTGAGCAGGGGCTGGCATTGGTGGCAAAAGGGAAATGGACCATCAGCCCGGAGTGGGATAATGAGTATGCCCAAGGTCGGTATTGGACGGCAGAGGAATTATGGGGGGCGATTGATCAGGACGGGAATGAAGTGATTCCGCTGATATTTGACGAGATGCGATGGTTTGAAGACAGGCGAGATATCTTTGCGGCGCATTATGGCGGTTGGAAGGACGGACATTGGGGCGTCATCGACGATCGGGGAAATTGGTTGGCGGAACCGGTTTTTGCGGATATCGGTTATGAGGCGGGGAAAGATTTGGTGGTTTTTTACACGGAAGATCCTTGGACGAACGACGATGCGCCGCGAGGGGTATATGACTTGACGAATCGAAAGGTATTGTTGGAAGCGCAATTCCTGTATATCGATTTCGACATGAACGGGGATATCATAGCGGAGGTGTTCGATGAAAAACTGGGACGTCGTGTCAAAAAAATATTTGACAGGAACGGGAAAGAACGGTTTCCGTCGGTGTATTCGGATATTTGTTCCTCCGGAGCGTTTTACGAAGTAAAAATCGGATCTCTTTGCGGACTTGTAGATGCCGACGGTCGGGTCGTTTTGCCGTGTGAGTACCGCACGGGTTGGTACGGCATTCAGTGTAAGCAACGCAGAGTATATTTTATTGATGATGACGGGCTGATGGGGGTCAAGGATTTTGAGGGCAATGTCATTATCCCGGCGATGTATGAGTATATTACCTACTGGACGGAGGCGTTGTTGAGGGTGACGGTCAAGGGAAAGAAACAGGGATTACTGACACATGACGGGCGGGAGGTATTGCCCGCGGTGTATGATGAGGTACAATGGCGTGGTTACGACAACCAAGAGTATATATTGACGCACGGGGAAAACGGTTATATTATGTACCGCTTGGAGCGACGAGAGAATGCAGCGGAGGAACATGCGTGAGGAGGACAGGATGGAATTGATGCGATGGGAGAACGGCGATGTGCTGCACCGCTACCAGAAGGCGTTGGTGCTGGTGCTGGCGGGGGCGCGGCGGACGGTATCGACGTCGCCTTTGCACGGCGGCGTGCGTGAGGATCTGCGCTATGTATTCAATTATGATGCCAATCCGGGCGCGGGGATGGCGGCGAAATTGGAAGCGCCGACGTATGAGGAGCATTTGATGCTGCTTGCGACGCGTTTCGGCCTTGACCCCGCATTGACGACGGGGTTGTCGACTGCGGCGAGCATGCAAAATGTCGCACTGGCGACGGAGTCGTACCAAGATCTCCATGTGACGGCGATCGTTACGGGCGGGATTGAGGTCAACGGCGGGCGTGTCGGGGATCCGGCGACATGGCACATGCCGCAGGAAAAGCCGCTGCAGGGGACGATCAACACGTTGGTGCATATTGATGCCGACCTCTGCGCGGGGGTGCTGACACGGGCGTTGGTGACGGCGACGGAGGCCAAGACGGCGGCGTTGCAGGAGTTGATGGCCAACAGCAACTACTCGTACGGGATTGCGACGGGGAGCGGTACGGACGGCACGGTCATGATCAGCGATATGACGGCGCGGTACCGGCTGACGAATGCGGGCAAGCACAGCAAGTTGGGCGAGCTTATCGGGCGAGCGGTGATGCGGGCGACGAAAGAGGCGCTCGCCAAGCAGTCAGGGTTCACGCCGGAGCGGATGCATGCCATCGGGGAACGGTTGCGGCGCTACCGAATCACGGCGGATACATTGTGGGAGGAATATCGGACTGCGGGCGGCACGCGGGCCAAGTACGATTTTATTGCGGCGTGGGAGCAGGCGGAGCGCGGTGCGGCGTTCGTGCCGACGGTGCTGTGGATTCACACGCTGGACGAGTGGCAGTGGGGATTGCTCACGGAGGACGATGTCCGCTCGGCGTGGGAAGGGCTCGGGATGACGACACCGCTTGCGGCGGCGGACGATGCACGGGAATTGCTGCTCGTGTGGTGTCGGGAGCGAATCGTGCGGCCGCTGGCGGCGGACGGCGAGTAACGGCGCGGCGCGCCGGTAGCACCCGCATCGTACGGGGCGGTGCGCGGCTCGTGGAGCGACGACCGCAGGACGGTAGGCTGCTCGCGGACATGACGACAGCAGCACAAGAAAAAGAGTCGGCAGTAGCCGACTCTTTTTTGTATGGATGATAGGGAGCGGAGAGAGCGATTTATCTGACGATGCCCTTGCAAGTGCGTTCGGACTCGAAAGTCAGCGAGACAGTGGGGAGGTCCGTACCGCCCAGGCGACGCAGGATATACTTGCTCTGTCGTACGGGATAGGGCGTTTCCTTCGGTGCGCAATAGCGGGCACTGACGACGCGCGCAAACCGCGGGGTGTTTTCATTGCCGACCGGCACTTCCACCCAGTCGCCGACACGAATGTCTTCGTTATCGGTCAGATACTGGTAGGGTTTACCGCCGGGGCTGAATATGCAATGGCAGCATTTGACTTCGTCCGCGTAGCCGTGGTTGAAAAAATCCGGATCTTGGCAGACGAGCAATGTGGCGGGATGGCCGAATACGTCATTGATGAAACCGTTGATTTCGTCAAAGAAGACGTCGGGTATGTGACGGCGCGTGTAGGCGCCTTCCCGTTTGCGAATGCGGCTCGAGAGGTAGCGGGCACGCAGGCGGTAGGCCACGCGCGGCATCGGAGAGCAGAGCTCCGTCAGCGGAGGTTGCGCGAGATTGCCGACCTCTTTCGGTGAGGGGACGATGGTTTGCCACGGTGCTTCCGTCCAGTCGGCCGCATCGATGGCGACTCCGAGACGGTCCCGCCACTCGTCGGCTTTGGGGTGATATTTGATGTTGGCCCGATAGTGTAATCGTTCACGGCCGGACTCGATAAGACGCAGCGAGGCCTGCTTGCGTCCGATCTTGAGGACGGTGTGCAGGCGGTTCACGGCGAGGGTGAGGCGGTTGCCGCAGCAAATCAGCTGCGGGACGTTCGTAATCCATTCCGCACGCAGCTGCGTCAGGATTGCATCGGGGATTTGACAACAGTCGACAGACAGTTCGCGTTCCCACATGATAGTAGCTCCTTTCGACATATAGATGATGCGGCCGATGCCGCTTCGTACCTTTATTGTAACTCACGCAAAGAAAAAACAAAGCCCTGCCGCGTGCCGTGGGCAGAAAAGAGGACATGAAACGGGAGACGAATAAAAATAGCGCCGCCATCGGCAAAGTGAGTGACGCCGATGGCGGACAGGGGAGGCGCAGCGGCGGGCAAGAGAAGGCCGTGCACGGCGGAACCGCAGAGGTCGACAGGACGGCGGCGACGATGGGGCGTGGGAATGTACGGCGAAGGGAGCGTGGGGCGGCGGTCGTCATGAGCGGGAGACCGACGGGCGTTACGGCAAGAGGAGATGCGGGCCGCGCTTGCCGCCGGGAACGGCGGGCGGCGGTGCGTCTGTGCGGGGATTGTCGCTTCGTGAGGCTCGTAAGAAAAGACGCCGCACATGGCGGCGTTGTCTTGCTCATCGGAGCTTGTACCGGCGCATCGCGCTGCCGTTGCGGCAACAAAAAACTCCGCAGACAGCGGAGTTTTAGTGTTGGTCAATATCCCAGCGATTGGTCGTCGTGCGCCACTCGAGATCGGCCTGATCCATTCGCAAGCGGTAGACCGTGCGGTCGAGCGCTTGCAGTCGGGCGGTATGCGCATTGGCAATCCCTTCGAGATTGGCGATGCGTGCCAGCGGCGCGCCAGCCTCGTGCGCGTTCATTGCGGCGACTTGCCGTTCGAGCGCGGCAATCCGCTCGCTTTGTTCGCGCAGGGCCAGTGTGAGCAGGACGACAGTCACCAGCAGCAGTGCGATCAGCACATGCGGCGACCAGCGCCGACCGTCGGCACTCATGGCTTCAGATTCGGATGCTCGCCGTGGTAGCGGCGGATCTGTTTTTCGGTAAACTCGAGCCACAGTTTGGCGGCATGCGAGAGATAGTGGCCTTTGCGCCAAATGGCGTAGAGCCGATGCATCATCGGCGTGCCTTCGAGCGGACGGACGGCGACGTCTTCACCGGCCCGGCCGTTGTCCTCGGGCGTGGGGCAGAGCCGTTCCGGCAAGAGCGCGACGCCGAGTTCGGCGCTGACCGTTTGGATCATGAGGTCGCGCTGCCCCGTTTCAAACATCACCTTCGGCGTGAAATCGACGGCCTGACACTGGGCGATGATCTCATCATGCAGATTGAAATCGTCCCGATAGAGAACAAAACTTTCGTTGGCAAGTTCTTTGAGTGCGACCGTTTCCTGCGCGGCCAAGGGATGCGTGGCCGGCAGCAGTGCGCAGACGGGGTCTTTCAACAAAAATAACGACTCGTAATTGTCCTTCGGCTCGGTGCAGATGATACCGAGGTCGGTCAAGCCTTCCTGCACGGCAATTTCCACCTTTTTCGAGCCGTATTCGTACAGTTCCACGTCGACTTGGGGGTATTTTTTCTTAAATTCGCCGAGCAGACGCGCAAACAGTTTGGAATCGGTGATCGGCGGCAAGCCGAGATGAATCGATCCCTGTTCGAGTTTGAATTCGTTTTCAAAGTCGGTTTTCAGATGTTCGAACATAAACACGTTGCGTTTGGCGTGATTCAAAAACAGTGTTCCCGCATCCGTCAGTTCAACAGCTTTGGCATTACGCAAAAACAGCGTCACGCCGAGCTCTTCTTCCAGCGCTTTGATCGTGCGGCTGATAGCGGACTGCGAGATATGCAAATGGCGGGCGGCCTTACTGAAACTCTTGTGGCGCGCTACCTCCGTGAAATATTTCAAGTGATGAAAATCCATAACATCCTTCCTTTCTAAGCGTTGAGTATGGGCGGATAATGCATTATAATAATACACAGGTTCGTCAGGAGGACGCGGGGACGCGCGACCGACCTGCGACGGTATTGAATGTCTATGCATTTGAGGAATATGATACCTTTATCTTACTATTAATTTGCTGCAATAGCAAGAGAGAATCCTCAAACAACAGGGATTGACGGAAGGGAAAGGGTGGTTCTATGGATTGGAAAACAATGGACGGAAATACCGCGGCGGCATATATTTCGTACGCGTTTACGGAAGTCGCCTCGATTTATCCGATTACGCCGTCATCGCCGATGGCGGAGATGGTCGACGAATGGGCGGCCAACGGTGTCAAAAATATGTTCGGACGGCCGGTGAAGGTCGTCGAAATGCAGTCGGAAGCGGGCGCTGCGGGGATGTTCCACGGGGCGCTTCAGGCCGGGGCGCTGACCACGACCTATACGGCCTCGCAGGGGCTGCTTCTGATGATTCCGAATTTATATAAAATCGCGGGCGAACTGTTGCCGGGCGTGTTCCACGTCGCGGCGCGTTCACTCGCCTCGCACAGTCTGTCGATTTTCGGCGACCATCAGGACGTGATGGCGGCGCGGGCGACGGGGTGCGCGATCTTGGCGGAAGAAGGCGTGCAGGAAGTCATGGACTTGGCGGCGGTGGCACATTTGGCGGCCATCAAAGGACGCGTACCGTTCATCAATTTCTTTGACGGGTTCCGCACGAGCCACGAAATCCAAAAAATCCGCGTCCTCGATCGCGAGCAGCTCGCCGGCATGGTGGATCAGGAGGCGCTGGCGGCGTTTCGGGCTCGCGCGCTTACACCGGATCGGCCGGTAATCCGCGGTACGGCGCAAAATCCGGATGTCTACTTCCAAAACCGCGAAGCCTCGAATCCGTACTATGACGCGCTGCCCGATATCGTGGAAGATTATATGCATCAGATCAATGCGCTCACGGGAGCGGATTATCAACTGTTCAACTATTACGGCGCACCCGACGCCGACCGTGTCGTCATCGGCATGGGCTCGGTTTCGGATGTCGCCAAAGAGGCGGCCGATGTCCTCAACGCCCGCGGCGAAAAAACGGGCGTCCTGACGGTACATCTGTATCGGCCGTTCTCGTTGCGGCATTTCCTCGCGGCCTTGCCGCAGACGGTGCGCCGCGTTGCGGTGCTCGATCGGACGAAAGAACCCGGCGCGTACGGCGAACCGCTGTTCCTCGATGTACAGGCGGCGCTCGTTCACGGCGGCCGGACGGATATCGAAGTCGTCGGCGGTCGCTACGGTCTTTCCTCGAAAGACGTTTTGCCGGAAGACTTGATGGCGGTATTCCACAATCTGGAAGCGGACGAACCGCAGCACGGATTTACCTTGGGAATCAACGACGACCTGACCTTCCGTTCGTTGGCGCGGATCGCTTGCCAAGCGCCCGACGACGGTGCGATTGCGTGCAAATTTTGGGGCTTCGGCTCGGACGGCACGGTCGGTGCGAACAAGAGCGCGATCAAGATCATCGGCGACCATACCGACCTGTATGCGCAGGGGTATTTCTCCTACGACTCGAAAAAATCGGGCGGCGTGACAATCTCGCATTTGCGTTTCGGCCCGCAGCCGTTGCGCAAACCGTACCTCATTCAGGAAGCGGACTTCATCGCCTGCCACCGCGAGGCCTATGTCCGCGAATACGACCTGCTGCGCGGGATGAAAGACGGCGGGACCTTCCTGCTGAACTGTTCGTGGTCGGCGGACGAACTCACGGAAAAACTCCCCGTCATGATGCGGCGCAAATTGGCCAAGCTCCACGCCAAACTCTACATCATCGATGCGGCGAAAATCGCCCGCGAAATCGGTTTGGGCGGACGGATCAACATGATTATGCAGGCGGCATTCTTCGCCTTGTCGGGCGTTGTGCCGATTGATGATGCGGTGCGTCATCTGAAAGACGCCATCGTCGCCGACTACGGCCACAAGGGCGACGCCGTCGTCGCGATGAACTATCGCGCCGTCGATGCCGGTGTCGGTGCGGCGGTCGAAGTACCGATCCCCGATGAATGGCGCCATGCCGTGGTGAGTGAAGAGGACGTCGCCGCCCAATCGGATCGGCCGCCCTTTATCACGAATATCTGTGACGTGATGAATCGGCAGGAAGGCGAAGAATGCCGCCTGCATAATCATGTTGATCCGTCCGCCCAAACCGATTTCGCGGGCGATTTTCGCCGCATCGA
>CABTYA010000011.1 GCA_902488965.1 uncultured Veillonellaceae bacterium
ACTTCGTTTCTGTTGCGGTACGCATTGACGATATGTTCTTCAAGGTCTTGTGGCGTGTAAATCCGTTTGCCTGTAACGTTTTTCTCCCCGTTACTCAATCTCTCGTCAGCGACTTGTTTCATTCTTTCAAGTGAGGAGTCTTCGTTTTCTTGTGTAGCGTTGACAGACGATTCGTCCTTTGCTATACTGTTATTAGTAAAGGAACGAGTCGTGTTGTAAGACTGCGGGCTAAGATTAGCCGCAGCAAACAGACTCGCTCCTTTTTTTGTGTCCCAAAATAACAACTCGCCCTTGTCAATCCCCTCGGCTAATCGCTCGCCCTCCTGTCGCGTGAAAAATGTTTTGCTACGGTTCCCTGAATATTCGATTGCTTGACTGTCGTTTTGCTTTTTCCGATTTTTCGGGAGTTTCCTTTCCCATTCAACTTGTTTGCGCCATTCTTCCTCGGGCATGATTTCCGCTTGGTACGTGCCGTCGGGACGGCGCATTTCGCCTGTTTCCGTGATAACCAGCTTGTTACCGTTGCTAAAGGTAATTTCATACCCGTTATCCGTTCGTGCAACGTTTTGTCCCTTAAACGCTTCTTGTACTTCGCTTTCGCTGTACTTGTGCGTTTCGCTTTCGCCCATTGCGTTGGAATAGCGTACTTCGTTTCTGTTGCGGTACGCATTGACGATATGTTCTTCTAAGTCCTTAGGACCTTTTACCGTGTTGGGTATTTCCTTTTTAGCCTTGTCAAATTCCGCAAAATCTTCTGCTGTGTTTTCACTTTCTTTTCCCTTGTCATCTTTTTCGTTGACGTGAGTAAAATCTTTTGTTATACTTGATTCATCAAAAGGAGAATCTGTATTCTTGGCGAGGGTCAAAATTGCCCTCGTTGTTGAAAACAATGATTCTCCTTTTTTTGCGTTCCAATATAACAAATTGCCCGATTGCATAGCGGCATAAAGACGTTTGACATGGTCCCTTGGTGATACAGTTATTACCTTATGACTATAGTC
This sequence comes from uncultured Veillonellaceae bacterium, assembly GCA_902488965.1. Classification (GTDB taxonomy): domain Bacteria; phylum Bacillota; class Negativicutes; order Veillonellales; family Negativicoccaceae; genus CAMCNU01. The sequence continues at coordinate 1,002 of CABTYA010000011.1, forward strand.
CAACGGATACTTGCCTGCCCAATCGCGCACTCCCGTGTTTGTTTGTATTTTTGCATAGATTTTATCGTCAATTTTGCTAAAAGAAACAGCTATATTAATCGGACTTCCTGAAACCTCAATTGACGCAAATACTAAAAATCCGTCCTCAATAGGAACGTCGTGAAACTTCCCGTTCTTCCCCCTCTGTCGATTGACAACTACCGCCGCGGGACTAGACAGCTCAAGTGGCAACTGCTTCAACGCCTCGGCCATCACCTCACGACCATGACGCTCACCGTGTTTGTAATTCAATATTTTGTCTAATTCACGAACATTAATCCGCACCGGTAATCGCTTTGCACCAAACATTTCAACCACAACAGGGCAGTCCATAACAAGGTACATATTCTTCCACTGTTCTTTGGGAGTACGCACCAACCAATCCACTTGTTTCGCCCACCGTGCTTGGTCTTTGTCCAGCTTTTCCTTGGACGCGGCAAGGGCTTCTTCACGCCATTCTTCGGCGGTCTTTTCGTGCGTTTCATCTTCTTCGACCGTCGAATACTTGACTTCATCTTGCCCGTCTTGCGTTTCTTCGGCTGTTTCTTCCGTCGTTTCTTCTTGCACGTTCTCTTTAACTGCGACAATATCTTTCGGCTCGTTCTTGAGAAAATCCTCGTACGGATTGAGTCCTGTCTGATAGTCGCGGATTTGTGAGATGTGGTACGCATCGCCCATATCGTCGATGAGATAATGCACCTTTTCCCCGTCTTTGTTTTTGCCGACAAAGTAGCTACGGATAATTGTTGTTTTACCGTTAACTCGTACTGTCGAATTCGACGGTACTTGCTGTGTCAACCACGACGGCGGCTTTTCGGGATTGCGTTTGATATCTTCGATGATTGCGAAACGAATCGTCAAGACTTGATTTGCCAGCCGCGGGTAATCCCAAAACTAAAAGGCCTGTCTGCCTTTCGCATACGAGCCTTGATTGTAATAGTCGTCAACAATGTTTGCACGCAACTCCCGTCTTTCAGCAGTTGTGTGTTTTTTTGAAATTCCGTGTTTCTTTGCCCATTCCACTAACAGTACGCCGTGTTCGTTCATTTGATTTTGCGCGGCGACACGTTCATCGGCGGCAATCCCGCTAAGTCCCGTGTCTTTGCCCGCCGCTTCCAGTTTAACGCGACGCGGTTCGCCTACTTCCACGGTATACGTCAAGCTATTGATATAGGCAATATGGGCGTCGCCCTCTTTTGTGTGTCCTAAATCTTTAGCATACTCAATATTTCTTTCCGCGTTTGTATCGCTTCGGGCGTCTTGGCGTATTCTCCCGACTCGATTGCCTCCAGTCGTTCGATTTCCCATTTTACCGCTTCGGGCATCGGTCGGCTGTTCAGTTTCTTCATGAATTCCATTGTCTGCTTGATTTGTTCCTCTTCCGTCATTCGTTTCACCTCCTGATTGTTTGCTGTCTCTACTATCATTATCTACTGTTTCTTGCGTTTTGGCAACGGATTCATTTTCCGACAGTCGGGCTTGCGCATCGTATCCTTGTTCGCGATGAACTGCCAACCGCCAATCCGATGCTTGCAATCCGTTTCCACGGCAGGCCAAACATAGACCCGTTTTCAACGAGTGTAGGTACACAAAAAGCGTACATCCGTATGGATGCACGCCATGTCGTCGTGGTGGAGACGAGGGGAGTCGAACCCCTGTCCAAAAATATTGCCCTATCGACCGCTCCGGGTGCAGTTCATGATCGGGTGTTAATCTTTGTTTCGCTCATGAACAAGCCGACAAAGACGATTCGGATGCGGTTCCCTTCAGCGATATCCGACGTTCCGCGAAGGTATCCCGATGAGTGACGCCGAGCTTATGCCTCGGGAAAACATAAGGCGGCGCGGCTTATGCAGCCAGTGCAAATTCTTTGTTTGCGTGTATGTTTGTTTCGGTGGTTTTACGGGGTAACCGAGACCCCGACCCGCTGTCGATAGCACACCTACTCCTGTCGAAACCGATGCGCCCCCGTATGGCACTATTATACCATACCGGAGGCGCCGACTCAATCAATGCCGTGCCAATGCGCGAGCCATGTCGCGACGGGCACTCTTTTCCGCCAAGTCTTTGCGTTTGTCATAGATTTTCTTGCCGGTGCAGACGCCGAGATTGACTTTGACTTTGCCGCGACTCCAATATAAGGAAAGCGGAATCAGCGTATAGCCGCGCTGCTGGACTTTGCCCGCCAGCTTGTTGATTTCACTGCGGTGCATGAGCAGTTTGCGCGGGCGCAGGGGCTCGACGTTGAAGCGGTTGCCCTCTTCATACGGACTGATGTGGACGTTGTAGAGCCACAATTCGCCGTTGCGGATCTGGGCATAGCCGTCTTTGAGGTTGACTCTGCCCTGTCGGATGGACTTGACTTCCGTACCGACCAACGCGATGCCCGCTTCGTAGCGTTCATGGATAAAATAATCATGCCGCGCTTTGCGATTGTCTGCAATGGTTCGTGGTGATGAATTCGCCATACTTACCTCCGTTTACGCGGACGCCGGCGCGATTTTTTCTTCTTGCCGTCAGTTCCTTTCTTGGCGTCGGAATGTTTCTTGCCGCTTCGTTTTTTGCCGCCGCCCCGCTTTTTGCCGCCGCCCGATTTGTGTGTCGTTTCTTTCTTCCGCGGCTGCGACGAGCGCCCGACGGTCCGCTGCCAAGTTTCGAGATCCGTCCACGAGCGGATTTCTCCCGGTGCGAAATCGAGCATCCGTTTCTCGATATCCGCCTTGATCAGCGTGACGCGAATCGCGTCGCCAATGGTATACAGCGGCGTTCCCTGCCGATCTTTGTACTGGTAGGTCCGTTCGTCGAAATAGCCGTTGCCGTCAGCCAAGAGTTCGTCGTGGATCAATCCTTCCGCGCCGTTGTCCAAGCCGACGAAAATACCGAAATCGGTGATTCCCGTGACCGTCGCATCAAACGCTTCCCCGACCAAAGGCGCCATGTACTCGACGCGTTTGAGGTCCATTGTCTCGCGTTCCGCTTCGACGGCCCGCCGTTCCGCCATCGACGACTGCAACGCGACACGTTCCAAACGGGCGACATCGGCCTTGCGTTGGTGCGCGGCCGCCGCCACTTCACGCACCAGGCGATGCACCGTCAGGTCCGGATAACGACGAATCGGCGAGGTGAAATGCGTATAATGCGTCGACGAAAGCGCAAAGTGTCCGAGGTTGACCGTATCGTAATACGCTTGCGGAAGCGCCCGCAGTACCATGACTTCGGCCGTCTTGTTGATCCCGTGGTCGCGGGCCTTGGCGAGCAGTTTCTGCACGTCTGCGGAGCGCACTTCTTCCGGCAGCCGAGACGGCACACCCATGGCCTCCATCAGTGTCAGGACATGCTGCAACTTTTCAGGGTCGGGACTGCCGTGCACGCGGAATATCGCCGTGCGTCCTTCCGGCTGAATGTACTTCGCCACGGTTTCATTGGCGATCAGCATCGCCTGCTCGATCATCCGCTCGGCGATGGTCCGTTCCCGTTCGACAATCTGGAGCGGTCGCCCTTCCCGATCGAGTATGATTTTATATTCGGGAAAATCGAAATCCAGTGCCCCACGCCGCTGCCGCATGTCAATCAGGAGTTCCGCCAACGCCCGCCATGCGCGGAACATTTCCAGATGCGGCGCCAAATCGTCCGGATAGACATCTTCCAAAAGCGCTTTTTTCAATTCGTCATAGGTACACCGACGTGCGCTGCGGATAATCCCCGGTCCGACCGTGGAGCGCACCACCCGACCCTCGCCGTCGATTTCCATTTCCACCGACATGGTATAGCGGTCAACGCCCTCATTCAAACTGCACACGCCGTTGGACAATACTTCCGGCAGCATCGGAATGACCCGATCCGCCAGGTAGACGCTCGTCCCGCGGCGGAAGGCTTCCTTGTCCAGCGCGCCGCCCGCCCGCACGTAGTAGCTGACGTCGGCGATGTGGACACTGAGCAGGAAATGCCCGTCAGGCAGCCGCTCGCAATAGACCGCGTCGTCCAGGTCTTTCGCGTCCGCACCGTCCACCGTAACCACGGGCAGATCCCGATAGTCCGTCCGATCCTGCGGAGTAATCTCGATTTGGGCGGCCGCGTCGGCTTCCGCCAGCGCCTCGTCGGGAAATACCGTCGGAATTTTGTGATTGGCGACGATCATCGTAATGTCGAGTCCCGTGTCTCCTTCGTAGCCGAGGACTTCTTCGATGACGCCTTCCGCCATCCGATGCTGCTCGGGCCATTTCGTGATACGCACGGAGACCTTCGCGCCGCTCTTGGCATCGGCAGTGCCGCTGAGCGGTATCCACACGTCCGTGCCGATCCGTTCATCATCCGGCGTCACCGTCCCGAATTTGCCTTCCAGCGCAAATGTCCCGACAACGGTCTCGTTGGCGTGGGTAATGACCCGACGCACCCGACCTTCACAACGCCCGCGCCGCGTATCGACGGAGATGATTTCCGCTTCAACGAGGTCGTTGTGCATGGCCTCGCCGCGGTTCTCCTTGCCGATATAGACGTCTTTCTGCTCATCCTGCGTGATTAAAAATCCGAAATGCTTCGCATACCCCTTGTACACCCCTTCGATCCTGTCTCCGGGGCGATACGTCATGGGGAGATGTTCCTGTCGACGTGCCATCCTCCCGATCGCCTCCCTTTCCTATAAAAGAAAAACCCGCTGCCGCGGGTTGAATTAAAAAGTATTCAAATATTTTCCCAAGGCCAGGCTGACCAACGCAAACACGATACCCAAAATCACCGTCAAACGTGACAGGATCGCATCTTTCCCTCGCGCCTTGCCGCCGAAGAAGGTGTCTCCCGCGCCGCCGATCGAGCTGCCCATGCCGGCCGTTTTCGCTTCTTGCAGCACCACTACCAAAATCAATAAAATACCGATGATAATTTCCATAATCATCAATGTTGTCTTCACTTACCGTCTCCGCCTTTCCTTATTTGAACTCATGTACATATCGAGATAATTTCTGTTTTGCCCGCTGAATCGCATTGTCGATCGACTTCGGGGAACGTCCCAGCCGCCGTGCAATCTCCTGGTAGGTCTCGCCGCGAACGTAAGCCAGCAGGACCTGCAATTCCAAATGACTGAGCAGCTGCGGCATGCGCCGGCTCACCGAATCCAGCAACGCCCGCCTGAGGTACGCCGATTCCGGATTTTCCGAGCGTGTATCCGCGACGGTTTCCCAAAGCGTCCTTGCCGTCTCGTCGCCGTACGCCGGTGCGTCCAGCGATTCGGCGGTGCTGAGTACCCCGTGCTTGCGCCGGTTCGCATTTTTGACGGATGTCAAAATCTGCCGGGTGATGCACAGATTGGCAAATGTCTTAAACGCCGCATTGTGGCCGGGATGATAATCGCGAATGGCTTTCAGCAGTCCGATCCGCGCCTCCTGACGCAAATCGTCGTCGTCGCCGCCCGGTAAAAAATACCCGTGCTTGCGCATCTCGATCGTGTCGGCGTACTTCATCACCAAGTACTCCGACGCGTCCGCTTGCCCCTGCTGTGCCAGCAGTACGATTTCTTCATCGGTCAATGTCGCCCAATCCGGTGTATTCATCAGACTCTACGGGATGCTCCTCTCACACTGCTCCACTATAACATGTTTATTATACGTGATTCACACCTGACGTGCAAGCAAGGAATCACTTTCCGCCGCGGCGGATCTGTTCGAGTATCGCCCGTGCCGAGTCGTCAATCCGATCTCCCAGCGCAAACCCGCGCCGAACGGATTTTTTACGGTGATGAGCGGCTTGCGACTTTTTGTCCTCTTTCAACTCCTGCATCAACTCGCGCGACGACTTGCGGATTCCTCCGTTGCCGCTGATTTGGCTTTGCTCCGCGCCGTCGGAGGTCACGACATAGACATAGCGGAAACTGTCCTGCAAGCGATACACTTGCTGCTCGATGTAGCTGTCCGCCGTCTGACCGCGGCGGGTATAGACGATACGGAAATGGCGGTTCACGTCCTGCTCCTGGACGCATCCTTTTCCGCGGCCGTCATACACCAGGATAATGTCGATGCGGCGATGCCCGCCGAAATCGAGCAGCGCCTCCTGAAGCTGTTCCCGCGCATGGCCCATATCGTTTTCGGTAAATTTCCAGTACTCACGGTCGCAGTGCAGGACATTGTAGCCGTCAACCAACCACACCTCAGGTTTCATGAGACACCTGCCCCGCGGCGGTATACATGAGCAGCGCCGCCGCTACCGATACATTGAGCGATTCGACATGGCCGTACATCGGAATGCGGACCAGATAATCGCATGCATCACGTGTCAAGCGGGCCATGCCTTTGCCTTCATTGCCGACAACCAATACGCAATGCCCGCGAAAGTCGGCCTCTGTATAAGAGACCGTCCCGTCCATATCCGTACCGAACACCCAGTACCCCTGCCCTTTCAATTCCGCCAAGGTCCGCGCGACATTCTTGATGCGGACAATCGGCATCCATGCGGTCGCACCCGCTGATGTCCGATGCACCGTTTCGGTGATTTGGGCGGCCCGGCGTTCGGGCAACAGCACCGCATCGGCCCCCGCCGCATCCGCCGTACGGATAATCGCGCCGACATTGTGCGGGTCTTCGACCCCGTCAAGCAGTACCAAGAGCGAATACGACCGTGCCAGCACACCCGCCGTGACATCCTCCAGCGCCGCATACGCATACGGCGCCGTCTGCGCCACCGCTCCCTGATGTCGGACTTGCGGCACCAAGGCCTGCAACTCGCGCCCGGAGAGCCACGTGACCGGTACGCCGCGCCGCTGCGCCTCGCGCTCCATCGCCGCCAGCTCCCCCTGCTCGCGACCGCTCAAGTAGCAATGCGTCACCCGACCCGCGACCAGCGCTTCTTTGACCGCATTGCGGCCGGCGATATACCCGTGCTTACGAGATGGTTTCATCTGCCAATTCCTCCGCAACTACTTGCCACGCCGCCGCCAGCAAGGCATCGATTCGCGCCTGCTCGCCGCGCCATGCATACACTCCCAACAATGCCTCCCACGCCGTACTGCGGTGGTACTCGCCGACCGTCGCACTGGCGGGTGTATGAACGTACGCATTGCGCGCGTGGCGGCAAAATTCCCGCTCACGCTGCGTCAGCCGTTCGTCCAATGCGAGCAACACGCGGCTTTGCGCCTTCGCCGATACAATCTGCGCAGCGAGATCATGCAATACGCGCGTGGAGAAAATCCCCGTCTCCACCAACCGCCGCCGTACGTACAGACTGTATACCGCGTCGCCCAAGTACGCATACGACCGCACATCGAGCTCGCGTGTCTCGTTCTTTTCACCGGCCGCCCGTGCGACCAGCTCCGCCACCGCTCGCCGCCGCAAGTGCAAATACTGTTTAAACTTCACTTTTCGTCCACACGGTCCCTTCCGGCCCGTCTTCCAACGTGATTCCGATCTCCTGCAGTCGGTCGCGAATCGCATCGGCGATGGCATACTGCTTTTGCGCCCGCGCATCGTCACGCACGCCGAGGATGACCGTCATCAACTCCCGATAGGCGTCTTCATCCGCGCCCGCGGCCGCTTCCCACGACTGCGGCAGAATGCCCAGTACATCAGTCATCTCGTGCAACACCGTCAGCGACGCGTCCAGGGCCCCGCGATCCGGCGCCGTTTCTTCCGCCAGGTAGGTATTGAGTTTCCGCACAAAGGTGAACAGTACGCCGAGCGCCATCGCCGTATTGAAATCGTCGCTCATCGCGGCGATAAATTCCGCTTTGGCGGCCGCGGCCGCATCCCGCAATTCCGCGGCGGCCGCATTGTCGACATCTTCGGCCTGCGCCAAATGGAAGCGCGCCTTGCCGATCGCACCGTCAATGCGTTCCAATGTCCGCTGCGCCTCTTCCAGTCGTTCATCGCTGAAATCAAGCGGACTGCGGTAATGTGTCGAAATCAGGAAGAAACGCAGCGCATCGGCGCTGTAATGCGCCAAAATATCTTTCACCAAGAAGAAATTGTCGAGTGACTTGCTCATCTTTTCCTGATTGATTGTGATAAATCCGTTGTGCACCCAGTAATTGACAAAATGATGACCGGTGCACCCTTCCGACTGCGCAATTTCGTTTTCATGATGCGGGAAGATGAGGTCGCTCCCGCCGCCGTGGAAATCAAAGGTATCGCCCAGATACTTGGTGCTCATCGCCGAGCATTCGATATGCCAGCCCGGCCGTCCCGGTCCCCACGGGCTGTCCCACGCCGGTTCGTCCGGTTTGGCCGCCTTCCACAGGGCGAAATCGCCCGGATGCCGTTTTTCACCGTCGACTTCGACACGTGCGCCCGCCAGCATATCCTCAACCGACCGACCGCTGAGCGCACCGTAATCGGCAAAGGTGGAGATGTCGTAATACACGTCGCCGTGCAGGGGATAGGCGTGGCCGTTGGCAATCAGGCCTTCAATCATCGCAATGATGTCGTCCATATGTTCCGATACCCGCGGATAGCGATCCGCCCGCCGCACATGCAGCGCATCCATCGCCTCGAAATACGCCTCGATATTGTCTTCGGCGATGGCATCCCAGCTGCGTTCGGCCAATCGCGCCGTCTGAATGATTTTGTCATCGACATCGGTAAAGTTTTGGATATGGCGCACTTCGTAGCCGCAATATTCCAAAAACCGATGAATCACATCCCACGTGACAAACGGGCGCGCATTGCCGATATGCGGATGATTGTACGGCGTAACGCCGCAAACATAGATACCGACTTTGCCCTCCTCGAGGGGATGAAACACTTCTTTACGCTTCGTCAGTGTGTTGTACACCTGTATTTCCTGCATGATGATCCTCCAATTTTTCCAGCCGCCGTTCCAAGCGGGCGATCTGTTCTTTCAAATCCGTCATTTTCTCTTTCGTCGGGTCGGGCAGCACCGCATGATCCAAATTGACTTCTTCTTCGCCGCCTTCTTCCCACTGGATCGCGTGCAAACTTTTGGGCATGATGACCTGCCCGGGGATACCGACGACCGTACTGTGCGGCGGAACGGGCTTGAGTACGACGGACCCCGCCCCGATTTTGGCGCCTTCGCCGACGGTAAACGAACCGAGCACTTTGGCGCCGCACGCCACGACCACGTAATCTTCCAACGTCGGGTGACGTTTACCTTTTTCCTTACCGGTACCGCCCAGCGTCACGCCTTGGTACAGCGTCACATTGTCCCCGACAACCGCCGTCTCACCGATGACGACGCCGCCGCCGTGGTCGATGAATACGCCTTCTCCCAGCTGCGCGCCGGGGTGAATTTCGATTGCCGTCCAAAACCGCGCCCAATGAGACACGCAGCGCGCCGCCGTAAACCAGCGCCGCCGATACAGCCAATGCGACAGACGATGCCACCAAATGGCGTGCAGTCCCGGATAGCAAAGAATCACTTCCCATACACTGCGTGCCGCCGGATCGCGCGCAAACACGACCCGAATATCATTTCGCAACCGATTCCACATAACCTCTCCCGTTTTTCCATATAAAAAAGCTATCCTGTGCAGAGGCGTTGTTCGCGGTCCCACTCTGCTTTACAGATAGCTGCAATCTCATGTGTCGTAACGTGACTGGACGCAATCATGTACTCAGATTCCATGATCGTGCTCCCGGATGCACTTCACCGTAGTTTTCACCGACATTCTTCCAGCCGCGAAATGTCGTCTCTGTGAGAAAACACACGATTACTCTTCCGTTCCTCGCATGTAAATATTTACACTTAATCATAGTCGAAAAAGTCGTATTTGTCAAGATGTCTATCGAACGGCTGACCTGGTCTTTGCCCCCACACTCGCCTGCTGGAGTTTTCGCTCGGTGTCCTTCACTACTCGCCCTCTCGGTTTTCCCGGCAGGTCTTACCCCTAAGCCGCACCATGCTCAGAAGTCATCGACTCCCTTACGTGGATCGTTTCGCCTGCGACTGGCCTCGACTTTCAACCACAGACCCGTTGGATAGACGTCGTCATTGTAATGAAGTTCGCGCGGGCTGTCAAGCCCTTTTCCCCAAAACGAGTATATCAAATTTATATGACCTTATCTCCGTTTATGTCCCCACAAGTTCACCCTTTCATCGTATAATAGAAACTAACGAAAAGAGGAACGGATTATGTACCCACAAAGTTTAATGCACGTCAACGAAGTATATAGTGAAAACAAAAAAGAATTGTCCTATGTTGTCGAATTCTTCTCGTTTTTGTTACAACGCAAGAGCAAACAGCTGGCGGAACATTCGCTGCGCGTATCCGATTATGCCGGTGCGATTGCGGCGCGCATGGGACTGTCTCATACGGAAATCAACACCATTCAGGCGGCCGGCATTCTCCATGATATCGGTCTGCTTAACATGCCCTACTTGGCCCTGCAAAAACGGCCGTTCCTGACGACGCGCGAACGCGCCTCCTATCGTCGCCACCCCGAACAGGGCGCGGCGATGCTGGAGCTGATTCCCTCGTGTCAGGAAGTCATTCCCTGCATTTTACACCATCACGAACGTTGGGACGGCACGGGCTTTCCCCGTCGCCGCAAACAGGTGAATATCCCCCAGGGCGCGCGGATTATCGCGGTGGCGGATTATTACGACCATTTGATTTACCCCACCGACCGCAACGTCGGTAAAACCAAGAGAGAAGCCGTCAGTGAACTGTACAGCGCGTCGGGCCTGCTCTTTGACCCGACCGTCGTCAGGAGCATGATTGACGTCCTCGGCCACTAATCGGCGCCGCTGGCGATGACCAGACCCACGATGCGGCCGGCGCCGGCACGGTGCAATACTCGCGCGGCCTCCCGCATCGTGCTTCCCGTCGTGTAGATGTCGTCGACCAGCAGCACGGTATCCCCGGCATGAAACGAAACTCCTTCGTACGCGAAGGAGTTTTTTATATTGCGTTCGCGCTCCGCGCGCGGAAGTGTCGACTGTGGTACGGTGTGGCGCACTTTCACCAGGCCGTCACGCCAGCCGATGCCGCGACGAATGAAAAAATCCCGATAGATTTCTTCCGTCTGATCGAACCCTCGCTCACGCCGACGAGCCGCGGAAATCGGCACGCCCAAGACAACCGAGACCGCCCGCCACCGCTCCGGCCACGGAAACGCCTCGACCAGTTGCGTCAGCGCCGACGCCTGCCGCAAATCGCCGTGAAACTTTACCGCGATCAGCACCTCACGGAGCGCCCCGCGATAATCGCCGAGCGCATAACAGCCGTCGACATAGCCCTTGCGCGAGCCGCGAATCAGGCGCGGATGCCAGACGGACCCGTAGCAGTCCGCGCACCACTTGCCCGCCCCATCGACGGGGCCTCCGCACCCCGGACAATACGCCGGATACAACAACCGCCGCCACCATGACTGCGCACTCATTGCAGCATCTCCCGCAAGCGCCATGCAAGCAGACTGCAGCGCCGGTTCACCTGCTGGCGGCGCACGGCCCGCGCAATCGTCTCGGGTGTCGAGATAATGTAGGCCTTTTTCTTTGCCCGCGTCAACGCCGTATAGAGCAGATTGCGCTGGAGCATCACCGCTTGCGACGGCTGCAATACGATAATCACCGTGTCGTATTCACTGCCCTGGCTCTTGTGTACGGTCATCGCGTACGCCAGTTGCAATTCGTCGCGTTCGTCTCCTTCGTAACTCACATTGCGCACTTGGTAATCGACTTGCGTGATCTTTCCGCCGGCGGCATACACGCGACCGACGTCGCCGTTATATACGTTTTTTTCATAGTTGTTGCGCCGCTGCATGACTTTATCGCCGACGACAATGCCCTGACATTCCCGTCCTTGCGCCAATGTCTGCAAGCAACGGTTCAGATTCGTCACGCCGCAGATATATTTGTGCATCGGTGAAAGCACCTGCACTTGAAACTGGCAGTCGGCATCGCCGTAAGCCAGCCGACGGCACAACCATTCGACCCGCGCCAAAGCCGCTTCGTCCCGGCAGTCGTACAGGACGACGTCGGCCTCCTCGTCATCCGTCCAATCCGGTACTACGCCGTGCTGAATGGCCTGCGCACTGACGGCGATATCGCTCCCGACCGCCTGACGAAACAGCTCCGTCAGCCGCACGACCGCCACCGTATCCGAATCGATCAAATCACGCAGGACATTGCCGGGTCCGACCGGCGGCAACTGATTGACGTCGCCGACCAAAAGCAGACGGGCGCCGTCCTTCATCGCCTCGAGCAGATGATATGTCAAACGTACATCCAGCATCGACGCCTCATCGACAATGACGACATCGGCATCGAGCGGCTTGGACGCATTGCGCTGAAAGACGGTGTCCTCCCCGACGGCTCCCGCCTCCAACAGTTTGTGTACCGTCGAGGCTTCCCGCCCCGCCGACTCGCCCAGTCGTTTGGCCGCACGGCCAGTCGGTGCGGCCAGTACCGTTTTGAGATGCGCCTGCTCCAAACAGCGGATACAGCCGCGCACCAACGTCGTCTTGCCCGTACCCGGCCCGCCCGTAATCACCGTCACGGGAACGCCGAGCGCCGTTTCAATCGCGGTCATCTGCGCCGGTGCCAAGCGCACCTCAAGCTCCGCCGCCACCCGCTCAAGCACCGCCGGCGGCAACGGCACGCGTGCCCGGCATGTCCGCGACAGCCGCTCCAAATGGTACGGAATACCGGTCTCCGCTTCGTAAATATCCTGCGCATATACATACATGACGTCGTCGTGCATCTCGGTCGGAAATGCCCCGTACTCGATCATCTCCCCGACGATGCGGGCAACTTCCTGCGAATCGGTCTGCAGTACCAGAGCGACCTTGCGGACAAAGGTATCGACGGGGACACAGCAGTCACCGTCCCGCTCACACATTCGCAGCACATACATCCCCGCCGCCTCGAGTCGCCCTTCCGCCAGCGGGTCCGTGCCGTGAAATTGCGCAATCCGATCCGCAATATTGAATCCGATTCCCTCGACTTCCCGGCTGATGCGGTACGGATCGTCATGCAAGACCGCCAACGCGTCATCGCCGTAGACTTTTTGCAAGGCGGGAGCATATTTCCCCGCGACACCCGCTTCTTCCAAGTACCACGTGAGATCCTGCAGTAACGAGGATGTACTCCAAGCGTCCACGATCCGCGCCAACGTCTTTTCCCCGATACCGTCGACGGACAGCAGGCGTTGCGGTTCTTCGTCCAGTACCCGAAACGTATCCGCCCCGAACGCGTCGACAATCCGCGCGGCCGTGACCTTGCCGATTCCGCTGAACAGTCCCGACGACAAATAGCGGCGAATGGCGCCCGCCTCCGTCGGCGGCTTGCGATAGATCGACATCGCGCGGAACTGCTCGCCGAACCGCGGATGCGACACCCAGCCGCCCGTGACCTCGACTTCTTCCCCGACCAGCGGCACGCCGACCGAGCCCGTCACCGTAATCGATTGCAGGCGATCGCTCAGCGCCATCTTGAACACGCAATACAGATCGTCGGCCGATGTGAAAATAATTCGTTCGACCGTACCGCTTGCCCGTTCTTCTCCGTACGACTTGTCATTCATTCCGCTGCACCCGCTTTGCCAGCTCCATCACCGTCTGCAAAAAGGACATATAATACTCCCGCCACCGGAAATCCACCGCAGCCGCCAATACCTGCCGATTGTCCGCTTCGCGCGCCTTGTCCTCGACCGGCAGTCCGCGGCGCGCTTTGTACGCGCCGATGCGGGCGGCCAGCCTGCAGCGACGAACGAACAGCTCCCGCATTTCCTCATCCGTGCGGCGGATTTCCGCTCGCAACGACTCCAATGTATCCACTGCCGTCACTCCTTTCTTTTCATTATACCGTAAAACGAGAAACGGACGGAGCATTTACTCCGTCCGTTTGTTTGTCGTATCGCCCTGTTTCGTTCAGCCCAACAGGCGTTGGCGTACGATTTCGGTATCACGCGCCAACTGGCGTTGCAACGCATCCACACCGGAAAACGTGATTTGCGGGCGGGTGTGCGACACAAAATCGACGTGAATTTCCGCGCCGTACATATCCGCTTCCAAGTCCAACACATGCGCCTCGATCCGACGTTCCCGTCCCGCAAAGGTCGGGTTCGTGCCGAGACTGGTCGCGGCGGCATAGCGCCGCCCGCGATACGCAACCCATGTCGCATAGACACCGTCCGGCGGCAAGACTCTGCCGACGGGCGCGTCCAGGTTGGCGGTCGGATAGCCGAGCAAACGGCCGCGCGCATCCCCGTGCAGCACCGTCCCCGTAACACGCCAGCAACGCCCCAGCCAAGCCGTGACCTTCTCCATCTCGCCCGCCGCGAGCGCTCCGCGGATCCGCGTACTGCTGATGATACCGCCGTCCGTATCCCGCAAGAGCGGGACCGCAGTGACCGGGATATCATGCGCCGCGCCGTAATGATGGAGCCAATCGACATCGCCCGCCGCATCCGCACCGAAACGAAAATTCTCACCGATCACGATGCCGCGCACGGTATACCGTCGACGCAACCGCTCCACAAATTCCTGCGGCGTCAGCGCCAAGAGTTCCGGCGTCGGCTCCAACGCCACGATATCCGTAATTCCCGCCGCATGCAGGAGCGCTTCTTTGTCCGTTTCCGTCATCAAACTGCCGACATAGGCCTGCGGGCGGAGCACGCTCAACGGTGACGAGGTAAAGGTCACCGCCACGCCGATACAATGATGCGCCCGCGCCGCCGCCATCGCGATCGACACGACTTCGGCATGACCGCGATGCATCCCGTCAAAATTGCCGATGGTGACGACCGCGGCCGGTAGTCTCAAGTTGTCCATACTTTATGCGGTTGCCACTCCTTTGTCTCTTCGTCATACTTCGCAATGCCGAGGAAAGTCTCCCCGACCCACACCGCTGCAGGTGAAGCGGTACGCGGCGCCCGCACCCGTTTGCCCTGCGTAAAGGCATGCGCCGTCGCCGCATCAATCTCAACCCGCGGCATATGCCCCAGTACGGTCGTAATCGGACGGCACGCCCCTGCCGGATCGGCCGTAATCTCTTCCGGTGTCAGCGCATTGGTCGTCGTCCAATAAGGACCCACCTGCGAACGCAGCAAAAAGGACATCGCCGCGTCCGTACCGAGTGCCTCGGCCCAATCTCGTCCCAACGCCCGAATATACGTTCCCGCCGAACAAGTAATGGTAGCCCGCAGGTACGGCGGCTCCCACGCAATCGCCTCGATGCGCTCGATGCGTACTTCCCGCTCCGGCAAGATGACCTTCTGCTCGCTGCGGGCCAGCTCATACGCCTTACGGCCGCCGACTTTGATTGCGGAATAGGCGGACGGCCGCTGGCGAATCGTACCGATGTACGACTGCGCCGCCGCCCCCCAATCCTCCGTCTGCAATGCCGGCGGACGCGCCGATCGCCGCACCGTCCCCGACGTGTCCTCGGTATCCGTCGCTATGCCGACGAGCCATTCGGCAATATACGTCTTCGGCTCGCCCGGCATATACTCGATCAGCCGCGTCGCCCGCCCGACAAATATCGGCAACACCCCCGCCGCCAACGGATCGAGCGTCCCGCTGTGACCGACCCGTTTGACACCGGTCGCACGACGCACCAGCGCCACCGCATCATGCGAGGTCATACCGGCGGGTTTGAGAAAATTAATGACCCCGTCCATCACGTGTCCACTGTACCGCCACGGGCATGACCGTCGCGATCGTATCGGCCAGCGGCTTCCACACCGTACATCCCGCCGCACGAATGTGCCCGCCGCCGCCGAATTCGGCCGCCAACGCGCTCACATCCACCGCGGTTTTGGAGCGAAAGCTCACATACGTCTTGGCCGGCTCGGCATACTTGAACTGCAGCGTCACTTCGACGCCTTCGATATTGCGTGCCAGTTCCAGATAGGTGTCGACGTAATCGCCGCCCGCCTCCATTGCCGCTTCGTCCATCGTGATGGCTGACAATGCGCCGTCGGCGTCAAATTGCAACGTCGACATGATCTGCGGCAAAATCCGCAGTGCCGCCGGCGGCAGTTCTTCCGTCCGCTGCGCGACTTGCGCCTGATCCGCCCCCAAGGTGAGAAGTGCGGCCGCCATGCGCATTGTCCGCTCGGTCGTGTTGGAATATTTGAAAAATCCGCAATCCGTTGCGATGGCCGTATACAGCGCCTGCGCCATCGTCGGCGTAATCTCCCACTGCCATTCCGTGAAAAGGTCTGTCAATATTTCGCCGACGGCCGCCGCCGTTGCGTCGAGATACAACGCATCGGCATAGCCGGGATTGGAGATATGGTGATCGATATTGAGGATCGGCACTTGCGGCCACGGGAGGTCGCCCGCGCGTTCCGCCGTGCTCAGATCCACAAACAGCACCGTATCGTAGGATTTGTCGGGAATCGTCGACACGATTTCCGCCGCCCCCGCCAAGTAGTGATACTTCGTTGCGACACGGTCGGCGATCACCGCATCGGCATCGACTCCGCGCCGGCGTAACGCCTCCGTCAACGCCAGCACCGAGCCGATGCAGTCACCGTCCGGTTTGATATGGCCGACCACCAGCACCGTCCGCGCCTCTTCCAGTCGGCGGCGCAGTGCCGTCCGATCAAGCGTCGTCGCCATGATCATCCTCCGTTTGTTTCAGAGAGTGCAATACTTCCTCAATCCGGCTGCCGTAGGCGACGGATTCGTCGACAGCGAAATGAATCTCCGGCGTGTAGCGGACATGCAGCACTTCACCGATTTTGCTGCGAATAAATCCGCGCGCCGATTCCAATGCTTCCATGGAGGCCGCCTGCTCTTCCGGCGTGCCCATCAGGCTCACATACACCGTCGCCTCACGCAAATCCCCCGTCACACTGACATCGGTTACCGTGACAAATCCGAGCCGCCGATCTTTCAGCCCGTCCAGCAGCAGTTTGCCGATTTCCTGCTTGATAAATTCCTGCATTCGTTCTACCCGTATCCGCGGCATATTGTCCCTCCTTATTCCACCGTTTGTTCGATTTCTTCTTCCGTAAACGCTTCGATGATGTCGCCTTCCTTGACATCGCGATAGCTTTCAATCGAGATCCCGCATTCATACCCTTCGGCCACTTCACGCACATCGTCCTTGAAGCGGCGCAACGAAGCGATGCGGCCTTCGTGAATGACGATGCCGTCGCGAATCAAGCGCAACTGTGCCGAGTTGGTAATTTTGCCTTCCGTGACATACGACCCGGCGACGATAACTTTCGGCGTGGGAATGACTTGGCGCACTTCCGCACGGCCGAGTATCAACTCGCGGAACTTCGGTGCGAGCAGCCCTTGCATCGCCATCTTGACATCATCAATGGCATCGTAGATGACACGATACGTCCGCATATCCACCTGTTCGTTTTCCGCAATTTTACGGATATGCGAATCCGGGCGGACGTTAAAGCCGATAATCAACGCATTGACCGCCGCCGCCAGCATGATATCCGACTCGGTAATCCCGCCGACCGCCGCATGAACGATGTCAATCCGCACTTCGTCGTGGGTGATGCTTTCCAGCGACTGCCGAAGCGCTTCCACCGAGCCCTGCACGTCCGCTTTGATGATGATGTGCAGGTTCTTCAATTCGCCTTCTTTGATTTGATTGAACAAATCGTCGAGCGTTACTTTCTGTTTGCGGTTTTGTTCTTCGACCTTATGTTTGGCCAACCGTTTTTCCGCGATATTGCGGGCGCGCCGTTCGTCCATCGCATAGATCAATTCGCCCGCTTCGGGTACTTCGCTCAAGCCGAGAATTTCCACCGGCGTGGACGGTTCCGCCTTTTTCAGCTGTTCGCCCTTTTCGTTTTGCATCGCCCGTACACGGCCGAATGCCGTACCCGCGAGCAGACCGTCGCCGTTGTGCATCGTCCCGTTTTGGACCAGCACCGTTACGACCGGACCGCGCCCTTTGTCGAGTTCGCCTTCCACGACGACACCGACCGCCGCGCGGTTCGGATTCGCCTTGAGTTCCAGTACTTCGGCGATGAGCAAAATGTTGCTCAAGAGATCGGCAATCCCCTCGCCTTTCTTTGCGGAGACGGGTACCATGATGGTGTCGCCGCCCCATTCTTCCGGCAGCAGCCCGTGTTCCGCCAACTGCTGTTTGACATGTTCGGGGTTGGCGTCCGGTTTGTCCATTTTATTGATTGCCACCAAAATCGGCACATCCGCCGCTTTGGCATGGTTGATCGCTTCGATCGTCTGCGGCATGACGCCGTCATCCGCCGCGACGACGAGAATCGCGATGTCCGTGACCTGCGCCCCGCGTGCCCGCATGGCGGTGAACGCCTCATGCCCCGGGGTGTCGAGGAAGACGATCTTATTTCCTTGGTAACGAATCTGATACGCCCCGATATGCTGCGTGATGCCGCCGGCTTCACGGGCGGTCACGTTCGTCTTGCGGATCGTATCCAAGAGCGACGTCTTGCCGTGGTCGACGTGTCC
>CABTYA010000012.1 GCA_902488965.1 uncultured Veillonellaceae bacterium
CCGATACGAAGCGACATTTTCGGAGCCCGTCATTTATGAAAAGGAAACCTTGCGGCATACTTTCGGAGAGGTGGTCAGCGAGGCGGGATACACGCAGCTTCGCATCGCGGAAACGGAAAAATACGCCCACGTAACCTATTTCTTCAACGGGGGCCGCGAAGAACAGTATCCGGGCGAAGACCGCATTCTGGTGCCGTCGCCGAAAGTGGCGACCTACGACTTGCAGCCGGAAATGAGTGCGTATGAGATGACGGATCGACTGCTGCGGGAAATCGAGCAGGGAAAATATGACTTTATTATTTTAAATTTCGCCAATTCCGACATGGTCGGTCACAGTGGCAGTCTGGAAGCAGCCCAAGCGGCCGTGCGGACGGTGGATACCTGCCTCGGCCGGTTGTGGGAGGCGTTTCGCGCGCACGGCGGGCAAATCCTCGTGACCGCCGACCACGGCAACTCGGAACGGATGTGGGATGAAGAAAATCACAGCCCGCATACGGCGCATACGACGAACCCCGTACCGGTGTTTCTGTTGTCGGATCAGCATCGTGACGCGACGCTCCGCGACGGGATTTTGGCGGACCTGGCGCCGACGCTGTTGGCACTGGCCGGACTCGAAAGGCCGGCGGAAATGACGGGCCAATCGCTATTGGAAATGACGGGCCAATCGCTATTGATAAGCAAGGAGGGCAAATAATGATTGTAGATATTCATGCCAGAGAGATTTTGGATTCACGCGGCAATCCGACGGTCGAAGTCGATGTGCTGCTCGACGACGGTACTCGCGGACGCGCCTCGGTGCCTTCGGGAGCCTCGACGGGGGTGTTTGAAGCGTTGGAACTGCGCGACGGTGATGAACGGTACGGCGGCAAAGGCGTGCAACAAGCCGTCGCCCATGTCAATGAGGCGATTGCACCGGAGCTGATCGGTTTGCCGGCGGGCGAGCAGGTGCTGATCGATTCGATTTTGTGCGGACTTGACGGGACGGACAATAAGAGCAAACTCGGCGCCAATGCGACTCTCGGCGTTTCGATGGCGGTCGCCCGTGCGGCGGCGCAACAGGCGCATATGCCGCTGTACCGCTACCTGGGCGGGATGTATGCGACGGAGCTTCCCGTTCCGATGATGAACATCTTGAACGGCGGCGCGCATGCGGACAACAACGTCGACTTGCAGGAATTCATGATCATGCCGGTCGGTGCGGAAACATTTGCTGACGCCTTGCGGATGGGGGCGGAAATCTACCACACGCTCAAGCAGGTACTGCAGGCACGCGGTCTGGTTACGGCGGTCGGTGATGAAGGCGGTTTTGCGCCGAATCTGACGTCCAACGAAGAAGCGTTGCAGCTGATTGTGGAAGCGATCACGCAGGCGGGCTATCGTCCCGGCGATGATGTATTGCTCGCACTCGATGCCGCCGCATCGGAATTTTATGAAGACGGCAAGTACGTATTCAGCGGCGAAGGCGTCACGCGGACGGCGGAAGAACTTACCGACTACTATGCCGAACTGGTCGATAAATATCCGATTATCTCGATTGAAGACGGGATGAATGAAGAAGATTACGACGGTTGGAAATTGTTGACACAGCGGTTGGGCAAACGGGTGCAGCTGGTCGGCGACGACCTGTTCGTCACGAACAGCACCCGACTGGAAAAAGGCATCCGCGAAGGAATTGCGAACTCGATTTTGATCAAGGTCAATCAGATCGGGACATTGACGGAAACGTTTGAAGCCATCGAAATGGCCAAGCGGGCGGGCTATACGTCAATCATTTCTCACCGTTCGGGCGAGACCGACGACACGATGATTGCCGATATTGCGGTCGCGGTCAATGCGGGGCAAATCAAAACCGGCGCGCCGGCACGTATCGACCGGGTGGCCAAGTACAATCAATTGCTTCGCATCGAGGAAGAATTGGAAGGAATCTCCTTATACGAAGGAGCCGATGTGTTCTATCATTTGGATCGGTGACGGTGAAAAAGATGCTCCGCGGAGCATCTTTTTTGTATGTTCGCCGGTTGATGGGGGGGTATCACAAAACTAAATCGATAAAATTTGATTCCGGGCTTGCAAAATTTGGACAAATGGAGTAGACTAATAGTAAAGGATATCGAAATCCTTGCATATAATGGTGGTACAGAGAGGGGTATTCACATGGCATTTACATTACCTGATTTACCGTATGCATTTGACGCGCTGGAACCGGCCATCGACGCACGTACGATGGAAATTCACCACGACAAACATCACAAGACGTACGTGGACAATCTCAATGCGGCCTTGGCGAAACATCCGGAATGCGAATCTTTCGGATTGGAAGAATTGTTGACGGGATTGCAACGTCTGCCGGAAGATATTCGCACCGCCGTACGCAACAATGCGGGCGGTCATTATAACCACAGTCTGTTTTGGAAAATGATGACGCCGGCCGATCAAAGTCGGCTGGGCGGCGCGATTGAAGAAGAGATCACGAAGGAATTCGGCTCGTTCGACGCATTCAAACAGGAGTTTACCGATGCGGCGAAATCACGCTTCGGCAGCGGTTGGGCTTGGCTGGTCTGGGCGGACGGCGCTTTGCGCGTAGTTTCGACGCCGAACCAGGACAATCCTTTGATGGACGGACAGATCCCGCTCTTGGGGCTTGACGTCTGGGAACATGCGTACTATTTGAAATACCAAAACAAGCGCCCGGATTACATCGCGGCTTTCTTCAGCGTCGTGAACTGGGACTATGTTAATGAGTTGTTGGCGCAGGCACGGAAATAATTTGTCAGCGCATCGATGACAGACGCAGCGGTTGCTGCGTCTGTTTTTGATTGAGTTGCGCAAACGGGCAAAGTATACTACAATAGTGCAAGAAATAGAATTTTATCGATATACGGAGGAGGCGGAAGATGATGTTGGATGTGATTGTACTGGGCGGCGGCGCGGCAGGGCTCAATGCAGCTTTATATGCGGCACGCAAAGAGTTGTCGGTGGGCATTATTGCGGAAGGCATCGGCGGCCAAATTATGAATACGAAAGACGTCGATAATTATTTGGGATTGGCGGCGATTGCCGGTTATGAATTGGTCGAACGGTTTCGCGCGCATGCGGAAAAATTTTCCATTCAATGGATGACAGGACGGATTGCCGGCGTTACGGTGAAAGACGACGGTACATTTGCGGTGGCGACGGCCGACGGAGAAACCTATGAGGCGAAAACCTGCATCATTGCGACAGGGCGGCAGAGCCGCAAACTCGGCCTCCCCGGGGAAGATACGTTGGCGGCGCGCGGGGTCAGTTACTGCGCCACCTGCGACGGACCGTTTTATCGCAACAAACGGGTGGTTGTGGTCGGCGGCGGAGATTCGGCGGTGGAAGCGGCGATCGACTTGTCCAAGGTGGCATCCGAGGTGCATATCCTGATTCGCTCCCGGTTGCGGGCCGATGAGCTGTTGGTCCGCAAAATGCGCGCGGAGCAATCGGTCCGCGAATGGCACCATGTCATTCCTGTCGCGGTCAACGGCGAGCGCAAAGTCGAGTCGCTCACGGTACGCAATACGGATACGAATGAGGAATCGTTGATTGAAACGGACGGCGTGTTTGTCGAAATCGGCGGCGAGCCGAATACCGCATTCGTACCGGCGGAACTGGCGTTGTCGAAGGAACGGGAAATCATCGTCGACCGCAGCGGTGCGACGAACATACCGGGGCTTTTTGCCGCGGGCGACGTGACGGATTATCCGCAGCGGCAAATTATTATTGCCGCCGCCGACGGGGCTAAAGCAGCATTGGCCGCGCATGCGTTTTTGCTGCATGCCGAATAATGCGGGTGACCAAGGCGCTTCGGGCGCGGCAATTGGCCCTGCTGGAAGAGACGTACGGCGACCGCAAGACGGCGCTTCACTATCATTCGCCGTTTGAACTGTTGGTGGCGGTAGTGCTGTCGGCGCAATGTACGGATGAACGGGTCAATGTCATCACTTCGCGGATTTTTCCCCGCCTGAACACGCCGGCGAAAATGGCGGCTTTGACACAGGAACAGTTGGAAGAAGAAATCCGCGATTGCGGGTTATATCGCAATAAAGCCAAACATTTGCTGGCGACCGCGCATATTTTGCTGGAACGTTACGGCGGAGAAGTGCCGGACTCCTTTGACGAGCTGGTGACACTTCCCGGCGTCGGTCGGAAAACGGCCAACGTACTGATCAGCGTATTGTTCGATCAGCCGGCGATTGCCGTCGATACGCACGTGTTTCGTGTGTCACGGCGGTTGGGATTGGCGAAAGGCTCGACGCCGGAAGCGGTCGAAGAAGAATTGATGAAACACATCCCGAAAGACAAATGGAGTGCGGCGCATCACTGGTTGATTTGGCACGGAAGACTGGTGTGCAAAGCGCGTAATCCTTTGTGCGATGAATGCCCGTTGCGTGAAGTGTGTCCCGCTTTTGAACGCAAGGCACAAGCCTGACGGATTCATAGACATCGCTCCGTAGATTCGTTATAATAGCAGTATGACGACAGGAGGGGATGACAATGAAACTGAGTTACGCGGAACCGGGATTTATTGCTGAACTGACATGGCGTAGTTGGCCGGTCTTACTGACGGTTGAGCCGTTCGGACAATCGGAGGAAGACGCCGCAAAAACCTATGCGGCGGAAGTGCGGGAGTGGCTGAATGACGAGTATGACGGCATTCAAGACTATTTGCCGCAGATCGTCAGTCTGAAAAATTCACATTGGCTGGAAATAGATGAAACGGAGTGGACTACCGCGCAGATGGCCGAGAGCATCGTATCGGTCGAAGCGGTATATGCCCGACGTGACGAAGGCATCATGGTCTATCATGATGTCGGCGATACCTTCGGGGATAAGGCCTTGGTGTTGATGTTTTCTCCGAGTTACGAGTTTTGCGGAATTCAGCTGTTATAAAAGGCCGTACGGCCTTTTTATTTGGTTAAAACAGCATGACGGGGGCATAGATGGAACAGGGAAAGACCTATTGGCGGAAACGGTTTCGGGAAGTAGGAATCGGTTCCGATCGGATTATGAATGAAATTTGGCGGGCGCATTATGTGGATCAGTTGCTGTTCAGCAATCCCGTCAACAAAGCATACGGCGTGGATGAAACGGTCATCTGGGAAGCGATGCGGCAAACGCAGGAACGGTTGGGGAACTATGACGGTGATGCGGAGGCATATATTCGCGTGTACAGTACCGCGATGGCGGCGCCGGCGCATCGATTTGCGCCGCAGAAGCAGTGGACCCGTGCGGCCGCGATACATGCATGGTGGCGGACATGGGGCGAGGGCCGTACGGCGTTGATTTGGAATGCCGATCGCGTATTGGCCGAATTGCGGGAGGCGAGCGAGATCTTCGGCGTCGGACGCGTTTACGGACTGGCGGACGGCGAGGATACGGCGCATCGCTGGCAGGCGGTGTATCCGGAAATACGTTGGGTAACGCGAGACGAGCTGAGTGAGTTACGATTCGGCTATGTTCATGTCGTCGGTGACGACGTGCAGGCCTTGGAGGACGCGATGACGGCGCGCCGCTATCTGACCGACGACGGAATCGTGAGCGGAATGGTGTCGTGGGAGACGTTCGGCACAGCGTCGCGACGAGAGGATACGCTGTATCTGACGGAGCGTATGGCCGGTGCGTGGCCGCGGGTATGGCATGTCTACGGCAGTACGCCGGGAATCGGCGCCGCATCGTATCGCGGCGGTCGCTGGCAGATTGACCGCAAAAGTGCGGCGGCGGCTCGTTATTTGCAACCGACGGATGAAATACGGATCGGGGATTTGGCAAACACCGTGCCTTCGGAGCCCGTCACGGATACATCGCTCGTGTGGGTCGACGACGCGCAAATCGCCAATGAATATGCGACGCCGGCGACAGGGCAGAGTGCTGCGCGCGGTCGCCGTTTGCAAGCGGGAGATATACTCGTTGCGGCGCACGGCGACAGCTATCGCGTGGCGTTAGTACCGGCGGACTATCCCGCCGCGGCGACGGTGTTTCCGGTGTTGCGGCCGCGTGATGACCGGTCAGGCCGCCGTCTTTTCGGCAGTTTACTGCAGGAGGCGACACGCCGACGTTTGGCGGAGGTCGCGCGTACGGAGAAAACCGCATTGGAAGATTGTATGTGGGAATCGCTGCCTTTGGCGGGGCCGTTACCGACGGACGAGCAGTTGCAGCGACTGGAAGAAGCATTGCGGACGTTGGCACGGACGCGGGCGGCATGGCAGACGGCGGTGGACGGTAAATGAAACGAGTCATAACAGCCGGAGTGATGGCGGTCGTCGCGGGACTGATGCCGCTGCAGGCGGCGGATATATTGGCGGGAATGGCATCGCCCGAAGTGTCGATTGTGGCGCCGGACTTGCGCAGTGCGCAAAAAGTCCGGCAGATGGCGGGCAACAGTAATGAGACCTTGCTGGCGGCTTACGGCGCATTGACGGCCTATGCCTCCGAGACGGACGGTGTGGCGGAGCGGACGCTGCGGGAGGCGGGCTGGTCGCTGGAACGGGTAACGACACCGCACGCCCGCTTTCTGGTGGGCTCTTATCGCAACGATGCGGAGCTGACCGGCATGGTGGCGATTGCGGGGACCGAACGCAAGGTCGACGTGTCGCTGAATTTACGCAGCGACTTGGTACCGCTGCTGGGCACGGGCGAGGGGCGCGTGCATGAGGGGTATCAGCGGATTGCCGAAGAGGTAATGCAGTCACCGCAAGTGCGCGGGCTGATGGCGTCTCATCCTCAGCGTGTGATTGTGACGGGGCACAGCTTGGGCGGCGCGGTCGCCAATATGGTCGGTGTATGCTGGGCGGACGAGGGCGCGGTGACGCGCGAGCAGCTTCGGATTATTACTTTTGCCGCACCCGATATGGGGGATAAGGAGACCTTGGAACGGTTGGGGACGTATCCTGCCGTGAACTATGTCATGTATGC
This sequence comes from uncultured Veillonellaceae bacterium, assembly GCA_902488965.1. Classification (GTDB taxonomy): domain Bacteria; phylum Bacillota; class Negativicutes; order Veillonellales; family Negativicoccaceae; genus CAMCNU01. The sequence continues at coordinate 6,937 of CABTYA010000012.1, forward strand.
CGATATCATCCCGAATCTGATTCACTGGCTGGGCAAAGGTTACGGGGCGAATCCGAACGATATCCAATGGGATACGCATACGCCGCCGATTCAGCTGCCGCATGCGATGGTGCGTTTTTTGGACGAGGCATGGTACCAATCGGCATTGACCTTCCCGACGTCGTTGCAGGTACCGCGGACGAGTGATGTCTATGTCGCCGCTCCGGAACTTGCGGAAAAAATGTCGATGTCCGACAAGTTGCGGCGGGCATATCGGGCGGCGGCCATTCGGAGTGTCCGCTTGCCGCAGGATGCGCATGTTTATCGGGAGTATCGGCCGCAAGGACTGGCGGAGGCGCGCCGACAGGCGCGGGCACTGGGCGCTAAGGAACTGATTTGGTTGCCGCTGGCGGTGCATCCCGATAAGGAAGATCCGTTGCGTACGTACGGATTGCAGGTGTCGGTTGTCCGCTATGATGTGGCGAGCGGCGAGGTGCGTTCTTGGGAGAGCCGTGTGTTGACACAGGGACGCTATACGCTGTTTCCGCTGCTGCATGCCTACCTGCGCGGTGCGTTGGCCGAACCGGCACCCGTGCTGCTCTCGGCCGATGCCGATCGGGGAGTATGATATAATAAAGGAATCGAGACGGATAAATGCTGACAATTTCAAGCCAATTACCGCCGGAACCGCATGTGTATGAGGCGCTGTCTTCCCGCTATGATGCCGGGACGCTCTCTCATGCCGTGCTGTTGATCGGGGAAGACGGATTGGGCGGACCGGAGACGGCGGTCGCATTGGCCGAGACGAAAACGGGGCTGTCCGCCCGTGAAGACATTGCCGCATGGGAACCGGAATGGAATAAAAAAGATCAATCCACTTGGATGTGGGCGAAGGCCGGACGGATTTATTATGTGCGGCCGGGGCCGTCGGGGATTTTGACGGATCAGGTCGGCCGCTTGCAGGACGCATTGACAACGCAGTCACAGGAAGACCGCTGGATCATCATTCGGCAGGCAGATCAATTGCGTGTGGAAGCGGCCAACCGCCTGCTCAAGACGCTGGAAGAACCGGCGCCGCATGTGTTTTTCCTGTTGACGGCAGGGGCGCGTGAGGGAGTGCTTCCCACCATTTTGTCTCGAACGACGCAGTATCCGCTCCGGGTACGTACTCGGGAGGAGTTTGCCGCATTGGGGCGCGCCGGCTTTTTCCCGCCGTCGCCGACGGATGAAGAGACGTTGTATCACATCAGCGGCGGCAATGCGGGAATGGCGTTGTCGCTGGCCGCGCAAGGGACGGAATTGATCCACGAGGCAAAGGCGTTTTGGCTGCGGCTGACGGACAGCCGCACGTGCTATTGCGACGGCGTGCAGGCGGCCGCCAAGTGGGACCGTGAATATGCGGTGCTGTTGTTACGCTGGCTGACGGTCATCGTGCGCGATATTTTGTGGTACCGGGTGGGCGGTGATCCGAACCGTATCCGTTGTCGGTGGCTGGCGGCGGATTTGCCGCGTTTGGCGCAATTGTGGTCGGAAGACGCATTGCTCCGCGCGGAGGAGATTTTGCTTGAAGCGATGCATGCGCATCGGTTGAACCTGTCCGTCAAGTTGATTGCGGATATGGTATTGCTGCGATTGGCGGCATTGCCGAAGGGGGAAATGAATGCAGACGGTGGTAGGCGTCCGTTTTAAGCGGGCGGGTAAAATATATTATTTCGATCCGCGAGGATTGGCGGCACAGGCGGATGACAATGTCATCGTCGAAACCGCACGCGGTTTGGAATACGGACGGATTGTCGTCGGGCCCAAGCGTGTGCACACCAAAGAAGTGACGCAACCGCTCAAGCCGATCCTGCGGATGGCGACAGCGTCGGATGCGGTACAGCTGGCCGAAAACAAGGAACGCGAGATTACGGCACTGGCGATTTGCAAAGAGAAAATCCAAAAGCATCGCTTGCCGATGAAGCTGATTACCGCGGAATATACATTCGATTTAAAAAAGGTCGTGTTTTTCTTCACGGCGGACGGTCGTGTCGATTTTCGAGAATTGGTGCGCGATCTGGCGGCGACATTTCGTACGCGAATCGAACTGCGCCAAGTCGGCGTGCGCGACGAGGCCAAGGAGCTGAACGGAATCGGTCCGTGCGGGCGGCCGCTGTGTTGCGCCAATTGGATGGCCGAGTTTGATTCGGTGTCGATACGAATGGCCAAAACGCAGGGATTGTCGCTCAACCCGGCGAAAGTGTCCGGATTGTGCGGCCGTTTGATGTGTTGTTTGCGGTATGAAAACGACCAATATAAGAAAGGCGGAGACCTTTGCAAGGATTGTGCCTGCCCGCATAAAAAGAAGCGGACGCCGGCACCGCAAGTCGGGCAAAAGGTGAAAGTCGAAGGCCGTGTCGGGACGATTTCCGTCATCAACACCAACAAACGCACCGTCCAGGTAGAGTTGGCGGATCAGCGGCAGGTGGAGATGACATGGACGGAGTTGGGCAAGCGTGAGTGACCCTTCGAATTTTGAGTTGCATGCGGGCGAACGTCTTGATGATTTGTATCATGGCGGCATGCGCATGATTCAGCACCCGGAGGTGTTTTGTTTTTCGGTCGACGCGATTTTACTCGCGGATTTCGTCACCTTGAAGCACGGGGAACGCGTGTGGGACTTGGGCACGGGAACCGGCGTGTTGCCGCTGCTCATGACGGCACGTGAAGACATCCATGCAACGGCGGTGGAAATCAATCCTTTGGCGGCCGACTTGGCCCGGCGTAATTTTGCGGGCAACGGCTGTACCGACCGCATCACGTTGCGACAGGAAGATTATCGGCAGTACCGCAGTGCGTTTCCGTTCGACGCGGCGGATGTGGTCGTCGTCAATCCGCCCTATATGCCGGTGACGGCGGGGGTCGGTAATCGGTATGCGGCGGTGAACGCGGCCCGCCACGAAGTCACCGCGACCAAGGACGACGTACTGGCCGCGGCGGTGCATCTGCTGCGCTACGGCGGCCGGCTCGCCGTAGTTCAGCGGGCGGATCGGGCGGTCGAGTGGATGTGCGCAATGGAAGCGCTGCATCTGCGGGTCAAGCGGCTGCGCTGGGTGCATACCTATGTCGACCGCCCGGCCAAAATGGTGCTGATGGAAGCACGGTGGCACGGGAACGCCGGGACGGAAATTTTACCGCCGCTGGTGTTGTATCGTGCACCGCAAGTGTATACGGATGAAGTGCTTGCGATGTACGGGAAGAAGGAGCTATTGTGAAAGGGACGCTGTACTTGGTACCGACGCCGATCGGTAATCTGGCGGATATGACCTACCGCGGAGTCGAGGTATTGCGCAATGCGGATGCGATTGCTTGCGAAGACACGCGGCGTACCGCCTTGCTGTGTACGCATTACAATATCCATACGCCGCTCATTTCCTATCATGAACATAATAAAGAGAAAGCCGCACCGGCATTGATTGCGCGGCTGGAGGCGGGCGAATCGGTCGCGGTTGTCAGTGATGCGGGCATGCCGGCGATTGCCGACCCGGGCAGCGATTTGGTCGCGCGCTGGTTGGCGCAAGACGGTGAGGTGACGGCATTGCCGGGGGCGAATGCGGGCTTGACCGCGCTCATCGCGTCGGGACTTTCCGCGCAAGAGTTTCATTTTATCGGCTTTTTACCGCGGACGGCGGCGAAGCGTGACGAGATGCTGCACCGGCAGGCGGAAGATACCGCCACGCAGATTCTCTACGAAGCGCCGCATCGGCTGGCGGAGACCTTACAGGCCGTACAGGCGGTGTGGGGCGATCGACGGGCGGTACTGGCGCGGGAATTGACGAAAAAATTTGAGACGTATTATCGCGGTCGACTGGGAGAACTTCTCACGACGGATACGGTGCAATCTCCGCGCGGCGAGTATGTCGTCCTGGTGGAAGGATCGATGCCGGCGGAGGAAACGCCGCTCGCGCCGTCGGAGTGGCCGCATGCCGTCCGCAGTGAGATGGTACGCGGCAAGTCATATAAGGAAGCGTGCCGCAAAGTAGCAGGGCTTGCGGGCGTATCGCGCCGGGATGTGTACGGATACTGTTTGGATAAGATGGAGACAAGGGAGGACATATGATGGCTGCCGAACAACAAAGCCGCAAATTTTATATTACGACACCGATTTATTATCCGAGTGCCAAACTGCATGTCGGACATACGTATTGCACGACGCTCGCCGATGTGGCGGCACGGTATCATCGTCTGCGCGGCGATGACGTCTTTTTCCTGACGGGATCGGACGAACACGGGCTGAAAATTCAGCAAAAGGCCGAGGAGCAAGGGATTACTCCGTTGGAATATGTCACTCCGATTGTGGACGGATTCAAAAACTTGTGGGCGAAACTGAACATCAGCAACGATGATTTTATTCGGACGACGGAAGAACGTCATCGCAAAGTCGTACAGGACGTGTTCCAAAAGCTGTACGACAAAGGCGATATTTATAAATCGGAATATGAAGGCTGGTACTGTGTGCCGGATGAGACCTATTGGCCGGAAAACAAACTGACGGAAGAACATGTCTGCCCCGATTGCAAGCGGGAATTGATTCGCGTCAAAGAAGAAAGTTATTTCTTCCGGTTGAGCAAATATGCGGATCAGTGGCTACAATTTATTGAAGAACATCCCGACTTTATTCAGCCCGAATCGCGTCGCAATGAAATGGTTTCGTTTGTCAAATCGGGACTTGAAGATTTGAGCGTGTCGCGGGCCAAATTTGACTGGGGGATTCCCGTACCATTTGATCCCTCGCACGTCATTTACGTGTGGATCGATGCACTCAGCAATTATCTCGTACCGATCGGCTACGGGGCGGATGAAGAACGCTTTGCGAAGTATTGGCCGTCGGATTGCCACTTGGTCGGCAAGGAAATCTTGCGTTTTCACACGATCATTTGGCCGATGATTTTGATGAGCTTAGGATTGCCGCTGCCGAAGAAGGTCTACGGGCACGGCTGGCTCGTCGTGGAAGGCGAGAAAATGAGTAAGTCGCTGGGCAATGTTGTTGATCCGATTCCGCTGATTGAGGAGTTCGGCGCGGATGCGCTTCGGTATTTCCTGACGACGGATATTATGCTCGGGCAAGACGGCAACTTCAGTCGGCGGCGACTCATGCAGAAAATCAACTCCGACTTGGCGAACGATTTGGGAAATCTGCTGCACCGTACGCTGACGATGGTGGAAAAATACCGTGGCGGTCGTGTATCGGCATCGACGGAAACGGTATCGGCCTCCATTGCGGTGGCACTGAAAGAGAATGCGGATCTGGCGGAAACGACACGCCGGGAATATGAAACGGCGATGGAGAAGATGGCATTCAACACGGCGTTTCGTGATGTGTGGACGTATGTTCGTGCGTTGAATAAGTTGATTGATGTGACGGCGCCGTGGACACTGGCCAAAGAAGAAGCAACCGCGGATTTGGATGCGGTACTGTACCGCTTGCTGAGCGGCTTGCGCGAAGTGGCGGTATTGGTCGAGCCGGTGATTCCGACGGCGGCGCGGACGATGTGGACGGAATTGGGGCTGGACGGGGTCCAGTCGTTGTCACTGGGGCAGCTGGAGACGGCGTTCCCGGACGGCGTACAGGTGCATAAGGGCGAGCCGCTGTTCCCGCGGTATGACCTCGAAGAGGAGCAGCCCGCACCGGCGAAAAAGGATACGAAACCGATCCAGCCGGCAGCAACGGCCAAGGCGGAGGAAGCAATACCGGAAATCGGTATTGATGAGTTTCAGCGCGCCCGGTTGCGGGTGGCCGAGGTTATTGCCTGCGAAAAGGTAAAGAATGCGGATAAATTGCTGCATCTGACCGTATCGCTCGGAACGGAGATGCGCAGCGTTGTCAGCGGGATTGCCGCTTATTATGCGCCGGAAGATCTGATCGGCAAACATGTCATTATGGTGACGAATCTTAAACCCGTCAAGTTGCGCGGGGTATTGTCGCAGGGGATGGTGTTGGCGGCCGTTCACGGCGACCGGTTGGAATTGCCGTTCGTGCCCGGACTGCCGGCGGGAAGTCAGGTGAGATAATGCTGTTCGATACGCATGCGCATTTATACGATGAAAAATTTCAGTATGATCGGGACGAGATGTTGGCGCATATTTTTGAAACGGTGGAATACGTCGTCGTTCCGGGGGAAGACATCGCCACATCGGCGGCGGCGTTGGCACTGGCGCAAGCGCATCCGCAGCTGTACTGTGCGGTCGGATTCCATCCGCATTTGGCCAAGGATATGACGGAGGAAGACTTTGCGCAATTGGAAAACTGGACGGCGACGGAAGACAAGGTGGTCGCAGTCGGTGAAATCGGGCTGGACTATTATTACGACAACAGCCCGCGTGAGGTGCAGAAGGACGTGTTTACACGGCAGATTCGTCTGGCGAAAGAGCGCCGGTTGCCGGTCATTATTCACGATCGTGAGGCGCACGGAGACGTGATGGATATCTTGCGGGAAGAACGCGACACTTCGTTGTTCGGTATTCTGCATTGTTACAGCGGCAGCTATGAAATGGCGACAGAGTTGATCGACATGGGATTTTATATTTCATTCGCCGGCCCCGTCGTTTTCCCCAAGAGTACGAAACTGAAAGATGTCGCGGCGCGATTGCCGTTGGAGAAACTCCTGATCGAAACGGACAGCCCCTACTTGACGCCGCCGCCGTATCGCGGCCGACGCAACGACCCGTCACGAGTGTACTATGTTGCGGAGGAACTCGCGCGCTTGCATGATGTGCCCGTCGACGAGGTGATTCGCATCACCAATGCGAATGCCAAAGCGGTCTACGGCATCTCGTGATAAGGGCGTCTGCTCGGGCAGCATCGCCGCAGGAGAAATACCATAATGAGGTTGAACGTGCGCTGGCGGAGCGCACGTTTTTCTGTGTTACAATGGAGAAAACGGCGAAAGGTGGAGAACGATGCTGACGGCACGATTGCGGCAGGTAGTAGCGGCCGTACCGAATGCGACGGTGATTGCCGACATCGGGACGGATCATGCCTACGTACCGATTCGGTTGGTACGCGTGGGAACGATCACACGTGCGATTGCGACGGACGTGCGGGAAGGTCCGTTGGTGGCGGCGCGTGAGCATATCCGTCTGCGGCATTTGCAAGATCGGATCGAATGCCGGCGTGGTGACGGTTTGAGCGTTATTCGGCCGGGAGAAGTTGACGGAGCGATCATGGCGGGGATGGGCGGCGATGTGATGGTGCGGATTTGGACGCAGGCACCGACGACGGTGCGTACGTTTCGTTTCGCGGTGTTGCAGCCGATGAGCCGCTATGCTGAAGTACGGCGGACGGTGCGTGACAGCGGTTGGCGATTGGCGGATGAATGGCTGGTCGCCGAAAAAGATAAAATTTATCGCGTGATGTATGTGGAGCCGGGAGACGCTTCGGCGGATGACCGCTATCCCGCCTTGATGGATGAAGTCGGCCCGCGTTTGTGGGAAAAGCGTGACCCCTTGTTGGGACGACTATTGGAGCGGATGATTGCGCAAAAAACACGCTTGCGCGACGGATTGCTGCAAGCGCGGCGGCCGGTGGTGCAGGCGGAGAAGAGAGCACGCGCATTGACGGAAGAAAAACAGCAGTTGGAGGAATGGTTATGCGAGTACAAGTCGGAGATATCGTAGCGGCCATGGATGCATGGGCCGACCCCGCTTGGGCGGAGTCGTGGGATAATGTCGGGTTACTGTGCGGAGACCCGGAGCATCTTGTGACGGGGGTAGTTACCGCACTTGATGTGACGCGCGAGGCGGTGGAAGCGGCCGCAGCGTCAGGTGCACAGATGATTGTGGCGCATCATCCGTTACTTTTTCGACCGTTGTCATCGTTGGCACAGGGGACGCGGGTGACCGACACATTGGCATTGGCACAGCGCTACGGTGTAGCCGTATTTGCCGCACATACCAATTTGGATATTGCGCCGAGAGGCGTCAATGATATGTTGGCGTCGCGTCTGCAATTGACACGACTGCGCGGACTCCACATGACGCAGCGCGAGACATTGTATAAATTGGCGGTATATGTACCGGGCACGCATGCGGATCGGATTCGGTCCGTTCTGGGGGCGGAAGATGCGGGCCATATCGGTAAGTACAGTCATTGCAGCTTCAGTGTAAGCGGTGAAGGGCGTTTTTTGCCCGAGGAGAATACGCACCCTTATATCGGAACGGCAGGACAAACCGAGACCGTCGCGGAAGAGCGAATCGAGACGGTAGTTACGGGACGGCGCTTGGATAAGACGATTGCCGCGATGATGGCGGCGCACCCGTACGAAGAACCGGCCTATGACATATATCCGCTCGCGCGGCCGGGGAGAGCTGTCACGTTGGGCAAAGTCGGTGAATGGGAAACGCCGTGCACCGGTGCCGAGGCGCTGCAACGTGTCAAAGAACGGTTGGGCATTCCGGTGTTGCGCTATGCGGGCGACACGCAGCGCACGGTACGAACCGTCGCTTTGTGCAGCGGATCGGGGATGGAGTTTTATCGGGAGGCGCTGGCGGCCGGGGCGGATTTGTATGTGACCGGCGATGTCCGTTATCACGACGCACAGGATGCGGAGGCGGAAGGCCTTTTGGTTGCCGACGGGCATCATTTTCATACCGAGCAGATGATCGCCGAAGGGATTGCCGATTATTTGCGCGACTGTGCGCAAAGAAACGGCTGGCAGCTTGATGTGGAGGAGGATCATACGCGCCGTGATGTATTTTCATTTTTGTAAAGAACGGAACGTCTGCCGCAAGGCAGACGTTTGATATGCAAGAAAAAAGGAGAAATCGGGCGAGAATCGCAAAACGGCAAAGAATGTGATACAATATAAAGTATTAAACAAGTACGGGAAAGATGTAAGATGCAGGGAGAACAAATCATATGCATTGGGATTTGACAATTGAAGATCGTGCACTGTGGGAACAACGATTGTTGTGGCAATCGGCAGGACTGATGTTTATTATTGCGCTTGCGGCGACATGGTTCGGGATCATGACCAACTCGCAAGCAATTTTGATTGACGGGATTTTTTCATTCGTTGCCGTTGTCATTAAGTGCTTGATGCTGATGACGTCCAAGCTGACGACCCGCGAATCCAGCACCAAGTTTCAATTCGGCTATTGGCAATTTGAACCGTTGGTACTGACCGCGGAAGGCGGATTCACACTGATCATTGTCGTGTATGCGCTGATCAACGGACTCATCAGCATTTTTAGCGGCGGGCACCATATGGACTTCGGTTTGGCCATCATATATGCCGTGATTTTTACGCTTGCCAACAGCGGCTATTACTGGTATGTTCACCAAGTGAACCAAAAACTGAAATCGAGCCTGATTCACTTCGACAATATGAGCTGGCTGGTCGATGCGGCGCTGGCCGGCAGTTTGTTTATCAGCTTTTTGGTGGCTTATTTCGTTGAGAAGACAAGCTACGGCTATTTGAGCGTATATGTCGACCCGGTGATTTTAGTATTGTTGGCGCTGTCCATGTTGCCGATCGCACTCAAAATCCTCGTACCTGCGGTCAAACAGGTGTTGGGTATGGCACCGGTGAAATTGCATGAAGAAGTGCACGGCGTCATGGATGCATTTATGCAGCGGTATCGGTTTAAAGATTATGTCAGTTCCGTACAACGGTACGGCAAGATCGAATTTGTGGAAATCGACATATTGATTGACCGGAATTATCCGGTACAGCAAGTGGAAGATCTTGACCGCATTCGGGATGAAATCGATGCGGCATTGGGAGGGAAATCCGTCCAGAAGTGGTTGACGATTACGTTTACGACGACCAAACGCTGGATGGCGAAGGACTATGAGTCGGAGGAGGATTGACGCGGTATGAGCAAACGAACGTTGGCGGAGGTCGTCGTTGCCGGTGCGGCAGGGGACGCAATCGGATATCCATTGGAATTGTTGACGGTGGCACAGATTCGTGAACGCTACGGCTCGTGCGGTTTGCGGGCGCCGATTTTTCCCCAGCCGACATCGACGGCCGTTGCCATCGGGGCGGCGACTCAGTTGACGATGGCAACCATGGACGGCATTTTGTGGGCCGCCGATCGCAATGAGCCCGTTCCCGAGGGGATGTATCGGGCCTATATGCGCTGGTATTATGTACAAACAGGGAAAGAACCGCGATACGGTCAAAAAAGCTGGCTGAAAAAACAACGATACGAAATCGAATTCAATTTGGCCAAAGTACCGGAATTCGCGTTGCCGCGTCGGCCGCACCCGACCACGCTGGATGCGTTGGAAGCGGCGGACGGGAAGAAGGGGCGGACCACGACGCCGCCGCATAATGACAGTGACGCCATGTTGGGAATGACGCCGATCGGTTACTACCGTCGCGGCGATGCGGCGTTGGCGTACCGCGAAGCGGCGGACTGTGCGGCATTGATGCAGACGGACGAAACGGCTATCGGTGCGGCCGGTACCGTTGCCGCGCTGTTTGCCCGCATCTCCGCGGGCGATACGTTGCGGCAGGCGCTCCGCTATTGCAGAAAAGAAGCGGAGCACTGGGACATTCCGGAAGCTGTCGTACACGCACTGCAGGCGTCCGTGGAGACGGCGGAGGCGATTCGCAAGGCACGGGCCGCGCTTACGGACAAATCAGAGTGGTGGTACTATGTTCCCGCATTGGATGCGGCAGGGACGGATTCCGACGCCGAAGCGACATTGACGGTCGCATTGGCCTGTGCGCTCGGCTATCGGGGCGCACGCTATGCCGTGTTGGCGGCGGCCAATCAAAACGGCAACTCCGCCGCGGCCGGTTTGACCGCACAGCTGGTTGCCGCCGGCCGTACGGAAAGCGACCTGCCGGAAAACTGGATGAAATTGCTCGAGTGCCGGTTCCAGTTGGAAACCTTGGCTGCGGCAGTGGAACGCTTGCGAGACGAAGCCGAGGAATGAGCGTATCACGAGAATAAAAAATTGATTTTGACTTGACATTTCGGAAACATCGGTGGTATACTAACAAAGTCGCTACAAGGCGCACGGTTCTTTGAAAACTGAACAATGCAAGCAAGAACGCCAATGTGCGGACTCATGAAAATGAGCCCGGTCAATTGAAAAAGTCCAATCGCAAGATTGGCAACAAAACGAGTCAGCAAACTACTATGGAGAGTTTGATCCTGGCTCAGGACG
>CABTYA010000013.1 GCA_902488965.1 uncultured Veillonellaceae bacterium
ACATTACGGCTGCACCTTGCCGGTGCAGCTCTTGTGGGAAGGACGTCCCGTCCCGGCGACGCAAATCACGGCGGTGCATGCGGGATTTTCCACAGGTGACGATATGTCGCAGCGGATCCTCACCGACCGCAACGGTATCGCCCACTTGCGTCTCGACGCCTGGGGCGCATGGCTCCTGAAAGCCCGCGTCGAACGTCCGGCGCAAGGCAAGATTGCCGCGCAGGCGGATACCGAAGTCTACTACACATCGCTCACCTTTGCCCTGCCGTGAGTCTGCACGATACATGCAAAAACAACGCTCTTGTTTTCCAAGGAAAACAAGAGCGTTGTTGATTGTTTGGCAAAAGCCGCCTCTCCGCTCAACTGTGCCTATGCAACGGATGATGATGTCCCGGCGTAATGCAATAGTAACCGCCGCAGACGTGGCAATGCAGTTCCGTACAATGTGTGTCGCTCGGCGGTGCGGGCGTACCGAGCGGCCGTTTGCGTTCATAGAGCGAGATGGCGTGCAGCGCCACCAGGATACTGCCGCCGTTGTGGACAATCGCCCCCGTGACCGGCGACAAAAGACCGAACAGCGAGAGCACGACCCCCGTAATATTCAAGCCCAACGCGATGAACAGGTTGATATGAATCGTACGCAATGTCGCCTGCGCCAGCGATACCAAGTACGGCAACCGCATCATATCCTGCCCCGGCAGAATGATATCCGCCGCTTCCAGTGCCATATCGCCCGCCGTGCCGCCGACGGCGATACCGGTATTCGCCGTCCGTAACGCCGCCGCGTCGTTGATGCCGTCACCGACCATCGCCACCCGTTCGCCCGCCGCCTGCATCTCGCGGATATGCTCGGTCTTGCCGTCGGGCAAGAGGCGTGCATGCACTTCATCGACACGCGCCGTCACGCCGACATGCGCCGCCGTTTCCGCGTTGTCGCCGGTCAGCATGACGCTGCGGATGCCGCGGGCCCGCAGCAGGCCGATGACATCTTCCATCTGCGGCCGCAAGGTATCCGCCATGCCGATGGCGCCGAGGCACTCTCCGCCGCGAGCGACCCATACGACGATCATCCCCTGCAGGCGGGCATGATGCACCGCCGTTCCCAAATCTTCCGCCGCCGCCACGCCGTGACTTTCCAAGTAGACTTCACTGCCGACATGCCCCTCCCGGCCGTCCGCCAGTACGGCGGATACGCCTTTGCCGCTCGCCGCAATGAAGCCGCTCACCGGCTCCGGCGTCAGCCCTCGGTCGGCCGCCTGACGGCGTATCGCCGCCGCCAGCGGATGCTCACTCTCGAGCTCGGTCGCCGCCGCCACCGCCAGCACTTCCTCCGCCGCAAGACCCGCCCGCGCCCAGATTTCGGCCACCGTGATTTCCCCCGTGGTCATCGTGCCCGTCTTGTCGATGGCAAGCGTTGTCGTGCGTCCCATCTCTTCAAGCGCCGCTCCCGACTTGATGATGACGCCGTAGCGTGTCGCCTGCCCGATTCCCGCAACCACCGCCGTCGGCGTCGCCAATGCCAATGCGCAAGGGCAAAAGACCACCAGTACCGTCACCGCCCGTACGATGGCCTCCTGGGTCGGTACGCCCAGCGCCCAAGTAACAAAAAAGGTCGCCGCCGCCAGCACGATGGCCGTCGGTACGAGCCATGTCACCCAGCGGTCCACGGTCCGTTGCACGGGTGCGGCATTGTCCTCCGCCTCGCGCAAGAGCCGTGCCAGCCGTTCAAACGACGTGTCCTCGCCGACCTTGGTCGCCCGTATCGTGAGCGCGCCGAACCCGTTCACCGTACCGCCGTACACCGCCGAGCCGACGATTTTGTCCGCGGGATACGACTCCCCGGTCAGCATCGCCTCGTTGACCGCACTCGTCCCCGTCAGGACTTCGCCGTCGACGGGGACGGTTTCCCCGGGGCGCACGCGCAAATGATCGCCGACGGCGATTGCCGTCACCGCGACGGTTTCCTCCGTCCCGTCCGCACGCAGGCGGTGCCCCGTCGTCGGCGCACTGCCCAACACCTCCGTCAAACCGCGCCGCGCCCGTGCCACCGTTTTTTCTTCCAAAATCTCGCCCAGCGCCATGATCCACGCCACCTCGGCCGCCGCAAAAACTTCGCCGAGCGCGATGCACGCCGTCATCGCAATACTCATCAAAAGTGCCGACGTCAGCTCCCGCTTGCCGAGCCAATACAGTCCGATATAGTACAACGGCAATCCCGAAATCAAAAAGGTCACCCAGCTCGGATCCCACACGGGTACCGTATCCGTCAGCTGACAGTAGGTCCCCCACAGGAGAAATACCCCCGATATGACCGTCGCCGTCACGCCGCGTGCCGATTCCGTCCACCGCTCGAATTTCTCAGTCATTGTCATCTGTCCTCCCCGAGGCACGCCGCATCTTGCCGGTGTGCCGTGTTACTTGTTATTATAACGAAACCTCCCTGCGGAAACGACAAGCAAATCGGAATATCTGTTCGTTACCGAACAAATTGTTCGTTTTGTATGTGTTTATGATACAATACAAGCAAACGATTACCGTCTGTCGCCCGTCATTCCGACGCCGCAGACAGCCAAGGAGGAGCCATGGATCGACGCCAACGCAAAACCCGTGATGCGGTCTTTCGCGCCTTTACCGAACTCATCGGCAAGTACGCCTATTCGCAAATCACGGTCCAAAAAATCATCGATGTCGCCAATATCGGCCGCACGACCTTTTACACCCATTTTGAAACGAAAGATACACTGCTCAAAGCACTCTGTGAAGATTTATTCGGGCATATTCTGACCGGTGCGGGGGCGGTCTGCCCGCTGCCGACACTGACACAAGAGGACAATGATTATCGTGCGTTCGTGACGCATATTTTGTACCATCTGGCCGACCGGCGCGAAGCGTTCACCCGTTTGCTCGCTTCCGACAGCCGCGACCTTTTTTTGCGCTATTTCAAAGAAGAACTCTATCGCCGCCTCGCGGCCCTCTGGCTCAACGAAGCCGCCGCCCCGCCGCCGGGTGTGCCTGCGGATTACCTGCTGAACCATTTCACTTCCTCGTTTGTCGAATCGCTCGACTGGTGGATCCGTCGCGGCATGCGCGAAACGCCGGAAACAGTCACGGAGTACTTTGCCGCCGTCATCGACCCCGTCCTCTCACCGCCCCCATCGCCCGCTGCGGCCGCCACAGCTCGACGCGCTGCCGTCACCCCGGACGGTGTCCGCCGTCTCGGCCAAAAAATCATCCGCCGCCATCGCCGCGAACGGCTGCATAAATCGCGAACGGACGACTGACCGCTCCCCGACCGCCCGTGCAGCGACGTGCTGCTGTCTCGTGCGCCGCTCCTCCGTTCACGCGTGTCCGTTCGTAGCGAATGACGCTACCTGTATGGAATGTGCGCCCGTATCACTGCGGCATGCACCGCGCTCCCTGCGGGCAGTCGGCACTGCCTTGCATATACCCAACACAAAAGGACTTCGGCATCATGCCGAAGTCCTTTTGTTTATTCTTCCTTATGTTCACGTGCGGGCGTTTGCGCCTGAGTTGATTGCAAGCGGCGCACATAATCCCGTGCCGCCGCCCGGCTGGCATCGCGGGAGGCCTCACGGCGCGCCTGCCATTCCTGCGGCGTGGCCGCCCGCCGGTCGTCCGTCCGACACTCCCGACAACCGCCCCACGGCGCATCGGCTCGTCGCCAAAACCGCCGATACATGCCGAACGTTACCGCCAACAGAACGATGCCCGCCAACGCCATCAGCCACGTCATCGTCAGCCGCCGTCAGCGATCCAGCTGTCCCAACTGCCAAAGCGCGGCGAAAACGTCCCGATCAGCATGCGCTACGCCGTCCAGCAAGCTCACTTCGCCGACACGATACGTGGCGTGTCCGTCAATCTGCAGCGTGTCTTCGGGAATGCTCAGCCGATAGGCGTGTCCCAACCAATCGATGAGGACCGTTTCCGTATCCGCTTCCCAGCCGATTTTCGCTCCCCAACGCGTCAAGATGTCGCGTACGGGATACACCTGCGTCCCGCCGACCGTTTGCGCATCGCCCAGTGACGGCATCGCATCTCCCGTCACGGTCGGTGCGGGTACCGGAGCAACCGGCTCTTCCTGTGCCGGTGCCTGCGGGGCTTCCTGCGTCACGCCGGCCGCCGCATCGGCCGCCGTTTCCGAAAGCACGACCACTTTATCCGGCACCGTTTGCGGCGGCAAGCTCGCCGTCGCAATCGTATAGAAGACCAGCAGGTCGTTATTCAAGACAACCTCTTTCGGCATCTGCGCACCCTCGGTATCGCTGACCTTCGTCCGTGCCAGACCGTTGATCAGCAACCGTTCATTGGCGCTTCGGCCGTCCGCACGGAAGTAGTCGACATCGACCCCGTAAACCGCACCGGTCAACTTGGCGGCAATGGGCAGCGCGTTGACCTCGCCCGCCTTGGTAAAGACTTTCAATTCATCGCCTTCGCGCCATTGGACCGGCGTGCCCCACGTCCCGCGAGCGGTATCCGCTTCCCTGAGCTGAGCGCGTTCCCACGTCGTTTCCGTACCGTCCGTCAGTTTGACCGTCAGTTCGCTCGCCGTCGCACGCACGACCTTGCCGATGTCCTGTGTATATCCCGTACCGTCACTTTGCGCTGCAACCGGCCAAGCCAACAAGCCCGCCAACACCAGCGCCAATCCGAACATTTTTTTCATTATCATGTCTCCTTTCTCATCATCACGAGTATACCATTCACTGCACCCGCCGTCAAAAAAAGCACCGGGTATCGGTGCTTTCCCTCCGTCCGGCGCTACACGAGCGGAATCTCGAAAGGGACGAATCCCAAGTAGTCCGCGCTCGTCAAGTAGAGCCGTATCCCGTCATATTCGCTCGGCACTTGCCGAAACGACTGCTCGTCGTGCAAATGACCGTAAATATATTGCGTGACGCCGTGGCGGGCCGCCGTCGCCAACATCTCAGTCGGCTCTTTGCGCTCGTTGAACGGGGGATAATGCGTCGCCGCAATCAAACGGGTATAGCCCGCCTCCCGTGCCAAGGTCAGCGACCGATCGAGCCGGCTCACTTCCCGCGCAAATACCGTTTCGTCCGCCTCGGTAAACCGCTGGTCCCCCGGCGATACCCATCCGCGCGTACCGCACAGTGCCGTATCGCCGATCGGAATAAAATTATTGTACAAAAAGAGCAACTTGCCGCCCGTCACCCGCGTCATTTTTCCTACGCTGCTCCACCAATAATCATGGTTACCGCGCAGCAATATTTTCTTTCCGGGCAGCTCCGTCAGCAAGTACAAATCGGGGAGCGCTTCTTCCAGCCGCATCGCCCACGAAATATCCCCGCCGATCAGCAGGTAATCTTCCGCACTGACCTTCTCGCGCCAGGAGCGGATGATTTTCTCCCGATGGTTCGCCCAATGCGGACCGAACACGTCCATCGGCTTGGTCGGCGGATCGCCCGACAAATGCAGGTCGCTCAACGCAAAAAACTTCATGACTCGCCTCCGTCCGCTTCCCAGACCGCTTCCAGTTCGCCGCGGATACGTTCCCGCTCCGCCTCTACCGGCGCCTGCGCCAATCCGTACCCGACAAGCAAGGGGCTCGTTACCCCGCGCGCCACGACCTTGCACACGCCCTGCGCCTGCGGATAAAAGAACAAATTATAACTGGTATAGCCGCCGCCCGCCGGCGCCGTCACATAGCGAACCACCTCGCGGATCCGATCCGCCCATACATCCAACGACCGTTCGTGTGCCAAGCGGAAGTTGAATTCGCGGAACGCACCGACCGGATCGTCCGAAAGCGTCACCCGCACATCGCCGTCTTCCCACAGCACCGTACCGTCCAGCTGCGACGACCGCACCGTCGTCATGTAGTCGAACTCTTCCAGTCCGATAATCTGCGCATGCGGATGGCGAATGCTGCCGCCGGAAACCGGCCCGAAATTACGATATAAAATCACGGATTGAAATCGGCGCTCCGCCGTCATCTCTCGCCACTTGCTCCAGCTGAATTGTAAAATCTTGCGCCATGCCTCCCGGCTGTAATTGGTAATATCGCCGTCATGGTCCGCCGTTTCGACGACGACCGTCATCTCTGTGCCGCGCATGACCGGATACTTGTTTTTGAGCCAAATACGGTCTTCTTCGACCGCCAAAATGCCGGTCAGCTCCTCCGGCACGCAAAACGGACAGGGATCATGATGTTCACTGCGCGGTTTTCCCGCCGCCACTTTCGGGTCAAACGCAATCGGCCGACTCATCGTATCGCTCCTCTCTCCGTACTTCGCGCCGCCCGCAAGGGCGCCCACTGTTCCCGCCAATGCGGCGGTGTCTCGCCGCCCCACTCAACCGGCCCGACCGCCTCTTCGGTACGGCGCATGGCGGCTCGAAAATCATCGACAACCTGCCACTTGGCCGTCACTTCTTCCCGACCGTGCAACCGCAACAGATACGCAGGATGAAACGTCGGCATCACCGGTCGCCCCGAGACGCCGTCCATCCCCGCCCATTCAATCCACTGTCCGCGCCGCCGAACGATTCCCGGGGCGACTTTCGCAAACGGCGCGGCAAAAAACGCCAGTGCCGCCTTGCCGAGTGTCAATATCACCGCGGGATTGACGGTCGCAATCTCCCGGAGCAGCCAGCGTCGGCCGCAATGCAGACTCTCCGCCGGTGTCGGCGTCCGATTGCCCCGCGGCCGGCACTTGATGACATTCGTCACATACACGCACTCGCGACTGATTCCGACAAACGCCAACGCCCGGTTCAACAATTCGCCGCTCGGCCCGACCAACGGTACGCCGTATTCGTCTTCCACACCGCCCGGTCCCTCGCCGACAATCATCAACGGCGCGGTCAACGGCCCCGTGTACCCCGTCGGTCCGCGGTTGCCCTCACGGCACAACGGACAATCCGTACATGCCGAAAGCGCCGTTTCCCACGCGGCGGCATCGCCGTCCCGTGCGGTCGGCGGCGTTGTCTTCGGCGCGGCGAACAGGTTGCCTTCTTCCATTGCTTATTCTCCGCCCGCCGGATTCGGCTCTTGCCGCGACGTCATATCGACAAAGCGCGTCCACTGCCCGTGGAAATAGAGATTGATCATGCCGGTCGCCCCGTTGCGGTGCTTGGCGATAATGACTTCGGTAATATTTTTGCTCGCGTCGTTTTCTTCGGGCTGATAGTAGCCTTCCCGATACAAAAACGCCACGATATCCGCATCCTGTTCCAACGATCCCGATTCGCGCAAGTCACTCAGCATCGGCCGCTTCACTTGGCGTGATTCCACGCTGCGGCTCAGCTGCGACAGCGCAATGACCGGCACTTTGAGCTCACGTGCCAAACCTTTGAGCGAGCGGGAAATCTCCGAAATTTCCTGCTGCCGGTTTTCACTGCGGCTGTTGCCCCGTCCCTGCATCAACTGCAAATAGTCGACCACAATCAGGTCCAGACCTTTCTCCGCCTGCAGGCGGCGTGCCTTGGAGCGCATCTCGGTCACCGTGAGTGACGGTGTATCGTCGATATACATCGGTGCGCCGTAGAGCACCGTCGCCGCATTGGTCAGTTTTTCCCATTCTTCATTGGTCGACAGTTGACCCGTCCGCAATTTAGCCGAATCAATCAACGCCGTCGAGCACAATAAGCGCTGGACCAGCTGCTCTTTCGACATTTCCAGCGAAAAGAACGCCACCGTCTTGTTCAACCGCAAAGCGACATGAGCGGCGATGTTCAGCGTAAATGCGGTCTTCCCCATCGACGGGCGCGCCGCAATCAGAACCAAGTCCGATTTCTGCAGGCCGCTCGTGAGCCGGTCCCAGTCGGCAAACCCTGTCGCCAGCCCCGTAATTCCGCTTTTATTGTGATATTTCTCACTGATTTGTTCCAGTTCCGTCTGCAAGACTTCACCGAGCGGCGACATATCCTGCCGGCGGTCGTCTTTGGAGACTTCCAAAATCCGCCGTTCCGCCGCATCGATAATATCTTCGACGCTTTTTTCCTCCGCATATGCCTCCGCGGCCGTCACATCCGCCGCGGAAATCACCGCCCGCAAACGTGCTTTGTCCTGCACGATGGCGGCATGCCGTGCGATATCGCTGGCCGCCAGTACATGACCCGGCAAATCCGTCACGTACGACAAGCCGCCGACACTGTCGAGCTGTCCCAGCCGCCGCAGTTCTTCCGTCACGGTCAAGATATCGATGCTGTCGCCGGCAAATTGCAAATTGCGAATCGCGCGGAAGACAATGGCATTGGCCTCCCGATAAAAATCGGACTCCCGCAGCATGTCCGTCCCCGTAATGGCCGCATCTTTGCTGAGCATCATCGAGCCGAGCACGGACGCTTCCGCTTCGAGATTCTGGGGTGGTGCTCCTTTAATCATCGTCAACCTCCGTCAATTCCCGCCACGCGTCCTGTACCGTAGCGATACGGACAATTCGCATGCCGTCGTACGTCGCATCGATTTCGTCGGTATTCTCCGCCGGAATGAGCATTTTCTTCATCCCCGCCCGCAATGCGCCGTGCGCTTTTTCCGTGACGCCGCCGATCGGTTTGACCGCGCCGCTGAGCGAGACCTCGCCCGTCAGCGCCACATCTTGGCGGAGAGGCGTCCGGGTAACCGCCGAGATCACCGCACACGCGATGGCCGTCCCTGCGGACGGTCCGTCGATTTGACCGCCGCCGATGACATTGACATGGATATCGTACGCATCGGCATCCTGTCCCGTCATCATCCGCAACACGGCCGCCGCGTTGAATACCGAGTCTTTCGCCATCGACCCCGCCGTACTGTTGAAGCGCACTTTGCCCTTGCCGGCCTCACGTGCGGGCACGGCGACGGCCTCGACTTCAATCGTTGCGCCGCGATAACCCGCTACGCCCAAGCCGTGCACATGCCCGATTCGCCGGACGGAGGACGCGATCTCCCGCCGCTCCGGCGTCAAATGCGCCGTCCGCGCCACCCGCCGGACATGCGCCGCCGTGACATGTACCGCCGCGGCGTCGCCTCCTTCATAGAGCGCCATCCCGTAGGCATCGGCCAGCAGATTCACCGCTTTGCGGCCTTCTTCCGTATAGGCCGCAATCGCGGACGCGACATCGGCATCCACCTGCGCATCGAGTTTGCCCGCCGCACGGGTCACGATTTTTTCTACTTCCGCCGGCGAGAGCGGCGCAAAATAGACTTCCGCACACCGCGAACGAATCGCCGGACTGATTTCTTCCGGCAGACGGGTCGTCGCCCCGATCAGAATGAAATCCGCCGGCGCACCGTCCCGAAACAGGCGGCGGATATATTCCGCCACATGGGGATCGTCCTCGTTATAATACGCCGAATCGAAATACACCCGCTTGTCCTCAAGCACCTTGAGCAATTTATTGAGCAGCATCGGGTCCATTTCCCCAATTTCGTCGATAAACAAAATCCCGCCGTGCGCTTTCGTCACCAATCCCGGTTTCGGCTCCGGTACCCCTTGATCCGCCAGTTCCCGTTGGGCGCCTTGGTAAATCGGATCATGCACCGAACCGATCAGTGGATTGGTAATATCGCGCGGATCCCAGCGCAGCGTCGTACCGTCCGCTTCCACGAACGGCGCTTCTTCGCCGAAAGGGGTAAAGCCGCATTGTTTCGCCGCTTCCAGTACCAAGCGAGCCGCCGTCGTTTTACCGACACCGGGCGGACCGTACAAAATCAAATGCTGGGGATACTTGGTCGCGATCTTCGCCAGCATTGCGGCGACCGCTTCTTCCTGTCCCACTACTTCCGTCAGCGACTGCGGCCGCACCTGCGCCGCTACCGTCGTCGTCAAGCGCACGCCCTCTTTGGCCTCGAGCTCGCGCAATTTCTCGCGCGTCTGCGGCGTTTCCGTTTCGCCGGTTTCTTCCGCCAGAATCTGCAAGCGCAATTCCCGCATATATTCCTGATTGCGCTCCTCGATTCGGTCGTTGACCTTGTTTTCCAACCGTTCTTCGACCGCTTGCTGGATCAACAAGTCGGTCAGGCGGTCTTCCGTCCGATTGATCAGGTCTTGCGTTTCCGCGGCGCTCGGTACGGGAATATCTTCCGACTCGAACACCATGCGCGCCAGCCCCGCGAGCCGCTCGCGCGGATTTTCGGTATGCAGGTACGCCAGCGCGTTGTATCGTCCGGCCTCCAAGACAATCCGCTCGGCGCCGATCAAGCCGACAAACACACTGCACAGCGCATTGATCTCCCGCCGAAGTTCGTCTTCCGAGCGGGCCGATACGGCCGTCGAATGCCGGTCACGAAACCGTTCCAACAAATCTTTCACGATTACTCCTCAGCCACCACATGCACACGGATTTCGCCCGTAATTTCCGGATGGACGCGCACCGGCACGGTAAACGTCCCCACCGTCCGCAGCGGTTCTTTCAATTCAATTTTCTTTTTGTCGACATCCAAGTCATAGGCTTCTTTCAGTGCCGCACTGATGACCTGCGGCGTAATCGAGTTGAACGCGCGGCCGTCCGCACCGAGTTTGAGACCGACGGTGACTTCCACTTTTTTGAGTTCCGCCGCCAAAATCACCGCTTCATCGTTCGCGACTTGTTTCTTATGCGCCTTGGACGCCATCTTCTGTTTGGCGTCATTGAGGTTTTCCTTGGTCCCTTCCGCCGCCAAGCCCTTGCGAATGAGGAAGTTGCGTCCGTAGCCGTCGGCGACTTCGACGATTTCTCCCGCTTTGCCGACTTTTTTGACATCTTGCAATAATACGACTTTCATGATAATTCTCCTTTCTTTTCGGCCCGAATGGCCGCCACCACCACGTCACGGATTTCCGCCGGTGTCCGGTCGACAAACTTTGTCGCCGCCACCGTCTGATGCCCGCCGCCGCCGAGGGATTCCATCACCAGCTGCACGCTGACCTCGCCGTCGGAACGGGCGGACACGCTGTATCCTTCCCCGTTATGGTAAATCGCAAAACTCGTATGAATCCCTTCCGTCGTCACCAGCGAATCGGCAATCTGTCCCGCCAAAATCTGCGCATGCGGCGTATCGTCGGGGATCGTCACACAGACGATATCGTCATCGATACGCTCGGCATGGGCCAAAATCTGTGCCCGAAGCAGCATCGCATCGAAATGAATCGCAAACAAATCATGTACCAGTTCCGTACTGGCACCGCTGCGGCGCAAGTAACTCGCCGCATCGAACGTCCGAATCCCCGTCGCCTGCGCGAAGTTTTTCGTATCGACGACCAGCCCCGCATACAGCGCCGAGGCTTCGACTTCACTCAAGTCGACTTCATCGGAGAAGTACTGCAACAATTCCGTCACCAATTCACTGGCCGACGAGCTGGACGGCTCCAAGTACGTAATAATCGGATTCGGTACAAACGCATTGCTGCGCCGATGGTGATCGATAACCACCCGTGTCTGGACCCGGTCGATCAGTTCCGGCATGGCCAGCATCTCCGGCCGATGGGCATCCACGACAAACAAAATCGCGTTCGGCGTACAATACGCGCCCGCTTCCTCCTCGCCGATAATCAGCGGTGCCAATTCCGGGTCGTTTTCCACCGTCTTGAGCAGTTTTTCCACATTTTGCCGTTGCGGACTGACCACGATATGGGCGGGTGTCCCCGCCACCCGTGCCATATGCGCGACACCGATGGCCGCTCCGAGCGCGTCGTAGTCCTCGGACGCATGCCCCATGATGAGCACATTGTCCGCCTGGCCGACCAATTCGCGTAGTGCTTGCGCCACGACACGCGCGCGCACGCGTGTATTTTTTTCGACGGCCTTGCTCTTGCCGCCGAAGGTTTTGGTGTCGTCGCCCATCCGCACGACAGCCTGGTCGCCGCCGCGGCCCAGTGCCACGTCCAAACTCAACCGCGCCTGCTCCGCCTGCTCGCGGAACGGCCCCTCATGATAGGCACAGCCGATACTGAGCGTCACCGGAATCCGGTTTACCGTATGAATGGACCGCACCCTGTCGAGAATATCGAAATTCGTTTCCATGAGCCGGTCGAGCGAGGCTCGACTGATGCACGCGATGTAATTGTTATTGCTGTAACTTTTGATAAATCCGTCCAGCCGGTCGAACGCATCGAGGACGCAGGTATTGACCTCCGACCACAGTGCGGACCGCTGCACTTCCGTGAGTTCCGACGTGATTTCCGTCAGGTTGTCAATTTGGATGTAGCAAAACGCCGGCATCGCCGCTTCACAGGCCAGCCGCCGTTCTTCCGCTTCCGTAATATCGTCGAAGAATAACAGCAAATATCCTTCGTCACCGTCGGGATGATCGCTGAGATCGAGGTATTTGTAAATCACCCGATAATGCGACTGATCGATCCGCGTAAAGAAATGCCCCGACTTGCCCCAGAATTTGGCCAGCTGCGTATCCGGTACGATTTTTTGCAGGCGTTCGCCTTCTTCGATGTCCTCCTGCCAATCGCGGAATACGGAGTTGCCCCACACCAAATGACTTTTTTGGTCGATAATCGCAATCCCGATCGGCAAATTGCGGATCGCATAACTGGAGGCTTCCGTCACCCCCGTCGAAACACTGTCGAGATACGCATTGATTTGCTCGTCCTGCTCGGACTGCGTCTTTTTCAACATCCAATATATGCCCACGACCAAAATCGTACTGAGCGCCGCCACAATCGGGTTAAAGCAAGCGAGGATGACGAGCAAAGCGGCAATCACACCGCCGTATACACGCTCACCGCGTCGTTTGCGCCAAATGTCGCGTAATTCCATAGTTCCCCCTTACCGCCTCGCGGCGGCGGCGACATCGCCGTCAGCGATACTGTCGCCGTTTCCGATAGTTAATCCCCATGTCGATCAAACCGGCGAAAAACAGCATCGCCATCACGACCGGCACGAACACACTCATCACTAGACCGACCCACCGCAGCCACCGCCAGCGCGGAAACCGCCGTACCCACCAAAACAGTACGGCCACCCCCTGCACCCAGAGGATGTACATACAGGCGACTTTGATATTGGTCGTAACGACTTCCGTCGCCGCACCGAGATCGGCGCCGAAATAGCTGACCAAGATGGCCGCCACATAGATATACAGCGTGGCTCGCGGCATTTCCCACTCCGCCACGGGCGGAAACGCCGGGATATCGATCCGCAAGCGGCGCAGAACCGCCCGCGAGATGAGAATATTGAGATAGGCCATCATCGCTCCCGCGGAGATGACCACGAACGGCATCAGCATCTTGAGCTGCGCCTGCTGCGCCAAGTACGCATCTTTCGCCTGTGCCAACTCGACCGAGTTGTACCCCATCGAGTCGAGCGTACGGAACGCCTGCTCCGTCGCCTGCGCGACAGTCTGCTGGTACAATTCGAAGATGTTGACGCCCATGACGTACAGCGACAGGAAAAACTGCGCCGCAAAGCCGAGCAAAAACACGACCATCGTCACCAGCATCAGCCGGCCCGCGCCCCAGCGGCGGCGGTACCCTTCGCCGAGGGCAATCCCCATCGAGCCGAACAGGAGACCGATGCCCGTCGCCAATACCGGCCCGACTGTCATCATCAAAATGATCATCGCCGCCGCTACCGCCAGCGACGACCAGCGCATCCCGTGGCGCACCCCGAGAAAGGCAATCGGCACCGGCCACACGAGCAGTGCCACCGTCGACAGGAGCGGCACGTAAATCCCGATAAGCGAAAGAATGACGGCGATACCCACCGTCATTCCCGACTCCGTCAACGCACGTGCAGAAGAAGTGCGCGGCGTCATGCATCCACCTCCTGGATGATCGGTAAAATCATCGGACGACGCCGTGTTTTTTCATAGATGTACCGCGACAGCGTATCGCGGACCTGCGTCTTGATGACGTTCCATTCTTTGATATTGTTATCCGCGCAGCGATCGATGACCGCATTGGCGCGTTTGCTCATTTCCCGAATCAACGCTTCCGAATCGCGCATGTAGATAAATCCGCGCGAAACGATATCCGGCCCCGCAATAATATGACCCGAGCCTTTTTCCATGACCATCGTGACGATGACCATCCCGTCCTGCGAAAGCTGCTGCCGGTCGCGAATGACGATATTGCCGACATCGCCGACGCCCAAGCCGTCGACGTATACCTTGCCCGCCTGTACTTTGTCGCCCATCCGTCCCGACTTCGACGTAAACTCGAAAATCTGACCGTTGTCACCGACAAAAATATTCTCCTTCTTGACTCCCATGCCTTCGGCCAGCTCCGCATGCGTTCGCTGCATTCGGTATTCGCCGTGCATCGGGATAAAGAACTTCGGCCGCAAAATCGACAGCATCATCTTCAGTTCTTCCTGCGACCCGTGCCCCGACACGTGCACATTCTGTTCCCGTCCGTGAACGACCTTCGCCCCGCGGCGCATCAACTTGTCAATCGTACGGCCGACACTGGTTTCGTTGCCCGGAATCGGCGATGCCGACAAGATGACCGTGTCGCCCGGACGGATACTGATCTGCCGATGCGAGCCGTCCGCCATCCGCGACAACCCCGCCATCGGTTCGCCCTGACTGCCCGTCGTGATGATCAGTACCTGATCGTCGCGATAGCGCGTCAATTCGTCCGGCTCGATAAACGTCCCTTCCGGCGCCTTGAGATACCCCATTTCGCGGGCGATACCGACCACATTGACCATCGAGCGACCGAACACCGCGACCTTGCGGTGATTGACCAACGCCGCATCCACCGCCATCTGAACGCGGGACACATTCGAGGCGAACGTCGCCAGGATAATCCGTCCCTTGACCCCTTCAAAAACCCGCAGCAATGCGTTGGCGACAATCTTTTCCGACGGGGTATGTCCCGGCCGCTCCGCATTCGTCGAGTCCGCACAATAGACCAATACGCCTTTGTTGCCCAAATCGGACAACTTCTGAATATCCATCAATTTGCCGTCGTCCGGCGTGTAGTCGATTT
This sequence comes from uncultured Veillonellaceae bacterium, assembly GCA_902488965.1. Taxonomy (GTDB): domain Bacteria; phylum Bacillota; class Negativicutes; order Veillonellales; family Negativicoccaceae; genus CAMCNU01. Next base: position 14,883 of record CABTYA010000013.1, read on the forward strand.
TGAAGTCGCCGCTGTGCACCGCGACACCGACCGGCGTACGGAAATAGATCCCGCACGAATCGGGGATCGAGTGATTCACATGGAAAAAGCCCACCTTGAATACACCGATATTGATTTCATCGCCGGCTTTCACCACATTGAGTTTGTACTTGCCGATACGGTGCTCTTTGAGCTTGCCTTCAATCAGGCCGCAGGTCAGCCGCGTCGCATAAACCGGCGCGGAAATTTCCTTGAGCAGGTAGGCCAGCGAACCGATGTGGTCCTCGTGCCCGTGCGTAATCACGATCGCGCGGATTTTGTCTTTGTTTTCCACCAAGTACGTGAAATCGGGGATCACGATATCGACGCCCAACATGTCGTCATCCGGAAACGCCAGACCCGAATCCAGTACGACCATGTCGTCGCCGTAACGAAAGACCGTCATATTCTTCCCGATCTCTCCCAGTCCCCCGAGGGGAATGATTTGTAATTTTCCTTTTGCCAAAATAAAACCTCCTGTAATGATTCATTTTTCCGATGCACTGCTCTCGTCTTACGATTCCGAACATAACTCGCTATGTATCATTATAACATAGTCCGCCCGCGCATACCTACTTTTGTCGGGCTCGCTTCTCCGCCCGCTCCCCGCCCGTCGTCCGATACGACCGACCAAGGCAAGACGCCAAACTCCGATTCGTTTATGAATATTTATTCATTTGAACCGTCGTCACTATGATAACGTCTGAATACTTGTGCAACTATCCCGAAAATCCGCCGTTGTCGCTCCGTCCGAGGCGATGATTTTCGCGAATTATCAGTATATCTTTCCTTCATTCGGTGCATTCGCAAACTCTATACCCGATCTCCGTCAATCGCTTGTTTTCGGGCATTTCAGGTGTGTATAATCGGAACAATGACAATTTACGGAGAATCGGAAGGATGTGTTTTTTATTATGAATAACGAAAGAATATGCATAGCGGCACTCTCATTGTGCCTGCTGGGCGGCGCGGCGCAGGCCGCCGATGCGCAACTGGCCACGGTCATTGTCTCCGCCGACCGCACGGTCGTCCCCGGCGCTTTGGCGCAGGACACGCTGGCGAGCGCTTCCGTCCGCACCCAAGAAGATTTCGCTCGCAGCGGTGTACAATCGGTCAGCGCCGCTTTACGCACGATGCCCGGTGTCAGCATCTCCTCGTTCGGCGCGGACCACGTCGATTATGACAACCACGGCACCGAGGCCCGACTGCGGGGATCGTCGGCCGCTGCCACCGTCTTGGTCAACGGCGTGCCTCTCAGTACCAATTCCCGTATTTCGCTGTCGTCACTGCCGCTCGATGCGGTCGAACGAATCGAAGTCCTGCCCGCGATGGCGGGCGCTTACGGCACGGGCGGGGCGATCAATATCGTCACATCGGCCGCCCCGTCCGCGCGGACCTCACGCTCGGACTTGCAGCTCGGCATGCGACGCTCCGACCGCGGTGACCGTACGCTCTCGCTCCGCGTGGCGACTCCCGACCTGCGTATCGGCGCGCGCCACCTGCGCGACGGCGGCACCGCGCAAACCTCGCCCGCCGACCGTCAAGGTATCTACAACCACCGCCGGCCGGGGCAGCAAACCGCGGTCTATGCGTCATGGGATATCAATCCGCGGTGGAACGTCTTTGCCGACCACCAGCACACGCGCGCCGTCTGGGGGCATACCGACCCGCGCGGCAAAGAAGGCTGGGACGGCCACTGGCAACTGACGACGGACTATCTCACCGCGCACTATCATACCGAACGAACGCAGTTGAGTTTCGGCTACGGTCAGCGTACCCGCTACTATACGACCTATCAGGACGACGGCAGTGTCGAGATCAGCAATACCGACTATCGTTCCCGCACCTGGCGTGCCGATTGGCAACAGCAGCTCGCCGCAGGTCCTGTCGGCAGCTGGACGCTGCGCGCCGCGGTCGGCACGGAACGTTATCACGGTCTGCGCGGCTCGACGCGCAACGGCTCACGCACGCAGTGGGACGGCGAGCTGGGTTACCGATGGACGCCGAACGAGCGCTACGAAAGTCGGCTGGCGTTAGGATTTGTCCTCGTCGACGATTTCGCCGGACGCACGCACGCCTGGCTGCCGCGTTGGGAACAGCGCTACCGCGTCTCCGATCGCCTCGAATGGTACACGGCGGCGGCCAAATCCTTCGCCATGCCGAGCGTCAACGATTATTTCAGCAATTTGAGCCGCAAGGACGCCCACACGCCGGAAACGGCGCACCGCTATGAGGCGGGGCTGCGCCGCATCGCGGGCGATACGCAATGGCAGCTTGCGGTGTTCCATACGGATGTCGACCACAAAATCGACAAGCATCGCGTCCGCGGCAAGGTCCATATCACCCGCATCGGCAAAGTCCGCAGCGACGGCATCGAACTCTCGTACCGTTACCAACCTGCCGACCGCTGGTATGCGGGCATGACGCTGACCTATGCGAACGCCCGCGAACAGGAACAGGCGGGTGCGCCTTTCGTCCGCAGCGGCGCCCGTTGGCTGGCTGCCGCCGAGCTCGGCTATCGGACGGAGCGCTGGGATGTCAACCTCAACGGCAACGCGCTCATCGACCGGCCGAACGACGTCGCCGCTCTGCTGCTGCTCAATCTGAACGCCCGCTACCGCTTGTCGGACGATGCGATCCTCACCGTCGGCATCGAGAACCTGCTCAACCGACGCGACTTTGCCCGCGACAGCCGTCGCTCCGCCTACTATACCGACCCGCGCCGCATCAGTATCGGCGTGGACTATCACTTCGACTGACCGTCCAACTTGCGGACAGCAAAAAGCACCGACCTCTGTCGGTGCTTTTTGCTTGTCAGATTACCGTGCATCCCAATGTCGATTTCATTTCCGCAAGCGCCCATCGGTGCGCCGCTTCATCGAAACTCGCCACACAGCGCGAATCGACCGTGACCTCATAGCCGAGATTGCGGGCATCCGCCGCCGTATACAGGACGCAGATATTGGTGCAGACTCCCGTCAAACGGATGTGCGTCACGCCCTTTTCCCGGAGCGTGATATCGAGATCCGTCCCGAAAAATCCGCTGTAACGTCGTTTGGCGATGCGGATATCTCCCGCCGACGGCGCCAGTTCGGGGATAATCCGTGCGCCTTCCGTGTCCGTCAGGCAATGCGGCGGAAACATCGCGAATTCCG
>CABTYA010000014.1 GCA_902488965.1 uncultured Veillonellaceae bacterium
ACCCGCTGGTCATTGCGGCGGTTATGTATCTCTTGAGCAACATCATGACGCAGTTCATGAACAACACGGCGACGGCCGCTTTGCTCTGCCCGCTCGGTATCTCGATGGCGCAGGCCATCGGCGCGGATCCGAAAGCCGTTCTGATGTGTATCGCGATTGCCGCATCGGCTGCCTTTGCAACGCCGGTTGCGACACCGCCGAACACGTTGGTACTTGGACCGGGGCAATACTCCTTCAACGACTATCTGAAGGTCGGTATTCCGCTCTGCTTGGTCGGCTTTATCACCAGCATGATCATCATTCCGATCATCTGGCCGTTCTTCCCCTGATGGAAGGAATGAAAGCCTTTGCCGTTGGGCGGCAAGGTCTTTTTTGTGCGGAAAAAGAGATCGGGAGATGCCTTGAATCGGGTGTGTCGGACGATGGCAGCCGCTTCGTGTGACGCTCATTCGTATACCGTCAGTCGGGAGCGACTGCAAGTGATGAGATGACCGCATAGGAATCAGGGCGGCGGTACGTGCGCAAACGATGTACGAGGCGGCGATTATGGTTTGCTGACGGCGGATACCAGCGGGATAGGGGCAGTCGGTCATGCAAGCAGCGGTCGAGGACGTTGAGGGGCGTATACGGCCTTTTGTCCCTATACGTGTAACGTGAGCGGGGACGACGGAAAGGGATTGTATTCCTGCAGAGAGCGCGGATGGGGGTCTGCTTCCTCCGATGTATGATACGATTGTTATTGCCGTCTGACGGCAGATACCAGAGGGATACGGGGCGGGTCGGTCATGCAAGCAGCGCTCGACGAGGCCGAGAGACGTATGCAGCGTTTGATTCGCAGACATATTGGCGGTCGGAAATGATGGGAACCGATGGGATGCGTGCATGGAGAGCCGTAGGGCGGTATCGTTGTTTAGCGAGTGACAGCGGCAGGAAGGGATGTACCGGCGGGGAGTATTCAGCAGGGCGTTTCACACGAGGGGAGCACAGGCAGGATGCTCTCGCAGGGTGAGCGATGGTGCAGTCGCGCATGTCGAGAACAGTGTACGAAGACGCAAACGGCGCGGCGGCGTGAAAAGGCGCGGTCGCGTCATGCACGGAGAAGCGGCGGTGACGGCTGTCGGCGCGGGCGGATGCAGGGGAACGCGGTGAAGTTGATTGCGACTATGCGAGTCTGTATCTGTACGGCTGCGCGGGCATGGAACACGATGAAGGAGAAGAAAAAATAGCCACATCGGTGGACGTACGGCTATGCGTGCATGGGAACGGTAAGACCGGTGGCGGGCATGAGCAGCACCCGTATCCGCGTAATAAAAAAGGAGTTCGCGCGAGTGCGCGACTCCTTTTTTGTTTTCCCTGATTTATGCTCGTGCCAATCGACATGCCAACAGATGATAGTAGAGTCGGTCGGTGAAAAGGTGGTGTGATGTGCGCATGCGAATGTGCTGCCGGCGCAACAGATCACGACCCGTGACCGCCTCTTTCCCTCGGCAAATGTCGCGGAAGTAATTGTTCCTTTCCATGCGACAAGCAATTAAGTGTTCGTAATACGTCATCTTCGACCCGGATAATCCGGTCCCTCCTTTCGCTGACAACTGATATGCATCGGAATGGATGCCTTTCCCTACTCTCATTGTAAATCGAATTTGCGTGCCGGTAAAATCAATCATTTTTATCGTAAAACTTCAAGAATTGCATATCTTCCCGGCGCTGATCAATAGTACGGCCATACGACCGGAATCACGATGCAGGATACCAAGAGGCAGACGAGTACCAGACCGGTACCGGATTTGAGATAATCCATAAAGCGATAGTGTCCCGGGCCGAGTACCAAGGTGTTCGGCGGTGTGCCGACAGGGCTTGCGAATGCACAGGACGACGCAATCAAAATCGCCATGAGGACGGCTTGCGGATTGGCACCGAGGTCAGCGGCAATCGCAATCCCGACCGGACAAAGCAAGGCTTTGGAGGCGGTGTTGGACATGAACTGCGTCAAGGTGACCGCAATCAGGAAGAGGACGACCGTCACGAGGTATACGGACGGCGATCCGCCCATCCACGAAATGACGTTGTCGGCGATGAGTTTCCCCGCACCGGAGGTGTTCATCGCGGTCGCCAGCGGGATCATGCCCGCAAAGAGGAAGATCGTCATCCAGTCAATCGAGGCATAGGCCTGTTTTTCGGTGATGCAGCGTGTCAATACGCAGGCAACCGCACCGGCAATCGCGACCATATGCAGCGGCAGTCCCAGCGCCATGGAAACGACGACCGCCGTCAGGATGAAACCGCAAATCCAGCGACGAATCGTACCGCAAGTGGCAGGTTCATTTTCGTTTTTGTCTTCTTCGGGAATATCGCGTTTTTCGTTGGGCAAGAGATACTTACCGATGAGCATCATGTAGAGGATGCCCGCGACCGTAATCGGAATGCCCAGCCAAGCGTATTCAAAGAATCCGAATTGTAACTCTTCCATGCCGGCCGTTTTGAGGGCGACATTGGCGATGATGTTCGGCGGCGTGCCGATCAGCGTAATGGTACCGCCCAAACCGCAGGCATAAGCGAGCGGCAATAATTGTCGCGAGCAGGAGATGTGCGCTTTGGCACAAATACCTTTGACGACAGGAATCAAGCAGGCGCAAGTGCCGGTATTGGACAGCACTGACGAGAGTGCCGCCGCGATCGTCATGACACCGATCATCAATTTGTTTTCGCTGGTGCCGCAGGCACGGACGACCGCGCCGCCGATGCGTTGTGCCAGTCCCGTGTGGAACATCGACGCACCGACGATGAACATTCCGCCGAACAGTACGACGGTATCATCGGCCAATCCGAGGAATACTTCGTTCATCGGGATCAGACCGAGCAGTCCGCAGGCCATGGCCGCCATGATGGAGGTAACGGCGAGCGGGATGATTTCCGTGACGAAGAGGATCGCCACGATAACCAAGAGGATTAAACATGTAATTGCAGGTGACATAATCCACATCCTTACCGGACGGGTGATGTCATTTCTTACGGCGACGTGCAGAAGAATGAGATGGTAAAAAAGATTGCCCTGACGCTAACCGTTTTTCCAACAGATGGTGGTAGAAATGACGACTCATCCGTCGCAAATATTGTTTCGTTTCTACATCCAAGCGTGCAGGTACCTGTTCTTCAGTTGGGGATGTCGGTAGTTGTGTCGACATCGAAATGGAGTAATGAGACATAACCACGTTCCTTTCTGAAATGGAAATCGATTTCATGTTAAATATAGCCTCTTGTCATGATGAATGTAAAATTGATACTTTCTATGATTAATATGCTGACCTTTTATGAATACACAGTTACTGAAAGTGGTACAATACATTATACAAAGAGTACAATCAAAATGGAGGAACTATGGATACGCAGTATTATCGCAATTTTTTAGCGCTCGTCGAAGCGGGGAACATGACCCAGGCGGCGGAATTTTTGCATATTACCCAGCCGACGCTCAGCAAACAGTTGCGATTGTTGGAAAAGATGTACGGGGCCAAGTTGGTGGTGGCCGAACGCGGGCGGCGGGTGATGTACCTGACGGAAGCGGGCGAGGTGCTGTACCGACGGGCGAAACATATTTGCGGGTTGGAAGATTTGGCCCGGCAGGAGGTCATGGTCGCGCTGGACGAGGTGAGCGGACCGCTGCGGTTCAGTATTTCGCCGGGACGTACGGAGCGGTTTATCCAGCGGGTATTGTCGGGATTCAACCGCAAGTATCCGCGGGTGACGTTTGAACTGTACGAGGGAATCGTCAGTCGCCAGCAGGAAGAATTGCTCAGCGGGGTGACGGATCTCGGTGTCTGCAGTGCGGAGCTGACCCAGCCGGAACGGTTCGAGGTGTTGTTTACACGGCAGGAAGAACTCATGCTGATCGGGAACAAGGAACTCTTCGAGATACCGGCATCGGGGGAGCTCACGTTGGAAGATATCGCCGATGTGCCGATTGCCATCTCGGGCGGTTGCGCCCAGATGCTGGCTTACGAGCAGGGGGATCTGCATGATCTGTTGCATGTCGTATGCGTGAGTACGACGAAACATGCGGCACTGGCGTGGGCGCGGACGGGAGCGGCCGCGGCGCTGATTCCCGCCGAGCCGGATGAATGTCTGCTCGACGGGATGCAGTCTTGCCGCATCGCGTACAACTATGTCATGCACAAGTCCATCATTCGGGCGCTGGAACGTCCGTTGACCCATGTGGCCAAAGTGTTTTTGGAATATTACTCGACGATTTCGCCGACGTCGCAGCGGGGCGGAACAGCGGGGATTAACAACGGCAAGAAGGTACTCAAGACGGATGAGGCATGAGAGGAAGGCGCGGTAGGCTGCGGGAAACAATTTTATGCACACAATAAAAAAGGACCGAATGGTCCTTTTTTGAGTCCTGCGGATCAGCTCCGATGAAATGACGTGATTCCCCGACACGCCGTTTGCGGAATTCTCATCCTGTATTCAGTATAGCAAGGGCGACTTGGCGTGTAAAATAAAAAGCGGCTATGGGAAAGGAAACTATTGCGACTATTTCACGTTCGGGCGCGCGAGTGCGATCAAGTGCTCGCCGTCATCGGTGACCGTCGCTCGGGCGGCGGTAAGGTCGGTGAGGGCGCTGATGAACGCATCGGCACTGCCCGACGGTACGTTAACGGTGAGGGTTACATCCGCCGCAAAGGTGCGGTCGGCGATGCGAATCGGCCGCTCGCGCCATTCATTTTCGATGCGTCCGAGCAAGTCGTAGGGGATACGGACGAGGTACCGTCGATGCGGCGTGTAGCGGATCAGCGGTGCGGTCGTCAGCGCCCGTGCCAACGTGCCGCCATAGGCGCGAATCAGGCCGCCGGCACCGAGTTTGATCCCGCCGAAGTAGCGAACGACCGCCGCGGTGATGTCGGTGAGGTCTTGCTCTTGCAGCACATGGAGCATCGGTCGCCCGGCGGTGCCGGCGGGTTCGCCGTCGTCGGACGATTGCTCGCGGACGGGCCGAAGGGCAAGACGGGTGGCGCTGCAGATGTGCGTTGCGGTGTAATGCTCTTTGCGTAGGGCGGCGAGAAAATCGCGCGCTTCGTCCATGGTACGCACGGGGGCAATATATACGATGAATTTTGATTTTTGAATGAGTTCCGTATGGGTATGGACGGAACGAATCGAGTCGTAGGCAGTCATAGGTCCTCCTAGGGGTACGATACCGCAAAACCGAGCGTGATGCAAGGTATCGGGCGGGTGTGTTACAATAGATACAGTGATAAATCGACAAAAACCAATAAACGAAACGGAGTGCGAATACAGCGATGAGTGAATCGAGCAACGAATTACGGACGCTGCGCCTGCCGATTGAAGGCATGCATTGCGCGGCCTGCGTCGCACGGATTGAAAAGGCGGTCGGCCGTCTGGACGGTGTCGAGTCCGTCGCGGTGAATCTGCTCACGACGCAAGCGCAGGTGACCTATGACCCCGCGCGTACAACGCCGGAGGCGATCGCCGCCAAAATCGACGCTATCGGTTTTCATGCGGTACTGCCTGCACGGGCGGCGGAAGCCGTGTGCCGCTTGCAGATCGAAGGCATGCATTGTGCGGCTTGCGTGGCACGGATTGAAAAGGCGGTCGGCCGCATGGACGGCGTCGAGTCCGTCGCGGTGAATCTGTTACAGCAGGAGGGCGAGGTGCGGTATGATCCCGCTCGTGTGACGCCGGCGCAGATGATGGCGCGAATCGAGCAGATCGGTTTCGGTGCGCATGAACAGGCAGCGGAAAAACCGGCGGAGGTCGCAGCTGATGCGCCCGCCGAGCGGCGAGTCTTCGTCATCGCGTTGGCGTTGTCGCTGCCGCTGATGATCGGTATGGCGGGCCATGCGACGGCCGGGTGGCCGATGTTGCCCGCATGGGCGGAATGGCTGCTGGCGACTGTCGTTCAATTCGGACCGGGGGCGGTCTTTTATCGCGGGGCGTGGGGAGCGCTGCGCGGCGGCTCGCTGACGATGGATACGCTGGTGGTCTTGGGGACAACGACGGCCTATCTGTTTTCCGTCTACTACGCCTTGACAGGCGGCGCGCTGTATTTCGAGACGTCGGCATGGCTGATTACCTTTGTATTGCTCGGGCGTTACTTGGAGGCGCGGGCCAAAGCGCGTACGGGAAGCGCCATGCAGGCGTTGTTGCGGTGGAGTCCGAAAACGGCGCAAGTCCGCCGTGGCGATCGTTGGGAGACGGTTGCGGCGGATCAGGTCCGTGCGGGCGAGATCGTGCTCGTGCGGGCGGGCACGCAGGTACCGACGGACGGCGAAGTCATTGAAGGGCAAAGTGAAATCGACGAATCCATGCTGACCGGCGAGAGTATTCCCGTCGCCAAAACGGTCGGCGATACGGTCATCGGCGGTACGCTGAACGGCAGCGGCGCGCTGACCGTGCGGGCGACACAGGTCGGTGCGGAAAGTACGCTGGCGCGAATCGTGCAGGTCGTCGAAGCGGCTCAGCTGTCCAAAGCGCCGATCCAGCGTATTGCCGATCGGGTGGCGGGGATTTTCGTGCCGACGGTCATGACGCTGGCGGCACTGACGGGCGTGGTCTGGTACGGCTGGTTGGCGCCCGGAGATACGGAAACGGCTGTCTTGCGGGCGGTCGCGGTGCTGGTCATCGCCTGCCCGTGCGCCTTGGGCTTGGCCGTGCCGACCTCGATTATGGTCGCTTCGGGAGTCGGCGCGCGGCACGGGATTTTGTTCAAGAGTGCGGCGCATTTGGAGCGGGCGGCCGCTCTCCGGCGGGTCGTGTTCGACAAGACGGGGACGCTGACCCGCGGCGAGCTGACCGTGACACGGGTGTGGAGCGCGGCGTCTGCGCCGCGGGAGGACATCGCGGTGGCAGCGGGACTGGAGAGCGTATCGGCGCATCCGCTGGCGGCGGCCGTACGACGCTACGCCGAGAAAGAAAAAATTGCACCGCGGACGGTGGCGGCGGCGCGGGATATTGCGGGGGACGGCGTGGTCGGTACGCTGGACGGCATTTCCTATCGGCTCGGACGGCCGACGCCCGCGCAGGTGCGGGAGGTGCCCTTTATCGGTGAGCGGCAGGCGGCGGGAGAAACCGTCATGGTGCTGACGGCGGGAGAACGTACCGCGGCGGTGATTGCAGTGGCGGATACCCTGCGCGAAGAGGCGCGCGAGGTCGTTGCGGCATTGCATGCCGAAGGCGTACATACGACGATGCTCAGCGGCGATCACCGGCGGACAGCGCAAGCGGTCGGCGCGGCGGCGGGGATTGAGGACATCCGTGCCGAGATGCGTCCGGAAGAAAAAGCGGCGGCCGTCGCGGACTACACCGCCGCCGGCGAATGTATCGCCATGGTCGGAGACGGCGTCAACGATGCGCCGGCACTGGCCACGGCGAACATCGGTATCGCCGTCGGGTCGGGGACGGATGTGGCCGTTGAAAGTGCGGACGTCGTACTCTTGCAGAGCGATTTGCACGGCGTCGTGCGGATGCTGCGGCTGTCGCGGGCGACGCGGCGCAATATCCGCCAAAATCTGTTCTGGGCGATGATTTATAATGCCGTCGGCATTCCGCTGGCGGCGGCGGGCTGGCTTTCACCGCTGCTCGCCGGTGCGGCGATGGCGATGAGCTCGGTCTCCGTGGTGCTCAATGCGCTGCGGCTATACCGGACGGACAGTGTGCGGTAATGCGCTGGCTGCAATGATTGCGCGCCGTCAGGCGAAAGACGAAAGTGAAATTGACGGCGCGGACTGTACCGCGTTAAATTCTTATGCTATCATAGAAATAACGGAATCGATGTAACATTCTCAACGGTTTTGGGTAGAGCAAAAAGGAGGCTATCATGAATTTCGCAAAGAAAAAATGGGGCGCGGCCGCATTGGCGGCGGTATTGGCACTCGGCATTGCCGGCTGCGGAGATTCGGGCGATACGGCCAAAAAAGCGGACGGCAAAGTCCAAGTCACCTTCTGGCACGTCTATTCGGAAAACTTCGGTGCACCGGCCATCAAAGACATGGTGGACGAATTCAACAAGTCGCAAGACAAAATCGAAGTCAAGGCGGTCTATAATCCGGACATGTATCCGGGGCTGATGCAAAACTTGCAGGCGGAAGTGGCCGCGGGCAAGTATCCGTCCATGGTCATGATCGGCTATAACTATTTAAAATACTTTGACCAGAACTTCCAATACGTATCGCCGACGCAGCTGTGCAAAGACGTCCCCGGCGATGCGGACTATCTCTCGACGAACTTCATGCCGAATATTTTGGAACTGGCGCAAGTCGAAGATCGTCAAGTCGGTGTGCCGTACTCAATCAGCGCGCCGATCCTCTACTACAATGCGGACCTGTATCGGCAGGCGGGACTTGATCCCGATCAGCCGCCGGTCACCTGGGATGATGTCCGGGCACATGCCAAGGCCATCAAAGAAGCGACCGGAAATTACGGTTTCTACATGCAGGAATACCAGGATAACTGGTCCGTACAGGGCTTGCTCGAAAGTAACGGCGCGCGGATGCTTTCCGAAGACGGCAAAACGGCGACTTTCGCGTCACCCGAATCAGCCGAAGCCTACCAGCTCTTGCGCGATATGGTCATCGAAGACAAATCCGCATTGCACATGGCGGCGGATGAAGGCATCGCGTCCTTCAGCAGCGGCAAGGTCGGCATTCTCGCCGGCACCAGTGCCAAGATCGGTACGATTTCTTCCGCGGTAAGCTTCGACCTGCGCGGGACGACCTACCCGATTTTTGAAGGCAAAGAACGGCGCTTGCCGGTCGGCGGCAACTTCATCGCGATTACCGCGCAAGATCCCGAAGTGCAAAAAGCATCGTGGGAATTCCTCAAGTTTATGATGAAGGAACAAAACCTCGCGAAGTGGACGATCGAAACCGGCTACTTGCCGCCGCGTCCCGAAGCACGCGAAGATGAAGCGCTGAAAGCGCAAATCGCCAAGAGCGAACCGCTGCGGGCGGCATTTGAAGAAATGGACACGCTCGCACCGTGGGCGGCGTTCCCCGGTGATGTCGGCGTTCGTGCGGAAAAGATGTTTGCCGATGCCCGTGACCGCATCCTCGGTGGCAAAGCCACCGTCATGGATGCCTTGCAACAGGCACAAGACGAACTGAATAAATTACTGAAGTAAGCGCAGCGGGGACTCGCTTGACGAGTCCCCGTTTTGTTTGAGTGGCTTTCCTGAAGGGGGCATTATGAAAACTGGTTCAGGTCGCACGTTGACGGCACGCAAGTGGCGGGAACGGCGGTTGGCGGCGGTATTGATTGCGCCGGCGCTGATTGTGTTCTTACTGTTTATGTTTTGGCCGCTGGTGTATACGATGTATCTCAGTTTCTATGACTGGAACATGGTATCGCCGAAAATGGTCGCCGTCGGATTTGACAATTATATCAAGGTGATGCAGGATCCCGTGATGTGGCAAATCATGCGCAATACGGTCGTCTACCTGTTGCTCTTGGTATTCTTTTCCTTTGCGGTGCCGTATGTGATGGCATTTGTCAATACATTTATGATGAAAAAGGGCAAGGATATCTACAAGACGTTATTGTTCATTCCGAGTCTGATTTCGCTGGTCGTCGGTGCGATCGTACTGCAGTGGATATTCAATCCGCTCACCGGTCCCGTCGGCGCGCTGGCGGGGATGTTCGGGATGACGATGCCGACGTGGTCGAAAACGGGAGGATTGGTCATTTTCGTCATTTCTCTTGTCGCCGTCTACAAAGCGTTCGGTTACAATTTCCTGATTTTGCTCTCGGGCATGTCGAGCGTATCGGAAGAGCTGATCGAAGCGGCGCGTTTGGAAAAAGCACCGGCCCGGTCGATTTTCAGTAAAATCGTCGTGCCGCTGACGTCGTCGTCGGCGGTGTACATTCTGATTATGTGTATGGTGCAGGGGATACAGTACGTGTTCACTCCGATCAAAGTGCTCACGCAGGGCGGCCCGAACAATGCCAGCTCCAACCTGATTTATCATGCGTATGAAACGGCGTTCACCTACTACGAGACGGGGATATCGTCCGTCGTGTCCGTCGTGACGCTCGTGTTGTTCGTATTACTCTTGTTCCTGGAGTTCAAATACGTGGAAGAAGAGGTGTATTATGAAAATTGATATGTCCGAATGGAAGTGGCATATCCTGTTCCTGCTGATTTTGGGCGTGATGCTTTACCCGATCCTTTTTGCGGTATCGACTTCGTTCAAATCCATGCCGGAAGCGTTCAGCGGCGGGGTGCATCTCATTCCGCACGCGCCGACGGCGTCCGCCTATGTGCGGGTGCTCGACGTGCTGCCCTTCTTTCATATTTTGAGTAATACCTTTATCGTGGCGAGTATCGTTACCGCGTTCAAATTGTGTACGGGCGTACTGGCGGCGTATGCGTTTGTGTTTTTGGATTTTCGCGGGAAGAAATGGGTCTACTTCGCCCTGATCAGTACGATATTCATTCCGTTTACCGTGATTATGATCCCAAACTATATCACACTCTCGAAAATGGGACTGGTGGACAATCTCTTCGGGATGGCGTTGCCGCAGCTGGCGGATGCGACGGGGATTTTCCTGTTGCGCCAGCACATGAAAGGTATCCCCAAGGCGTTGATGGAAGTCGCCGATTTGGAGGGGGCGTCGCATTGGGCGCGGATGCGGTCTATCGTGGTTCCGCTCGTACGGCCGGCCATCCTGTCCATCGGAATCATCTTCTTTATCAATTCATGGAATGAATACGTTTGGCCGGCATTGATGATCAAGAGCCAGGAAAACTATACGCTCTCGCTGGCGCTGCAGATGTTTGTCAGTGCGGAAGGCGGGACGGATATCCCGGTGGCGATGGCGGTATCGACATTGACGATGCTGTTGCCGCTGCTCTTGTATGCGGTCTGCCAGAAATTTATTATCGGTACGTTTGCCCAGTCGGGGATTAAAGGATAGGAGTGATTATGCACAGTATTGTTTTAGAAAATGTCACCAAACAATTTGGCGATACGGTGGTCATCGATCAATTAAACTTGCAGATCCGCAAGGGAGAACGTCTCATCCTGCTCGGCTCGTCCGGTTGCGGGAAATCGACGATTTTGCGGATGATCAGCGGGCTGGAGACCATCAGTGCGGGGACGCTCTATCTCAACGGCAAGGTGGCCAACGATATCGACCCCGGGGACCGCGGGGTGGCGATGGTCTTTCAGAACTACGCGCTGTTTCCGCACATGACGATTGACGAAAATATTTCCTACGGATTGCGTATCCGTAAAGTGCCGGAGGAGGAGATCCGCCGGCGGATCGACAAAGCACTCGATTTGCTGCGGCTCACGGGGCTGGGCGATCGCTTGCCGAAACAGCTGTCCGGCGGGCAGCGGCAGCGGGTGGCGCTGGCGCGTGCGCTGGTCAATCAGGCGGATTTCTTCTTCCTGGACGAGCCGCTGTCCAATTTGGACGCTCAGCTGCGGGCACATGCCCGCAAAGAGTTGGTCAAGATTCATGAGATGTACGGGCAGACGTTCCTGTATGTCACGCACGACCAGATTGAAGCGATGACGGTCGGGCAGCGCATTGCGGTACTCGACCAGGGCAAGGTTCAGATGCTCGACACGCCGCAGCGGGTGTACCACCGCCCGGGCAACCGCTTTGTCGCGACCTTTATCGGCTCGCCGGCGATGAATATGATCCCCGTTCTTCGCAACGGGGAAGGATTGGTCCTCAATGATACCACCGTGTCGTTGGGAGAGGCATGGCGCACGTGTCTGGGAGCGGCGGCCGCACCGACGGAGATGGGCGTTCGCCCCGAACATGTGGAGCTGACGAACGACCCCGCGGCGGGCGGCGTACCCGTCAAAGTCGATTATGTCGAAGACTACGGGAACCGCGTGGCGTATTATTTTGCGGTCAACGGAGTGGAAACCGTGGCCGTTGCGCCGATGCATACGATTTCCCCGGATGTACCGACCTATTGGGTACCGAATGAACAGCGGCTGCATTTCTTTGCCGCCGACGGCACCAACATCGGCTATCCGGCTGCATGGGAGGAATTGTGATGAAGTATTATCTCAGTACGTTGATTGCGAGTGTCGATCATCGCAACAATCATTTTGAAGATGTCGCGCGGGAGGTTATGGGCTGGAACGATCCTGATATCGGTGTCGAAATTGCCGCCTTTACCCATGACGATGCCTATTGGAACCGCGTGGTCGCATGCATGGACGAACTCACCTGCCCGTGTACGTTTCACGGGCCGTGGATCGGTGTCGAAGTGACGTCCGACCCCGACAGCGAAGCGGGGGCATGGCTGCGGACGGCGTATGAACGCGTCTTTGATTTGGCGGCGCAGCATCATGTCCGTCACGTCGTCGTCCATTATTCGCAGCTTTCCTTCACGGGAGAAGAACACCCGCAGGCGCAGGCGCATGCGTATCGCAACTTGGGCGATTTGCTGCAGATGGCCGCCGACCGCGGCGTCAATATGGTCATCGAGAACTTGGCGCGGCAAGCGCAGGGCAAGCACCTGTTTACCAACGAAGAATATATGGAACTATTTACGCGCTTTCCGCAAGCGCATGCAATCATCGACGTGGGTCATGCCAACGTCAATGGGCTGGATATCCGACAAATGCTCATGACCTACGGCGACCGGGTCACGTCGTACCACCTGCACAATAACGACGGCACCGGTGACCAACATTTGGAAATTCATGCGCCGCAAGGCACCGCCGATGTGGCCGAGGTCGTGCGCTGGGCGAAAGAATACACGCCCGATGCCAACATGGTATTGGAATACGAACCGCATGTAACATTGACGATGCCGCAGTTGCGCGCGCAAATTGAAGAACTTCGTGCTTTGTAAGATGACGCACCCGCTGGGCGGGTGCGTTTTGCGTCCCGATGAAAAATACAGTACAATACAATTAAAGGAGGCGCGAGATGATTGATTTGAAATGGGGAGAGCCGCTGGGGATCGCACTGGACGGTGAAGGCGACGACGCGGCCGTCGTACAGGATTTGGACGAACGACGGTTTGCCGTGATTACCGATACGGACGGGCGTGTTCCCGTACGGGCGGATGACGAACTGTATTGGTCGCTGTACATCGTCGATGAAGCGACCGGCGAAGGCGAATTTCAGTGGAGCGTGACACTGCGGGATGTGGCGGATTGGCAGTCGCTGGCGACAGCCGCACCGGCCGACGCTGAACACATCATCGAGCGGATGGCGAAACGGCGCGAAGAAAATATCGTGCGATTTGAAACGGAGGGGCAATGATGACAGTACACACGGACGGTTGGCACAATGTCTCCATCGAGACGAAAGACGGTATTGCGGTGGTGAGGGTCAATCGACCCAAAGCGTTAAATGCGCTCAATATGGAAACGATGAAAGAGCTCGATGCGCTGTTTGCCGAGTTGGCGCACGCTGATGAAATCGACGTCGTCATCGTAACCGGAGCAGGCGAACGGGCGTTTGTCGCGGGAGCCGATCTCAAAGAAATGGCAAAGATGGACACCATCGAAGGACGCGACTGGGGGGCGTTCGGGCAGCAAGTCATGCAACGGATTGAGGACTTGCCGCAGCCGGTCATCGCCGCGGTCAACGGGTTTGCCTTGGGCGGCGGCTGCGAATTGACGCTGGCGTGTGATATCCGCTATGCGTCCGACAATGCGAAATTCGGGCAACCGGAAGTCAAATGGGGCATTTGCGCCGGCTTCGGTGCGAGCCAGCGGCTCGTGCGGGCCATCGGGCCGGCTATGGCGAAAGAGATGTTGTACACGGCGGATATGATCGATGCACAAGAAGCGTTGCGAATCGGCCTTGTCAATCGGGTATTGCCGCAGGCGGAACTCTTGCCCGCCGTGTGGGAACTGGCACGCAAGATTCAGGCCAATGCCCGTTTTGCCGTGCGGGCGACCAAGCGCTCGATCCTGCACGGACAGGATATGGACCAACGCGCAGCCATCGAGCACGAAGCGCAGCTCTTCGGTTTGTGCTTTGCGACGGACGACCAGCGTACGCGCATGGAATCGTTCGGTAAAAAATAACGACATGATCATCACGGTTGGGGCGAAGATGAATCGACAGGCGTTCGATTCATCTTCACCCCAATATTTTTTTGCAATCGACGAACATACTGCCGACCCGACGGTGATTGTCGGAGATAGAGTCGCCGGGAGAAAATAAGGAGTATCGACAGATTCCGATGGAGAAAGAGGCGCTGTATACTGGCGTTTTCTGACGGAATTGATTTGTTATATTACCAATATTTTACAAATGACAATAAATTTAATGAAAAACAATTTGCTAATATGAAGTTGCCAAAATCACAAGGTACTGACTACTATATTTTACGGGAGGTACTGGCTATGGATGCGAAAAGACGTGATATCATCCGCACACACAGGGCTGATTTCACATGGGATTTGTTTCGACATGCACTTTTGAAAAGTTTAAATAATAAAATGGATAGCCGATGGATGACCGTTCAAACATGGGGTGTGTTTGAGCGGTCTTTTTCGTAAGAAAAATAAAAAACAAGGAGGGATATTTATGAAAATAGGCGCAAAGAAAGTCATCGCGTTATTTGCGGTCGTCACATTTGTGATGACCGGTTGCAGTGCCAATAACGGTAACAACAAGGAAGCCTATTCCGCAGAAAAAAACTTGGCGAAAGGAGTCGCTTGCAGTACGTGCCCGATTGTAGTCAAGGACAGAGAGGTGTGGAAGGACTTTATCAGTGATGAAAAAGACATCAATTTGGCAATGAATTCTCTTTACGGAATTCATTTTCCGGAAATACTTCTGACATCAAAAGATGCCAAAGAGGCCAATGCGGAAATAGAAAAATTGGTCCGGAAAGCGGAAAATGAATATAAAGAAATCAAAAAAAACAGAGCGGAACTCGAGATGGATGAGGAGGATTTGGGGGTGTCTGCCGAATTTTCCGTCTACCAAGATGATGGGGTCGTAAGTGTTTTGCTGACTACTTACGATGGCTATATGACGTACAGGCCAATCCACAACACCTATAATTTTTCCCTACCGAACGGGAAACGATTATCGGATAAAGACCTGATGAAAAAGTTCGGATCGGACATCGATTATTTGGCACTGATGGAAAACAGTATCCATAGGGATTCTGAAGAAAGTAATGCGGTTTTTATGGGAAACGCAGTAAATCATAAATTTTTTAACGCACCGTATCGATTTGAAGGAGAGACGTATCTCAAGTTGTGGGACGACGTTAAAAAAGGAGATTCCAAAATTTTCTTGGATGAGTGGGGGGATCCGCATTTTCATTACATCAATTTTATACCGGCGGGCCCCGGATTTTATGAGAGTATCTTGTCGCTGCAAGTGAGTGCTGAGAATCAAAACATATATTCCGACGTCTATCTCAAAATGGCAAAGAAACTGGGAGTCGATCCCGAGGCCAATGATGCATTTATGATTTTCCTCGGTTATGCACATGACGATGTTTCGGTACGACAGATTTTATCCAAACTGCATGTCTGGGAAAGAACCTTTATGAAGGAGGGCGAAGCCCCTAAACTGTCATTATGTGTGAAATATAACGAAGAGACACTGTGCGATGAATTGATAGGCGAAGAATACTATCTTCTCGTTCCTAAGTGGAAACATGCGGTCGTGAAATTAACCCAGCTCGATCCGGATGCGAACGGCGGCTTAAAGCCGGTGGAAAATTATTATCTTGATGATTTCTCCGTGGTAGGACCTACACTGATTTGTCAAAATCGAGGGGAGGGAATCCCCAATGCGAAAATCACACTCAGGTATCGGGATAAAAAAAGAGAATTTTCGCCTCTCGTATCTCTGCGGGACGGCACGCCGGTGTTTCCTCCGAAGATCTATGATGCAGGGGATATCCTTGACTGGGATTCCCTTGCGCGGGAGGGGTTCTATAATGAGAGTTTATATGAGGCCATTCTTTCTCTCATCGGATACGGCTGAATTGGTATCACTGATCGGGTAGAAAAATGACGATGAAGGCAAAAACAAAATCCGTAGTGATGTAGTCAAAAAGGAGGTCAATTATGGGATTTATTCAAGCAATCAAGGGTTCCATCGGAGGAACGTTAGCGGATCAATGGAAGGATTACTATGGGCCGAAATCCGGCGTTTCTCCCACGGCAGGGCTGTTTCCCGGCGTCCCCATGGGGGTCAATAATGACAGAGGCTCCAATTACAAAGGAAATGCGAATATCATTACAACGGGAAGCAAGGTGATTGTTCCGGAAGGAACCGCTTTGGTTACCATTCAGGACGGTGCGATTACGAATATCATCACCGAGGTGGGCGGATATGAGTATAGCAACGACGATGTGAACGCAAAGTCTATTTTTGCGGGAGATTCCTTTATGGACTCTCTGGTCAAATCATCGTGGGAAAAATTTAAGTTTGGCGGAGTTCCTGCTACGCAGCAGTTATTGTTCTATGTCAACTTAAAAGAAATTCCGAACAACAGATTCGGCACACAGTCGGAAATCTATTGGGATGATGCGTTCTTCGGCACACAAGTGGGAGCTGTTACCAGAGGAACATATACCTTGCGTATTGTGGATCCCATCCTGTTCATCAAGAACTTTGTGCCGGTCAAGTATGTGTCTGCAGGCGCGCCGGAATTTGATTTTGCCGACATGGATAATGACGCCGGCGAACAATTGTTTAATGAAGTCGTGGGGAGTCTGTCCGCCGCTTTTTCGAACTATACCAACGATCCCACCCGCGGGAATCGAATGTCAAGGATTCAGGGCGATCAAATCGGTTTTGCGCAAGCACTGGGACAGGCCGTGGAAGATGCCTATCAGTGGAAATCGTCCCGAGGTCTCGAAATTGTCAAGACGGCCATTCTTGCTATTGAATACGATGACGATACGAAAACGCTCATGTCCGACGTTAAGAAAGCGGATGCCCTTTCCGGTGCCAGAGGAAATGCCTTTATGCAACAGGCGGCGGCCAGAGGTATGCAGGGAGCCGGAGAAAATGGCGGCGGAGCAGGCATGGCCTTTATGGGAATGGGAATGCAGGCTGCCGGCGGCATGATGGGCGGCATGCAGCAGCCCAATACGCAGGGGTCCTACCAGCCGAACTTCGGTCAGCCGCAGCAAGGAATGCCGCAGCAAGGAATGCCGCAACAAGGAATGCCGCAGCAGGCACAGCAACAGCAGGCACAGCAACAGCAGGCACAGCCGCAGGCGCAGCAGACACCGCCGCAGGAAGCTACTACCGATCCGACGACAAAGCTGATCCAAATGAAAAAATTGTTGGATGCCGGCGTTATTTCGCAAGAAGAATTTGATAAAGTGAAAAAAGATTTGTTGGGGTTTTAAATCATGGACGACTTGAATAATCGGGACGAAAACCGGACCGAACACAAAATCATACAGACCGATGCGGGCGCGAAGGATGGGCAGATGAAATGTCCGAAGTGCGGCGCTACCGACATCTCGCAAAATGTGAACACAGGCAAACTGCGGTGTAATTTTTGTCGGCATGAGTTTGAGTTGGAAAAAGACACTTCGATGGAAACGAATGTGGAAAACCTGCACGGGAAGGTCATCGGGTCAGGGGCGCAAAATATTGTGCCGGACACGAAGGACATTCTCACCTTGAAGTGTGAAAGTTGCGGTGCCGAGGTTGTCATTGATACAGGCGAAGCGGCGCAAGCCAGATGCCACTGGTGCAGAAACACGTTGTCTTTGAATCGACAAATTCCCAACGGGGCAATTCCTGATGTGGTGTTACCGTTTTCCGTCAAAAAGGAAGCCGCCAAGGCGGAAATTGAAAAATTTGTCGGCAACAGAAAGTTTTTTGCACATCCTCAATTCACCAAAGAGTTTACCACTGAGAATATCATGGGCGTATATTTCCCCTATATGCTTGTCGATGTCAA